>CBIHPC010000011.1:0-66134 GCA_966211305.1 uncultured Niastella sp.
TGGTGGTTGTTTTGCCGGCGCCGTTCTGTCCCAGCAAACAAAAGATCTCGCCTTTTTCAATAGATAAATTAAGGTTGCGCAGGGCCGCAGTATCATTGTACTGCTTGCCAAGCTGCGTAGCTTGTAATACAGGCATGTGTATGTGATTGTTATGGAATGAACAATGTCAGGTGGTGATTGGTCACTTTCTGAATCGTGAATCGTGAATCGGCAATCGTGAATCGGCAATCGTGAAACGACAAGCTGAAAGCTAAAAGCCGTAAGCCAAAAGCCGAATGCAAAAATTCAAAAACAGTATTGCCTTTGGCTTTAAGCTTTATGCTTTGGGCTTTAGCTTTAGCCTAAAACATGCTTATGGCAACAATTTAATGCCAAAGACAAACCACAGTAAATAGATAGTTAAATGAAAACTACAGGCGGTCCCTTGTTGGGCAGGGGGAAGGAAGGAGCTGTTACAGCCGGCAATTGATAATACCCAAACTGCGCCCCGGTAACGTGATGGCCCGGGTTAAATGCCAGTATTGCTATTTCGCTATAGGCAGAATACTTATGGGAGCAAACCTGACAATTAGCATCCTGTTGCGGGCCATCGCCCTGGAAAAGAAAATGCTGTTGACTATCCGATGCATGCGTTTGTTTGGCAACATATATGGTTTTATGGTGATGCCAGTATTGCACCGGCGTTGCCAAAAACGCATATAACGCCAAAAGGAACGCGCCTGACAGGTATTTATATGTTCTGAACGGATTCAAACAATTTGCAATATCGTTGCAAAAGTAGCTTTTTAGGGAATACATCAAAAATTAAATTTCCGGAACGTTTCCCAAAATAAAACAGCGCCCACTGCCGGACGCTGTTTCAAAAATATCGGTATTTATAATATTACATGCCCAACCCGCCTAACATACCGCCGGCAACATCTTTCATTTCATCTTCCCAGGCCTGTTCGGCATTTTTGAGTGCCCGGTTCAGGGCAGTTATCAGCAGGTCTTCGAGTTCTTCCTTTCTGTCGGCCGTCATCAATTGACTATCGATGGCAATTGTTTTAATTTCCCGGGTTCCGGTCACCGAAACCCTAACAGCGCCATTGCCGGCCTCCCCTTCAATGATCACATCGCCCAGCTTTTGTTTGCCCTCCTGCATTTTTTGTTGCGCTTCCTGTAATTTACTGAACAGATCTCCGAACATAAGTTTATATTTAAGACACCAAATATAAATTATTAATGTATAATCAATTTACGGGCCAGCCCAACAGGAGAAGACCCGTTTGAAAAAACGGGTCTGTGGATACTGGATCTTAAAAAATAAAGCATAGGATCAGGTTTCCCGGGCAGTTTAGTTTTGGTATAACCCTCATTATTACAGACGTAAAAAATGTAACCTGTAAAACCGTAATAAGCAGCCGGGTACATTTACATCAGCATTTACATTTACAGGTGCAAGTAGTCGATTTTAATTAACCGGCGAAGTAGTAATACTTGGAAAAAACAGGTAACATCTGCACCTAAACACTATATATTTATACTGAAGGAAAACGTTTTCGCAGTTTCGCTCAGATATTATTTATTATTATTGCAACTTTGCAAAACCCGATAGCTTACACCCCTTATAAACCCCAAAGCTTTATCTTGAAAAAGATCTTAATTGCCGATGACCATAGTATTGTAAGAACAGGTATCAGCGTACTTATTAAAGCTGAATTTTCAGCCGTGCATATCGATGAATGCAGTAATGGCGACAGCGCATGGAAAAAGATCCAGGCTACCGCTTATGATCTTTTTATTATGGACATCAACATGCCCGGCACCGATTCTGTGAACCTGCTTAAGAACATCTTCACGCTTGCACGTAAAACCAACGTACTTGTTCTCACAATGAGCTGTGAAGAGATCTATGCACGCAAGTACCTGCAGTTGGGCGTAATGGGTTTTATCAACAAAGAAGCTGACACCAGTGAATTACGCAGGGCCATTACCAGTGTAATGAACAACAGGAAATACATGAGCCCGGCATTACAGGCCCTTCTGTCGGGGGAACCAACAGACGAGGAAACCGGTAAAAGTCCTTTTATAAATCTCTCGGCCCGCGAGCTGGAAGTAATGACGCATCTCGTTAAAGGCAAAAACGTGTCGGAAATTGCCGAAATCTTATCTATTCATATTTCAACCGCAAGCACACACAAGGCCAACATTTTGCAAAAACTGAATGTACCGAATGTGATAGAACTTACCAGGATCGTCAACCGCTTCGATATTTCGTGATCTTACATAAAACAAAAGACCGCCATGGCTAAAGGGGTATAACCGTACATCGATGGATGAGTTGAATAAGGTCACCGGTTTAAGCCGCTCCGGCATTTATAACAGTTTCGGCACCAAGCATAATTTATTCATCAAATGTCTGAATTATTATAAATAAAATCAGTACAAGAACCTTATGCGGTGTTTACACAAAGCCAACACACCACTTGTGGGTGTAAAGATCATAGCGCAAACAACCAACGGTAAAAGAACTTTAGAAGATATTGCAAAAGTCAGCCTTTCTGTTTTAAAAAATAAGCGATACCACAACCTTCATGACCGCCGACTACCATTTCGCTCTTTCGTATTGTACCGGCCACTTTATTTTTTCATTCAACTCATGCGCCGCCTTCAAAGGGAAATAAGGCTGGCGAAGCAGTTCGCGCGCCATGATGATCATATCGGCATCGTCATTCACCAGGATGGTTTCCGCCTGCATGGTGGTTGTAATCATGCCAACGGCGCCGGTAAGGATGCCTGTTTCTTTTTTTATACGGGAAGCAAACGGCAACTGGTATCCCGGTCCGGCAGCGATCCGCTGATGACTGACCAAACCACCCGATGATACGTCGATAAGATCAACACCTTTTTGTTTCAATATACGGGCCAACTGAACGCTCTCTTCAAGGTGCCAGCCGCCCTCCGCCCAATCGGTTGCTGAGATGCGTACGAATACCGGCAGATCGGCGGGCCATACGGTTTGAACCCCGGCAATCACTTCCAGCAATAACCGGATCCTGTTCTCGAAAGCCCCGCCATAATTATCGGTGCGTTTATTGCTGAGCGGCGACAGAAACTGATGTAACAGGTAACCATGCGCGCTATGAATTTCTATTACTTTAAACCCGGCCTGCAGGGCACGGGCCGCCGCTGCGGTAAAATCGGCAATCACCTGTAGAATACCTTTCCCGTCCAATGCAACCGGCATGGGATAGTTATCGGCAAAAGCTATGGCCGAAGGCGCTACCACAGTCCACCCACCCTGTTCAACAGTCACTTTGCCCCTGCCTTCCCACGGAACATTGGTACTGGCTTTACGCCCGGCATGCGCCAGTTGTATACCCGGCACCGTACCCTGTGCACTAACAAATGAAGTGATCTGTTTCAACTTTTCTATATGTTCATTTTTCCAGATGCCGAGATCGTATGGAGAAATACGGGCTTCGGGCGAAACGGCCGCCGCTTCTGAAATAATCAATCCCGCACCACCTACCGCCCGGCTGCCCAAATGTACCAGATGCCAATCGGAAGCAAAGCCATCTGTTGAGGAGTACTGACACATTGGTGAAACCGTGATCCGGTTCCTGAACTGCACTGATCTTAGCTGAAGTGGGGTAAATAGTTTTGACATACACCGGCTTGTTGAATATTACCGGTAAAGGTACCGGAAAAGCTGCAAGCCGCAAGTCGCAAGCTGAAAGCCGCAAGCAGAAAACAGAAAACAGCAATTGCTAACTAATAGCATCATTGTTTCTCCGCGGGTTCGTATTTACTTTGTTGAAGGAACTGCGGGAGAGCATCATTTCGATCATATCGATAGTGGCCTGGCGTTTATCGCCGGTAAATTTCCAGAACATCAACCGGCAATACCATTCTGCAGGTTGTAATAAAAGGAGCACTTCTTTTATCAATGGGCATTTTTATTTTCTTCTACCCTGGGTTTATCCGGTTTATCGAAAAGGGACTGCCACAACCTGTTCCGCAGCGAACAGCGTAATGTATCAAAACTGGACAGTTGCATGAAAACTTTATGTAGCAATAAGTATTATATTCTTAGATGAGCTTGTTTACGATCACTTACCCATCCCCTCCAATGTTCCATCGGGCCCCACCACTACCGGCGATTTACGCCAACCGATATAGGTAGGTAATTTATCGATCGGGTACACATTATCCTTGTCGGCATTGGACAAATTATCGACTTCAAGGTGGCCCAGATCGAGGCCAAATGAGCGTTCGCCTAATAAATTATATAGCGCGCCATACGCCAGTTCCAGGAAACGCGCGGCATTATCATCGCTGCACAATGGATGGTATACGATAACATGCGCCAGTTCCGTATCAATACCATCAAAGGAAAAACTGAAGTCCGCCGGGTCTGCCCCCGCCTCACCCATTTGTTTCTCCAGTAAAAATTCAACCGGCATGGGATCTTCCAGCGCACTTATGCTCCAGCCCGGAATTTCGGGCGCGGTGGCCACAAACGAATCCACCTTTTTAAAATGCATCGCTTTGCCATTTACTGTGATGGTAAGCCGGGCTATTCCTTTTTCAGGCAACGCCATGCTGTACTCAAAGAATTTATAATAGGCACGCAAATGGGCGTTCAGCTCATGCAACCAGTACGCTCTTTCTTTTTTCGATTTATTATTCAGATCGAGATACTCCTGATTATTCCGTTTGAACCACTCCCAGAAGTGGCGCTTTGGCAATTGACTCATATACCCTTTTTAAAATTGCTTAAAAACAGGATCACATTCCGGCCTGGCCGGAACGTGATCCCTTGTAAAAGCATTACAAAGATACTTGCAATATCCCTTCATTTTTCGGAACATCGGTTGCAATGGCGGTGATCTTACTTCCAGCCAGCAGGTTATTAGCCTGGGTGGCAAGATATGTAAAATCCATTCCGTTTTCGTCTGGTTCGGCATTACCGGTTTCCAGTAACGTGCCATCGGCAGCAGATATCTCTACCCGTACGCTCACTACCCGAAAATCATCTATTGCACGAATAACGATCTTATCGCCAACGGTGCCTTTATAATTACGCGTAGTGATGCTTTTTACAATGGGCGGAGACATACAGTCTTCCAACGCTCTGCTATACACGTTTTGCCGGGGTTTCAGCGCAGCGGCATAGGCTTCTGCCATGCTTTTATCTGCGCGATTGATCACTGCCCTTGCATATCGTGATGCAATAAGGAATTTCTCCTGAGTTTCGGCCTGCGCAGCAGTTGCTTCTCCTTTCCTGCCTTTAGGCGCTTTAGCTACTACTGTTTTACCCTGCCACTCGCGAAATACGAGTTCTTTCCCAAGGGTTCCTTTCAATTTGCCAGTAATAACGCTGTTATTTGAATGTGCCATAAACTAAAATTTTAAAAGTTAAAGATTTTGTGAACGTCTGTCAATCGCTGCCGCGGAGAAGGTTCCCGGGTTCGCTCTTCCCGGTAGCCCTGAGCGAAACTCCTTTGGCGTTGATTGATGACTCAAATGTATAGCAGATCACAGCCTCATTTTTCAAAAATGTGATGGTGTTTACTCCTTGATGTGACGGGCTTCGGAAACTGGTGTGACGAACCGCATTTTCTCCCCGGAAAGAGATTTTCTGATGTGACGAGCGTCGAATATCGGTGTGATGAACGTACGAAAACGGTGTGATGAATCGCGCTGGAACCTCGGTTTCTCCTCTTTGGTCCTCTTTGCTTCCTCGAAACCACCTCAATAGGTCCACGGGGGCCGAGGCACCAATGAGGTAGCATTAAGGTCGCATTAAGGTGTCTCACACCACCGGATGCGTAACATAAACACAACCGAAAGTTTAATTAATATTTTCTTTTTAAATTGTCATCCTGTAACCTCAAAGCTTATTCGTTATGCTACACCCCTTATTTGTATGGCAGAACAAAAAACTGAAAAGTGTTAATCCCGAAGATGTGATGTGTCTTGTTACGGAAGGGAATTACACGAAGATCGTTCTTTCAAATAAAACCTATCACATGGTGCGGTCGAGCCTTTCAACGGCATTGAAAAGTCTTCCTGCCAATATGTTTATCAAAACACATCGTGCATATGCTGCTTCCATTCTTTTTATAGATAATATAACCCGCGATCATTTAACCGTGGGCGGAGAAATCATTCCCATTGGCAGGCAATTTTACCAGGGAGTGATTAAGAAGTTGCATATTATTGAGTGAGAGAGCATTTGGAAATTACATCAGTTTATAAACAAACTCTTCAATCACCTGATTTCGTGCCAATGCAAATCCGCGATCGGTGCCGGTCATTACAAACCCGCACTTCTCCAGCACGCGTTGCGAACCGGCATTATCAAATGCAGCGCGCCCGAAAATCGGCCGTGTAATTTCCAGGTTCAAAAATTCATTAAGCGCCCTGGTGGCAATACCCTGTCCCCAATATTTTTTGTCGATCCAATAGGTGATCTCGGCATGGCCATCCATTTCATATTTGGCCACACTGCCAACGATATTTTCGTTTAACCATATCGTTCGCATATGAATAGTGGGATCGCTCAGAAATCGCGTGTATTTTTCTATATACGCACGTTTGTCATCATGGTCTTTCGACATAAAACCAGCCATGAAACAAGCTTCCTCATCAAGCTGAAACTGGAATAACAGGTCGAGGTCGGCAATGAGGGTTTTCCTGAGTTCGATCTTCGGTTTATCTGTCATATCTCAATAATACTTTAACTGTTAACAACCAGCACGAGGCATGTACCCAGAACCAGCGTATGAAGTATGGCTACAAGATAGTGTTTTTTATTCCCACTGATTGCCAGATAAAAATGGCGCGCCAGCAATGCGATCGTGATCCAGAAAAATACAAAAGCAGCAGACATGCCCAAACCAGGCACACAGGGCCCGCCGGGATCGAGCTTATGTAAAAAGAAAATTACCGCTGTAGTTACAGCATAATAAATTATGGTGGGAACTATTAACCTAAAGGTTTGAACAGGGGTCATACAGGATTCAGCTGGTCAATCATGCAACATAACAATATAATTTCATTAATCAGGTTAAAAACCCCGCCACTTCTTTTCTTCACTTTTAGTAAGGTAACCTGTCAGCTTTATCGGGGCAGCTCCCGTTTTCTCATTATACTCCACTTTTATCTTTTCGCCATGCAGAAAATGAAACCAGGTTTTCGCCAGGATAAATTTCTCCTGCTCTTGCGATAATTTGTCATAATCACGGTTATCTGCCTGGTAATCGTACTTACCGGAAAGATATTCCGTTTCGGTTATTAATATGCTGCAAGGTTTGTAATAACACATCATTGATTCACTGGCATATGTAGTATGCGTTTTTCTTTTTCTTACCGTATCGATATTCGCTTCCGCTATCACCAGCCCCAGATCCCTGTTGGTTTTATTCGTGTACTCCACCGTGCCCCGCGCAGCATTATTCTTTGCCTTCATGGTGAAAGCCGCACAGCAACAGCCCTGCTCTATCTCATACATTTCACCAGCCCTGAATTTTGTTACAAAACGTACTGTATCTTTTGCAATGATCACCGCACAACTATCAAAGCCATTGGGATTGATGCGCACTTTGATAGTGGTATCCTTCTCGCCAAAAGAATGGCCATTTATCGTAAACCGGTTGAAAGTGCTTTTGGCAGTATCCTCAATATACGGCCAGGTGACCGGCGCTTTTATGGTGGCGGTTTGACCATTCACGCGGTACATAAAAACGATCGGTAAAAGAACTAATATCAGCAGCTTTCTCATCCTTTAGAGTTTAAGGTTACTGGTTATAAGATGCCGGTGCGGCGAAAATCCACATTTTACCGCTGAAGCAGATAAAAAGGATATGTTCTGCACTCTGTTATAAATTCAGTAAATTACCATATATCTCAATGCAGGGTCATGTGGTACCAGTTCCTGAATATTTTCTTCTTTGTATTCCACACACTCTTTACGCTGTTCAACATAACAGGCTGGCTATTTCGTGCAACCAGGAAATGGAACCTGGTCACCCTGTCATTGACCGCCTTTTCCTGGTTTGTACTGGGCATCTGGTTCGGTTGGGGGTATTGCCTTTGTACCGACTGGCACTGGGACGTACGGGAACGCCTTGGCTACCACGATCAGCAAAACTCCTACATTCATTTCCTGCTTCTAAAACTTACTGGTATTAATTTCAATGAACCCCTGGTAAACAATGTTACGCTCATTGTTTTTGTAATAAGTGTGATCATGAGCATCTGGCTGAACCTCCGGGACAGAAAGCGAAAAAGATAAAATTTACGAAATCGATTGCGTTACGGCTTCCATAATATAATCCATCTTTTTAATAACAATTTCTATTGACCGGCGCGCAGATAAATGTAAGATTTGCCGGGATACAGCTATAAGCCCAAAGCCTAAAGCAAAAACAGAAAACGCGGAATGCATGCAATTGCTTTTCAGTCCCGAATAAAAGAACCATAAACCGAAAGCGGCGAGCCCCGCGAATATTTATAAGTCCCGAATAAAAAAACGAATTGCCAATGAAAAAGTTTCACTACGTTATTTTACTAGCCATTATCACTAACATTTCGATTGCAAAGGGCCAAACGATCCATCTGGTTCAATACGCAATAGACCTGTCGGGCGAATGGCGATTTCAAATTGATTCGCTCGATAAAGGCGTAGAACAGCAATGGTTCAACCGTAAATTGTCCGATGCCATTAAACTGCCCGGCTCTATGGCCACCAATGGAAAAGGCAATGAGGTTGACACGCATACCCCCTGGATAGGCAATATCATCGATTCCTCCTGGTTCTTCAAACCTGAGTATGCAGCCTATCGTAAAAAAGGAAATATAAAGATCCCCTTCTGGCTGCAACCAGTGAAATACTACAAAGGCGCGGCATGGTACCAGAAAACGGTAAATATCCCCGCCGCCTGGAAAGGCAAACAATTGGAATTATTCATCGAGCGCAGTCATTGGGAAACCACGCTCTGGATAGATGGGAAAGAAATTGGCATGCAGAATAGTCTGGGCACCCCGCATGTTTTCAACCTTACCAACGTGCTTACTCCCGGCGCCCACCAGATCACCGTTCGCATCGATAACCGCGTAAAAGGGTTTGATGTAGGCGTGAACTCGCACAGCATTTCAGATCATACCCAAAGCAACTGGAACGGAATGGTGGGAAAACTGGCGCTTACCGCGCGTTCACCCCTCTATGTTCACGAAGTGCAATTGTATCCTGATATACACGCGAAAGAAGTACTGGCCAAAGTAACGGTTGGAAACAGTACGGGCAAACCGGTAAAAGCCAGTCTGCGTATGATGGCAACAGCGCTTCGCTCCGGCGCTGAAAAAATAAAACCAGTTACACAGGAAATAGAAATAACCGGCGACAGTACAACTATTGAAATGCGTTATGCCATGGGCGCCAACCCATTGCTATGGGATGAATTCAGCCCCAACCTGTACACGATGAACGTACAATTGCAACATGGCGCTAATAAAGATGAAAAGCAGGTGCAGTTCGGCATGCGTGATTTCAAAGCACAGGGTACCCAGTTCACCATCAATGGCCGGCTTACCTTTTTGCGCGGCACGCTCGAATGCGCCATCTTCCCAAAAACAGGTTATCCGCCAACCGACATCGATTCGTGGTTAAGGATCTTCAAAGTGGCGCGCTCATTTGGGTTGAACCATTTGCGCTTTCACTCCTGGACGCCGCCCGCCGCCGCTTTTGACGCTGCCGACCGCCTCGGTTTCTACCTGCATATAGAATGTTCCTCATGGGCCAACCAGGGCTCGCCCATCGGTGACGGCAAACCGCTCGATCGATACATATATGAAGAAAGCGAGCGGGTGGTAAAAGCCTTTGGTAATCATCCCTCCTTTTGTATGATGGCTTATGGCAACGAACCCAGTGGTAAGAACCATGTCAAATACCTTACTGATTTCGTTGCTTACTGGCAGCATAAAGACCCGCGCCGTTTGTATACCACAGGCGCCGGCTGGCCGGTGATCGACCAACAGGATTACAACAGCACTCCCGATCCCCGCATACAGGCATGGGGCGCAGGTTTAAAAAGTATCATCAACGCCCAACCGCCCAAAGCCGATTACAACTGGAAAGACATTATCGGCAAGTGGCAGCATCCTACGGTAAGTCATGAAATAGGTCAATGGTGTGTGTACCCCGACTTCAAAGAAATTAAAAAATATACCGGGGTTTTGAAAGCAAAGAACTTCGAGATCTTCCGCGACAAGCTCAATAACCATGGCATGGGAAAACTGGCCGACAGCTTTTTGCTTGCCTCGGGAAAACTGCAGGTATTGTGCTACAAAGCAGATATTGAAGCTGCGCTGCGCACACCGGGTTTTGGCGGTTTCCAGTTGCTCGATCTGCACGATTTTCCCGGTCAGGGTACCGCCCTCGTAGGCGTGCTGAGCCCGTTCTGGGAAGAAAAGGGGTATGTTACCGCCAAAGCGTATAGCCGTTTCTGTAACGCGGTAGTTCCCCTGGCAAAAATGTCAAAGATGATCTGGCTGAACAATGAAGAATTGAATATACCGGTGGAAGTAGCGCAATTCAGCGCGGGCCCGCTTAACAATGCAACGCCGGCGTGGAGCATCAAAAACGAAGCGGGCAATATGCTTTTCAAAGGACAATTGCCAGTAACCAATATAGCAGTGGGCAATGCCATACAATTAGGCACTATCAAACAATCATTACAAAGCATACAAAAACCCGAACGGCTTACCTTAACCGTTTCCATTGGGGATTATCAAAACAACTGGGACCTGTTTGTATACCCCGCTTCGTTACCTGATAACAACCAGGAAATACTGGTAACGCAACAACTGGATGCAACAGCACAGGAAACACTCGATAAAGGCGGCAAGGTGTTGCTGACACTGAAGAAAGGAACGCTGCGGCCGGAGAGAGGCGGCGATATAGCCATCGGGTTTTCCAGCATCTTCTGGAATACCGCGTGGACGCATAACCAACCGCCGGTTACACTCGGCATCCTGTGTAATCCAACACATCCGGCGCTGAAAGCATTTCCCACCCAATACCATAGCAACTGGCAATGGTGGGATGCCATGAGCCATTCCGGCGCTATCATCCTCGATTCACTGCAAAAGGGCCTGCCGGCCATTGTACGGGTGATCGATGACTGGGTAACCGCGCGTCCGCTGGCACTGGTAACAGAATGCAAAACCGGCAAAGGCAAATTACTGATCACAGGTATCGATCTGCTAACAGATCAGCACAAACGCCCTGAAGCAAAACAATTACTATACAGCCTGAAACAATACATGGCCGGCGAAACATTCAAACCTGTTACAACGGTAGATGCAAAAAAGGTGCAATCCCTTACGGTCAGTCAACCGTAACATTGTCCATCATTTTCGAAGTATTTTCCATTTTGCAGCATACCCATTACAGCTAAGTTTGTTTTAAATCTCTTGTTAACTATCAGAACTAATTTTAATCAGCCAATGAGCCAGTCAACGATTCGCGTTTGGGAAGAAACAGTAACCATTCCTACATATGAAGCGGGCGAGCCTGACAAGAACCCCATGTTCTTTGAAAAGCGGGTTTACCAGGGCAGCAGTGGCGCCGTATACCCCAACCCGGTTATAGAAAAGATCTATGACGAGAAAAAAGACAAGTCATACCAGGGTTTATTTCTCGAGAACCAATACCTGAAGATCATGATACTGCCGCAACTGGGCGGCCGCGTGCAAATGGCTTACGACAAAATAAAACAACGCCATTTCATTTATTATAACCAGGTTATTAAACCGGCGCTGGTTGGCTTATGCGGTCCCTGGATCTCAGGCGGTATCGAATTCAACTGGCCGCAACACCACCGCCCCAGCACTTTTGAACCGGTAGATTATACAATAGAAGAAAATGCAGACGGCAGCAAAACGATTTGGGTAAACGAAGTGGAGCGCATGTTCCGCACAAAAGGAATGGCCGGTTTTACCTTACACCCCGACAAAGCCTATCTCGAAATAAAAGTAAAACTTTTTAACCGCACCCCTTTGCCGCAAACATTTTTGTGGTGGGCCAATCCCGCAGTGAAGGTGAACGATCATTATCAATCCGTTTTCCCGCCAGATGTGAACGCAGTATTTGATCATGGAAAAAGAGATGTTTCTACCTTCCCCATCGCTACCGGCACTTACTATAAAGTAGATTACTCACCCGGCACGGATATTTCGCGTTACAAAAATATTCCGGTGCCTACTTCCTATATGGCTGTGAATAGCGATTACGATTTTGTTGGCGGTTATGAGCACGATACACAGGCAGGGGTATTACACGTTGCCAACCATCATGTATCGCCTGGTAAAAAACAATGGACGTGGGGGCACAGCGATTTTGGCCAGGCCTGGGACAGAAACCTTACCGATGAAGATGGCCCATACATAGAACTGATGACCGGCGTGTTCACAGATAACCAGCCCGACTTCAGCTGGCTGATGCCGTATGAGGAAAAATCATTCACGCAATACTTTATGCCTTACAGAGAATTGGGCGTAGTGAAGAATGCTACAAAGGATGTGTTGCTGAATGTAGAAAAAGAGAACGGCGAACTGATAGTGAAAGTTTATGCCACTTCAGCGCAATTACTCAAAATTCATTTAACGAAAGGCGATAAGGAATTCTTGAACGAAGTTTTTCTGGTTAGTCCGGAAACAGTGTATATAAAATTCATTGCCGTTACCGCCGACATAACACCGGACAATATTCTGCTTATACTGACCGACAAAAACGGTAAGGAAGCTTTGCGATATGAGCACAAGGCCAACAAACAAAACGACATTCCCGAACCGGCCAAAGCAGCGCCGGAACCAAAAGACGCAGAAAACAACGAGCAGCTGTACCTGACGGGTTTGCACCTTGAACAATACCGCCATGCCACCTACAGCCCGGTGCCTTATTATGAAGAAGCGTTGCGCAGGGATCCCAAAGACATTCGTAACAACAATGCGCTTGGGTTATGGCTGCTGCGGCGCGGACAGTTTGCCAAAAGCGAACCGTACTTTCGCAAAGCGGTTGAAACGCTTATCAGCCGCAACCCGAACCCTTATGACGGCGAGCCTTATTATAACCTCGGATTGAGTTTAAAATGGCAGGGCCGTTTAAAAGAAGCGTACAATGCGTTTTACAAGGCGACATGGAATAATGCGTGGCAGGACAGCGGTTTCTTTTCCGTAGCGCAAATAGATCTGGCACAGGAGGATTATTCACTGGCGCTGGAACATATTCAATTATCGCTCGACCGCAATGCAAAAAACAGCAAGGCCATAACATTGAAAGCGCTGGCATTAAGAAAACTGGGCAGGCACCAAACCGCTTTGAGTGTATGTAAGGAAGCGCTGGGAAAAGACCTGTTCAACCTTTCGGTCTTATTTGAACAACATAAGTTATATACCGCCACCGGCGATGCTACGGCAGCGCAACGCGCGCTCGATCTGCTGGTGCGATTAGCGCGCGGACATGCACATAACTATTTTGAGTACGCGTTGGATTATGTGGCCGCAGGCGCATGGGAAGAAGCAATAGAACTACTGCAACTGGCAGCAGGTAAAAGTGAAGCGCCCACATCGCCTATGTTATGGTATTACCTTGGCTGGGTTCATCACCAGGTGGGCCAGGCAAAAGAAGCGACGGAATATTTTATAAAAGGGGCGCAGGCCGATCCGCGCTGCTGTTTCCCTAACCGGCTTGAAGATCTTGCCGTATTGCAACTGGCGGCAACCATGAACCCGGCCGACGCCAAAGCACCATATTATCTGGGCAACCTGTGGTACGACAAACGGCAGTACGACGATGCCATTGCCAGTTGGGAACTGGCCGTGCAGCGGGATGATCTCTTTCCCACTGCCTATCGTAACCTCGGCATAGCTTATTTCAACAAACGCAGCAACGCCGATAAAGCGCTACACTGTTATGTAAAAGCCTATGCGCTTGACACAACGGATGCGCGTGTGCTGATGGAGCTTGACCAGTTGTACAAACGCCTGAACAAATCGCCCAAAGAACGGCTGGCGTTCCTGGAGACTCATGTTACCGTAGTGGAACAACGCGATGACCTTTACCTGGAAAGAGCGGCGTTGTACAATTTCCCCGGCGATTTTGAAAGGGCGTATGACCTTATCATGCAAAGGAAATTCCATCCCTGGGAAGGCGGCGAAGGAAAGGTATCGGCACAATACATTTACAGCCTGGTGGGCATGGCGCGGAAAGCGATACAGGCCGGTGATTTTGAAAAAGCGATCGATCACCTGCAACAGGCACAGATATACCCGGAAGGATTAGGCGAAGGAAAATTACATGGCGCACAGGAGAATGATATTTTCTACTGGCTGGCCTGTGCATACAAAGAAATGGGCAATAAAGAAAAAGCCAACAGCTTCTTCAAAAAAGCAACCCGGGGGCTATCGGAGCCAACAGCGGCCATGTTCTATAACGACCAGCAGCCCGACAAGATCTTTTACCAGGGACTGGCCTGGCATGCACTGGGCGAAAAAGAAAAAGCCAGCCAGATCTTTTCACGGCTGGTAGCGTACGGCAAAACGCATTTGAACGATGAAGTGAAGATCGATTATTTCGCAGTATCGTTACCCGATCTGCTGATCTTTGAAGACGATCTGAAGGTGCGCAATGAAACCCATTGTTATTACATGATGGGGCTCGGGTATCTCGGCCTGAACAAACCCGAAGATGCCAGCGTCGCCCTGAAAAAAGCGCTTGCCAATGACGGTATGCATTTCGGTGCGCAAACGCATCTTGAAATGGCTGACACATCTGCGAAAAAAGAAAAAGTATAAATGTCTAAAAAAAGACCTGTCAGGTAAGGTTATACCAGCTGTTTATGCCAGCTCAAATGACGGACCTCACAGGTCTTATTATTTTACTTCAACTCAAAACGGCTCTTCAACTTAATATCATTGGAAGCGCTGCCGATCATTAAACTAAAATGTCCGGGTTCAGCTATCCATTGCAACTGCTGGTTATAGAACGAGAGCTTTTCTTTATTGATCACAAACCGCACTGTTTTGCTTTCGCCGGGTTGTAATAAAAGCTTTGCAAAATCCTTCAACTCTTTCATTGGGCGTACCAGCGAAGCCACTTCATCGCGCAGGTACAACTGCACCACTTCCTCCCCCGCCACCTTACCGATATTGGTTAACTTAAACGTTACTACAATAGAGTCTTTGCTATTCATTGCAGTTTTATTTAATTGCAGATCGCTGTAGGCAAAGCTGGTATAACTCAATCCATACCCGAATGCAAAACGGGGGCTTTTCTGCAGATCGATATAACCCGAACGGTAGCCTGCCGGTTTATCATCATCCGGTGCCGGGCGGCCGGTATTCAGGTAATTATAATAAATGGGGATCTGGCCTTCGGTCCTGGGAAAGGTGATAGGTAACTTGCCCGAAGGGTTGTAATCGCCGAACAACACATCGGCAATGGCATTACCGGCTTCGCTGCCCAGCCACCAGGTGTATACAATGGCAGGAACATTGTCGGCCGTCCAGTTAAATACCAGCGGGCGGCCGGCATTTACCAGCACCACCAATGGTTTGCCGGTTGCATGTAATGCTTTTATCAGTTCTTCCTGTACGCCGGGCAAATGAATATCGGCGCGGCTTTTTGCTTCACCGCTCATATCGCGGAATTCACCAACACTTACGATCACCACATCGGCGCTTTGCGCTGCAGCAACCGCTTCTGCAAAACCGCCGCGGCTGGTATCCTTTACCTCGCAGCCTTTCGCATACAGAAGTTTTGTATTGTTGCCCAGTTTATTTTGCAGTCCTTCCCATTGCGATACCACATCGCTGTTATCGGGCCAGCCCACATTCCAGAAACCAAGCATATCTTCTTCCGATTTCACGAGGGGTCCAATAACAGCAATGGTTTTTGTATTCTTCGACAAAGGCAGCAGCCCGTCTTTGTTCTTCAGCAGCACTATACTTTTCTTCGCCATATCCTTTGCAATGGCGCGGTGTTGTATATTCCCCACCAGCTCCGCTTCGCGTTGTGTATTGCTGAAACGGAACGGATCATCGAACAGGCCCAGCTCGAATTTCTTGTGCAGGACCCTTCTTACCGCATCGTCGATCAGCGCTACCGGTACTTTTCCATCTTTAACCAGCTTTGCAAGACTGGCAATATAGCTGCGGCTTTCCATATCCATATCGCTGCCGGCTTTTATAGCGCTTGCTGCAGCGTCATATTTGTCCTTTACATAACCATGGTTCACCATTTCACCAACGGAGCCCCAATCGCTCACCACAAAACCGGAGAACTTCCATTTACCTTTTAAGATGTCGCGTTGCAGGTAGGCATTTCCGGTTGCGGGAACGCCATTGAGATCATTGAAAGAATTCATGAAGGTAGCGGCGCCCGCATCGGCAGCAGCTTTAAAAGGCGGCAGGTACCATTCCCATAAGGTACGGTCGCTCATATCGACCGAATTATAATCGCGGCCGCCCGTAGCCGCTCCATAAGCGGCAAAATGTTTTACGCAGGCCATCACGGCATCGGTATTACCGATGCCCTTACCCTGAAAACCCTGTACCCTGGCTTTTGCCACGAGGCTGCCGAGATATGTATCTTCACCGGCCCCTTCCATTACGCGGCCCCATCGGGGATCGCGCGAAAGATCAACCATGGGCGCAAAGGTCCAGTGTAAACCGCTGGCAGCTGCTTCTATAGCCGCCACACGTGCGCCCTGTTCAATAGCCGGCAGGTCCCAACTGGCCGCTTCGGCCAACGGAATGGGAAACGTTACTTTATAACCGTGAATAACATCCTGGCCAAAGATCATGGGGATCTTCAAACGCGACTGCAACGCCTGTTCCTGCACGCGGCGGGTATGAACCGCACCACGCACATTCAGCATGGAGCCAACCTTACCGGCTTTGATCTCCTGAACCAGGTCGCTTTTGTCGCTTTCGGGGCCGGTTACTTCTTCCCTGCCGGAGTATTGATTTAACTGTCCGATCTTCTCATCGAGCGTCATCAGTTTGAGAACCGAATCAACCCGCCGGGCAATCGTTTTTTGCTGGGCAGCCGCTTCCAGGCCGCCAACGGTTATGCAAACCGTAAAACCAAAGGCAATAAGACAACTTTTCATCATTGGTAAAATTAATCAACCGGTAACTTATTTACTTTTATGCTTCTTCTGACAATCACTCCTACTACTTCTCCACTACAACTACCATTTATTCCCCTTTACCTGTACATTTAACCCCTACAGCACCACTACAACTCCCTGTAAAACTTTTTTAGCAAATTATTTTTACCAGCCTGTCCAATTTGCCACACCCCGGTCATTATTGAAATATAAAACAACTCAATATGACCACACTTCAAAACAAACCCGCAAAAGGCCGTACGGTTGCCTACTGGATCATTACTTCATTACTGGTTTTGGGTATGTTGTCGGGGGCCATTTCGCAATTACTTAGGTTGAAAGCGAATACCGATGGTATCATTCATCTTGGTTATCCGGTTTATATGCTTACTATTTTAGGCGCCTGGAAAATTGCCGGGGTGCTGGTGCTGCTGTTACCCGGTTTTACCTTACTGAAAGAATGGGCCTATGCCGGATTCTTTTTCCTGATGACCGGTGCGGTCATTTCGCACCTGGTGAGTGGTGATGGATTTACAGGCGTGATAGCCCAAACCATTTTTGTTATACTGATCGTTTTAAGCTGGTACCTGCGCCCGCAGAACCGGCGGATAGCGATAAACCAATAAACAAAAAAGGTGAGCCGCCCGCCTGTTTGCGGATGACCCACCTTTTTCTTCCTGCCAGGGAAAACGTTTTTACATTTTTACTTTTACAACGCTGTTGATATACTCTTCAATATTGGTATACCCATCGCCATCACGGTCTTTTACCGCATCGGCTGCATTGTTTGGATTTAACTTATGTGCGGTTTCCCAGCTATCGGGCATACCGTCATTGTCTTTGTCCTTATAAGGCGCGCCTTTGTATTCGGGATAACCGCCCACCTGGCTGGGATGTGTAATGATCCCCTGTTTATAGGAATCAACAGGTAAGCGGCGTTTGATGAACTGGTTGCCTATATTGGTTTTACCGCCTTCGGTATAGTAGATCTTATTTTCCTTTACCTGTTTTACGATGCGTTCATCAACAGCATCGCGTTTTGGTAAGGTAGCGCCTGCATTTTCCAATACATAGCTATATGCTTCCTTTGCAGGCATAATGGTAACCTTTGGCATGGGGAAAGGTTTATCAACCCGTATCTGCGAAGTGAACTCACCGGCATCTTTCCCGTTACGCACCTGTACGCCACCGGCCCAGTTGTCGTGGGTAACCGCTTCATTTCCTTCCATGATATTGCCATTTACATAGGCTTTACCAAACTGTTCGGCATTCGCTTTATCGCGGCCCGACTCCGGTTTCAAAATACGATGACTGATTGGTTGGTCTTTTGGCGTAATGGGACCGGGTTTGAAATAGTTGTTGATAAAGTTGAACAACGACCGGTGATCACCGCCATCGGCACTGCGGTTCCACCAGTTGTATACAACGTTGTTTACAAAGTTGAAATCACCATCCATACCTATCGATGGACTGCGGCTGATATTGCTCGACCAAAGGTTACGCATAAACGCACTGTTATGTCCGCCGATGGTGCTGCCAAAAGCATGGTTATAGGTATCGAGCCCTTCAGAGAAGATACAGTTCGACATGGTGATGTTCACCGTGGGAAGTTTCTGCGGTTTCGATCCATCGCCTTTGTCGTACACGTGGCGGTACATACTCATATTTTCATCGAGGCCCCAGCTTGCCGATACGTGGTCGAAGACAATATTGCCAACGCCATTGCCGCCAAGCGCGTCATCGCGGCGGGTTACTTGCGTTTCACCGCGGCGGAAACGCATAAAGCGAACCACAACGTCATGTGTATCTATCCATACAGATTCACCGGCAATACAAACGCCATCACCGGGCGCTGTTTGTCCGGCAATTGTGATATACGGCGCGCGAATGATCACCGGGCTTTTCAGGTGAATGATACCGGCTACATTAAACACAATGATACGGGCCCCACCCTGCTCGCATGCTTCGCGAAAAGAACCGGCACCGCTATCGTTCAGATTGGTAACTACGAACACCCGGCCGCCGCGGCCACCGAATGAATAGGCGCCACCACCTTCAGCCCCGGGGAAAGCAGGGATTGTTGCCTGCGGCAGATCAGATGGTTTGGATGCCCAGGGTATAAAGGGTTTACCTTTTTTGGCATCGGCTTCTATTATGGGCAGGGCCTTTGCCCAGGCCTCATCAGACTTTCTTTTTACTTCATTCAATACTTTATTGGCAGAATCTTCCATTGCCGGGGGAATGGTGGGATACTGGGCACGGGCAATCGAACCAAAACTTATACAGGTTAATGCCAAAACGGCCACCCGCAGGTTTGTTTTCATGTTATAACATTTTGTGTTTATCATGTTTAAATGTCTGTTCAACCTTTATCAATACCAGAGTCGGTAACAAGTGCTTACAGGTTGCATAGTAGCAGGTGATTTTTGTTAATGCGAAAGAAAAATGGCGCCCATACCAACATGGATACAGGATATACCAGGATGGACAAATGGAGCCTGTCGTAAAGCGCCAGCTTTGTGGCATCATCAAATGTAATAAAAATGAAAACGATATTCATTACCGGCGCATCTGCCGGCCTCGGAAAAGCAACCGCCAAATTATTTGCCGCAAACGGCTGGCGTGTAATTGCCACCATGCGCAATCCCGAAAAGGAACAGGAGCTGAAAGCTATCGGCAACATTACGCTGCTGCCACTGGATGTTACCAAACCCGAACAAATTCAGCAAACCGTTCAGGAGGCAACTGCAATGGCCGGCATCGACGTTGTATTCAACAATGCCGGTTATGGCCTTATCGCTCCTTTAGAAGCTACACGCGAGGATCAAATTGCCAGGCAGTTCGACACTAATGTGTTTGGAGTTATCAGGGTAACGCAGGCTTTTATCCCTTACTTCAGGGCAAAAGGCAGGGGTCTGTTCATTACCACCACTTCCATTGCGGGATTCATGGGTATTCCGCTGAGCTCTATTTATAACGCGACCAAATTTGCCCTTGAAGGCTGGGCGGAAGGTTTGTCGTTTGAAATGAACCAATTGGGCATCGGCATAAAAACGGTGGCCCCGGGTGGAATAAAAACGGATTTTATCAGCCGCGGGCTCGATACTTCATCCCATGCCGCTTATGATGAAATGACAAAGAAGTTATATTACAGTTTCAACCCCGATCATTTTACCCCGGCAGAAGAGATCGCGAAAGTGGTTTGGGAAGCGGCTACAGATGGTAAAAAACAACTCCGTTACCTGGCCGGTAACGATGCGGTGGGCCTGCATGAACAACGCGAACAACTCGGCAGTGAAGGTTTTATCCTGGAAAAAGAAAGATTTTATTTCGGAAATTAATGCACATTAAAAGTGAAGGGCCATCCCCTTCACTTTTATTAAATTTGTAACTGTTACCACATGACTACACCGGCCATATATAATTCAGTATCGGAACTGCACCGGGCGGTTGGCCTGCCTGCGCCGCAACACCCGCTCATCAGCATTGCCAATTATGCTGATATTACCGTTCCAATTGCAGCGCTGCCACCTGCCATTGTAATGAACATGTATAAGATCTCATTCAAGTTCAATTTTACCGGCAGGATCAAATATGGCCAGCATTATTATGACTTTGACGCGGGCGGAATGGTGTTTACGGCACCCATGCAAATGATGACCGCAGACACTGAAGGCGATTACAGCGGTTATTCGCTGGTGATACATCCGGATTTTTTAAGGAACAGCACGTTGGGCAAAACGATAAAGGGTTACGGCTTTTTCTCCTATGCCGTCAACGAAGCGTTATGTCTTTCAGAACAGGAGAAGGCGGTGATAAGCGGCATCTTCGAGAGTATAAAAAGGGAACTGGCTGAATCGATCGACAATTTCAGTCAGCCCATCATCATTTCACAAATTGAACAGTTGCTCAATTACAGCGACCGCTTTTACAACCGGCAGTTCATAACCCGTAAAGCGGCGCATCATGATGTGCTTACGAAACTAGATGAAATGCTGAATGATTATTTCGACCGCGATGAAGCATTGTTCGAAGGCATACCCGCGGTGCAGGATATAGCATCGAAGCTTAACGTTTCGCAAAGGTATTTAAGCGATATGCTGGGTTCTTTAACCGGGCAAACCACCCAGCAATATATACAGGCCAAAATGATCGAAAAGGCGAAAGAGTTGTTAAGCACCAGCAAGCTTACCATAGCACAGATCGCCTATCAACTGGGTTTCGAATACCCGCAGTCGTTCAATAAACTATTTAAGAAGAAAACCAATGTATCGCCCCTGGACTTCAGGCATTCGTTTAACTAACTGACCGCCGCTTTAAAATTCGTTATTCATATAAACCGATCTTTTTGCGCAGCTCATGCATTTCCTGCTGCATGGCTTCTATGCGCTCAAGCAAGTGAAAAATGGTCTCTATGCCTTCGAGGTTGATATCGAGGTCGTAATGCAGCCTTATCATTTTTTCAACCGAGGGCAGCTGCGCATCTGGTATTGCCTGTTGCTCGTTTACTGTTTCGATACTCACCAGGCCATGCTGCGCCAATGATTCAATAAATGACACTTCAATATGATGGGCTGCGCAGAATTCGCTTACGATGATCAGCGTTTCATTACTCATGGCAAGTAGTTTATTTCAGTTCTGACAGTTGTTTTATTAGTTCTTTTTGCTTCTCTGTAAGGTTGGTTGGCAATTTTACATGCATGGTCACATACAGGTCGCCAAACTTGCCTTCCTCCTTATATACGGGGAAACCCTTTTCTTTAAGCCGCACTTTTGTTCCGTTCTGTGTTTCGGGTTTTACTTTCAGTTTAAGCTTGCCACCCAGGGTATCGACGGTAATTTCCCCGCCAAGCAATGCGGTATACAGATCGATATCCTGGTTAAGATACAGATCGTTACCCATGCGTTTGAACGGCGTATTGTTTACAATTGAAAAAGTGATGTACAGGTCGCCGGCAGGGCCGCCATTCACCCCTTCGCCCCCATGCCCTTTCAGGCGGATCTTCTGGCCATCCTCTATTCCGGCGGGAATCGTAATGCGCACATTTTTCCCATTTATCGTGAGCGTTTGTTTATGGGTGGTATATGCATCTGTAAGATCGATCTTTAGCTCCGACTCATAATCCTGTCCGCGAAACTTTGCCGTTCTCCTGCCCTGGCCCTGGGGTCTTCCGCCAAACAATGATTCGAAGAATTCGGAGAAATCGCCGCTACCGAAATCTTCGGCAGAAAACCGCTGACCGCCGCCGCCAAACGGCTGCTGCCGTTGCTGCTCCCTTCTCGCCTGTTCAAACTGTTCGGCATGCGCCCAATCTTTTCCGTACTGGTCGTACTTTTTCCTTTTTTCAGGATCGCTCAATACCTCATTCGCTTCGTTGATCTGCTGAAACTTCTTACTCGATGCCGCGTCATTGGGATTCACATCAGGATGATGTTTGCGCGCCAGCTTTCGATATGCCTTTTTTATATCTTCCTGGCTGGCGTTTTTATCAACGCCCAGTATACTGTAATAATCGACGAACTCCATAAAACCGTTTTTATCTATTTAATACTATCCGGTATTAAATTTACTGAAAGAATATAAACAAAAAAAAGACCATGCCGGCAACGGGCGATGGTCTTTTCATGGCTACACATATATGCAGCAATCGTACTATTTATATTTCCTGCAAACTGAACAGTTCTTCCAGCACGCCAACCACTTTATCAACTTCTGCTTTTGTATTGTATTTGCTGAATGAAAAACGGATGGTGTTGCAGACCTCATTTTTCTGTAACGCTCTTATTACATGCGAGCCGCTGTTCTCGCCGCTGCTGCAGGCGCTTCCGCCCGATACGCAAATACCCGCCATATCCAGCTCCAGCAACAACGAACCGCTGTTGGGTGTTTTGGGAAAACAAACGCTCAGTACGGTGTACAATGAATTATCCGGACTGTTAAAACCAACCCCGGGAATAACCTCCTGCAGTTTTTGTTTCATGTATGCTTTCAACCGGGCGATGTACTGGCTTTCTTTTTCGTAAGCGTTCATGGCCAGTTCCAGCGCTTTGGCAAAACCAACGATACCATATACATTCTCGGTACCGGCGCGCATGTTGCGCTCCTGCGCCCCCCCATAAATAAGCGGTTCTATTTGCAAACCGGCATGCACATACAGGATGCCGACGCCTTTGGGCCCATGAAATTTATGACCTGCGCCTGAAATAAAGTGCACACCCGACTCCAGTAAGTTCAACGGATAATGCCCTACGGTTTGCACACAATCGGAATGAAAGATGGCATTATATTGTTTACACAGGGCGCCTACCCGCACTACATCGAGGAGCGTACCTATTTCATTATTCGCATGCATCAAAGAAACCAGTACCTTTTTCCCGGTAGCGGTAACTTCTTTCAACTGCGCTTCGAGGTTATCGTAATCCACTTCACCGGTCTGCGTCAATGCCACCAGTGAAAAAGGAACCTGCTGGGCGCGGCAGTAATATTCAACCGTATGCAAAACAGCATGGTGCTCGATGGGCGATGTAATGATATGCGTACAGCCGAGATCGAGCACCGCCGATGCAATGGCGGTGTTGTTGCTTTCGGTACCACCGCTTGTAAAGTAAATGGTGGCAGGAGCTACACCCAGCAGGGTCGCTACTTTTTTGCGGGCGGTTTCAACTCCCAGCTTCGCCATTCTGCCAACCGAATAATTGGAAGAAGGATTGCCGAAAGTTTCTTTCATGAACGGCAACATTGCCTCCAGCACTTCGCTATCGAGCGGTGTGGTGGCTGCATTGTCAAAATATATTGCTTGCTTCATAATTCGCGGAACTATGGTTATTTAATTGGTGGTATTATATGAATCCAGTCCTTTTTCCAGGAACTCCTTATAACTTTCTACATCATAGTCGGCGCCCTGCGGCGGAGTAAGCAGTTGTTTTGTTTTAGGATCGAGCAAAACATAAAAGGGCTGTGAATTGGCTTTGAATTCACTTGTTTGCAGATTGCTCCATTTATTGCCGATGGTTTTTATACGGCGTCCATCGGAAGTCGTATACTGTTCCGCATCGGGCAATGTGGTTTTATCGTCTACATACAACTGGATCAACACATAGTCGTCATTGATCAGTTTGTTAACCCCGGTATCGGGCCACACATTCGCTTCCATCTTACGGCAGTTCACACAGGCATGGCCGGTAAAATCGATCATTACCGGCTTGCCTGCATGTTGAGCGTAGGCTATACCTTCATCATAATCAAAAAACGGTTGAAAACCTTTCGGGGCTTCAAACAGATCGGCGTATTTGCGCGTTGCGTTCGCCTCCGGTTGTTTTTCATGGCTAACTCCGGATGAAAGATCGAAGTCCTGGGTGCTCATTGGCGGCAGGAAAGCGCTTACACTTTTCAGTGGCGCGCCCCATAAGCCGGGCACCAGGTATATGGTAAATGAAAAGCAAATGATCGCCAGAAATAAACGAGGTATGGATATATGGGTTAAGGGGCTGTCATGATTGAAGCGGATCTTTCCCAACAGGTACAAACCCAGCAACCCGAAGATCACGATCCAGAGCGACAGGAATATTTCCCTGTCGAACCACTTCCAGTGATATGCGAGGTCAACATTGCTCAGGAACTTTAGGGCAAACGCCAGTTCAAGAAAACCTAAGGTTACCTTAACGCTGTTGAGCCAGCTGCCCGATTTTGGCAGGGAGTTCATCCAGGAAGGGAACATCGCAAACAGCGTGAACGGAAGCGCCAGTGCGAGAGAAAACCCAAACATGCCTACCGCCGGCCCCATCAGCGCACCGGTAGTGGCCGTTTGCGCCAGTAATGTACCAATGATAGGTCCCGTACAACTGAATGAAACCAGCGCCAGCGTGGCGGCCATAAAGAATATTCCACCCAAACCTTTGCCGCCCGATTTGCTGCCCACCTTATTTACCCAACCGGACGGCAATGCAATTTCAAACGCCCCAAAGAACGAAGCGGCAAAAACCACAAGCAATAAGAAAAAGAAGAAATTGAAAATACCGTTGGTAGCAAGATCATTCAGCGCATCGGCGCCAAACACAAGGGTTATCAATAATCCCAGCGATACGTACAAACCAATAATGCTGAGGCCGTATACAATTGCTTTACCAACCGCGCCCTTACCCTTTGAGCTCTTTGTAAAAAAGCTTACCGTCATTGGCAACATGGGAAAAATACAGGGCATCAGTACGGCTGCAAAACCGCCCAGCAAACCGGCAATAAAAATAGCCGGCAGGGTTTGGGGCGAAGCTTCTTCAGCGCTTTTTATTACAGCATGTTTTATTGCTACGGAATCAGTTTTGGCTGCTACAGGGGCCACCTGCTCCGTTGCCGCACTATCGGCAATAGGGGTGAACTCTATATCTTCGGTTGATACCGTATCCTGCGCATGCCCTGCAGTAGCGCCGGTAAAAAGAATCAGTATGATCAACAGGGCTTTCAGCCACGTGTTATTTGAAAACATAATCGACAGGATAAAGGATTACTTAATGGGAATGCTGAAAGCCTGCTCGGTAGGCGGAAGACATTTTTCATCGTTGCAAACCATGTATTCCACAGCGCCCTTTACCGTTGCGGGAAACTTACCCACTTTTACCTTTTGCTGAAAGATCACCGACTTTTCAAAGAAAGCCACCTTCATACCGAATGCGGGTTCCATGCGTACGATCGGTTTCGGCTCTTTGGTAGTTCCATTTAAAGTATATTCTTTAGACGCAGGGAAGGTAAACGTGGTTTTAACCGGACCACCTTCTTCCACTGTTTGTGAATACAAATGCCAGCCGCCTTCAATAGTAGCTTTAATGAACACAACCGCTTCGGTGGCGCTTAGCTTTTTGGCGCCATAACTCCACTTTACGGGATTCAGGATCTGGGCGCTTCCCTTCAGGGCAGACAATACGAGAACAGCAGCGAAAAATGCTTTCGTTGAAAATCGCATACACAATGATTTAGACGGAATGGAGAATAAAATTCCAGGGCAAATCTCAGATCGCAAGACCCAAAACAAAATCTCAGATCGCAAACTTCAAGATCCAGATAAATTCCAAAACTCAAAATCCAGGACTTAAAACAAAATCTCAGATCGCAAATTTCAAGACCCACACCAGAGTAGTTGGAATTTGAGACCTGATTTTATTATCTGGTTCTTGTGATTTGAGATTTGGTTCTTGCTTAATTGGATCTTTTAGCAAATTGAAGAACTTTCCGTTTATTTCCAATAGGATTGCCGTTTATCCATAAATTTTATGGCCAAACGACCATTTTTCTTACTTTTATTCGGAAATTAGAATCTTAATACAGCAATTCCTGTTACTTTTTTCAATATGCAACTGCCCGAATTAGACACTATCGACCTTCAGATCCTGCGTTTGTTACAGAAAGACGCTTCACTTACCAACAAAGAGATCGCATTTGAGCTCGACAAATCGGTAGCCACCATTCATGAGCGCATCAGGAAGCTGAAAGAACAGGGGTATATAAAAAAGATCGTTGCCCTGCTCGACCGCAAAAAGATAAACAGGGGACTTATCGCCTTTTCGCAGGTATTGTTAAATGATCATACCGCGCAAACCTTAAAAACATTTGAAGAAGAGGTATCGCGTTTTCCCGAGGTGATGGAATGTTTTCAGATGACGGGCACTTTCGATTTTATCCTGCGCATCGCCACCAGCGACATGGATGCCTACCACGATTTCTACCGAAACAAACTTGCTACCTTACCGAACATCACAACCGTTCAAAGTTTCTTTGTGTTGTCGGAAACAAAAAGTATCACTGCCTATCCGATATAGGTGAATGGTGAATGGTGAATCATAACAAATGGCAGGTAACTCACGGCAATAAATAAACTGCTCCAACTGCAATAAAAAAAATGCTGCCATCGATACAGGGGTAATTGCATCGATGGCGCAAACAAAAACAACCAACGTATTTAGGATACGAAAAACCCATTTCGTACGCAGGTCCAAGATAGAAAGCCTGCCCGCGTCATTCAATGTCTTTAATTACTGAATTAATGGTACATTTTACTATTCTCCCGTTTAACATACCCCTGTATTTTGTATTTGCTTTAGGCTTTAGGCTTTCAGCTTTCAGCTGTATTCTGTATTTGCTTGCAGCTTGCGATTTTCATCCCTCAAACGACAGGTAAAAAACATTATACCCTCCTTCCCTGAAAAAACTAACGTTTCCCCTGTGCAGTTCCGTGATCTGTTTTACCAATGGCAGGCCCAAACCATTTCCCTTGATGCCGGTGGCGTTCGAGGCGCGGTAAAAAGGTGTGAACATCAGGTTTTCCTCTTCCGCCGACAATGGTTTGCCGAGGTTTTTAAAGATCAGCTTCTTTGAATTCTTCAGCAGCCGAACGATCACAATGGCCTTTCCATCGTCGGCATACTGCAATGCATTTTTCAGCAGGTTATTAAAAGCCATGGTCAGCAATGGCACATTGGCATGGATCATCAACGTTTCTTCTTCGGCAGCCTCCCCTTCGAAATTCACTTCAATCAGCGAATTCGGGAACAGGACCTGAATGATCTCAACCGATCTGAACAACAGCTCATCGAGCCTCACACGCGGATACTCCTGTTCGGTTATGATCTTATAATCTGACAGCAACAATAATGAATTGGTGATACCGGTAAGGTTCTGTTGCTGCAGGTATAATTGCTCCAGCGCCTGGCGGTATTGCTGTGCGTTCAATTCCCTGCCCAGCGCATTTTCGGTAATGCCGATCATGGCGGTAAGCGGCGTTCTGAGCTCGTGTGAAGCATAATGCACAAAATCCTTTTGGATACTGAACGATTGCTGCAGCCGCTCCAGCATCTGGTTGAACCGGGCGGCAAGGCTGTTCACTTCTTCCCCCTGCCCTTCCTGTTTTAACCTTATATCAAGATTGGCTGAATTGATATTCTGCAGGTTGCTTTTTAAAGATTCAAGCGGGTTGATAACGCGTTTTACAAAAAAATAGGTGGCCGTCCAGCCAACGATGAGGCCCGCGAAGTATACGATGAACATTACCCATTTCATGAAGGTCATTTTTCTGCGGCCGTATTTATCGAAGGCTTCGGCCAGAATGGTGTAGTCTTTATTATCCTGCCTGATATAAATAGCGATCAGTTCATCGTTGCCTTTCGTTGTAAAAAACTCCTTATTCTCCTTTGCCCGCTTCAGCAAAGCCCGGTCATAGTCGATCTTTTTATCATCGATACTGCTATAGATCACCTGTTCGCCTTCAAAGATCATGATCTTCTCGTTGTATAAGGTGTTAAGCGTATTCCTATCGATAACCTTCAACAGGTCAAGATCGATCTGTTCTACTTCTATCAGCAGCTTGAACGTGGTAAGCGATCGGTCCTTCAGCCTGTTGTAAAACTCTTCCTTGCGAAAGTCGGCCGATGAAAAATAAACGATCAGCAGCGCTATGGTAAGAAAAACGGTGAACAGAATGGAAAACCCTATGGCGAATCGTACCCGTAAGCTTTTCATATATTACTATGATGTATTCGGTATGGCGAAATTACTGCCCGGGGGAAAGAAAATAACCAAATCCCGGTTTTGTATGGATCAGTTTATTGGCAAAAGATTTATCGATCTTGTTCCTTAGTAAATTTATGTACACTTCAATTGTGTTATCGCCAACGCTGTATTTGCCTTTCCAGACCTTCTTCAGTATTTCTTCTTTTGATACCGGCAACCCATTGCTTTCGGCCAGCAGGGCAAGCAGGTTGAATTCGGTCTGGCTGAGTTTGATGACATCCTTTCCGCGGAAAACAGATTTCCCTTTTATATCGATATTCAGATCGCCTACCTGGTAAAACCGCTTGCCACCCGGCACCAGTTCATATCGCTTCAAAATTGTTTTCAGCCGCGCGATCAATTCCTCCATAAAAAACGGCTTTATAATGTAATCATCGGCCCCTGTTTCAAAACCCTGCAGGCGGTAATGTACATCGCTGTACGCCGTAACCATCAGCACGGGTAATTCAGCATTGTTCTTCTTTATGATGGATGTTGCCTGTAACCCGTTTATTCCGGGCAGCCTGATATCCATGATAACTGCATCGGCAACATGAAGAATATCCGATTCTATAGCCTGTTCTGCTTTAGAGTACGCAAACACATCAAACTCGTTACGAATGAGGTTTTCCACCATATTCTGCTGAACAGCAATTTCGTCTTCAATAACAATAATGCATTTCTTTTTTTCCATCAATAATGGCAATGAATTATAACTCCCAAATTAAGAAAGAAAAAGCAATACAAACAACTACTGACTTTTTATAATAACATCCGGCCTTTAAGCCCATTTTAAGGTTTTTCTTATTATTTTCAATATACCTGAACGCCATCCTTGTGTACTTATCGCATTACTTCTGCACACCCCTAAAACTATTCTATAAAAACATATGGTTATCATTGGGGAGAACCCAACGCGGGACCAATAACAATTATCTGATATCCATTCAATTTTACCACTATGAATGAAGCGCATTTGATAGACTGGATAGATCAACATGAAAAAGCTGACGAAACTCAGTTTATTATATTGATCGATCTGCATCAACCAGTAATCGGAAAGGTTTGCAGTCTTTATAAACACTCGAAAGACGACCAGGAAACCCTTTTCAGGGAGATCGTGTTCCGGTTATGGCAATCGGCCGCTGCCGGTAATGATAAACTACAGCTCAGCGACCGTATATACCAGGTAATGTTAAGCACCGCCATTTCCAGCAATATCATCAATGCATCCAAACGGTTCGGTAATAAACCTGAAAAGCTGCCGCATGCCGGTATCGGGGAACAAATGATGATCGCCATCAGGGAACTGGCCGATGACGACAAGGCCATCCTCCTCTTGTACCTGGAAGAGCTGCCTTACCCCCAGATAGCGGAAATAACCGGCATTGCCGAAACCATTGTGGGCGTAAAACTAAGCAGGATCAAAAAGAAAGTACAGCAGCAGATCACCATACCCCGGGATAAATATATTTTAAAATCGATCTGGCGTAACATAGAAACGGACCTGAAAAGTGAAACCGAATTAAGGTCCATAATAAACGAACCTGGCAGCCCCGTTTTTGGAATCCTCGGTAATATCCTGCCACCGCATCCCTTTGCCAAAATTCCGGCATCAAATACCGACCTTAAAAGATCGCTGGAAGATCAGCTTACGAAAATAAGAATGTATGCAAGCGCATCGATCACCAGCCGTGTTATTGCTCTTGCCTGTTTGCTGGTGCTCGGAAGGTTCGTCTTTGCCGATAACATGACCATGCGATGGGTGATGGCGGCCACCCTGCTGTTTTTAGCCATTCACGTAGTGGTGCTATCGGTTACCTGGGCGAAAAGGGCAAGGCAAATGAAAAGTACCATCGACCACCTACGCGCCCAACGGGAAATCAGAAAGAGTTATAAGTTGTAAGTTCCTTTTGTTCGGAACTCATAAAACATTCGCGGGCCCCTACACTTTCGGTTTGTGGTTTATGGTTTGTGGTTCTTTTATTCGGGACAGAAAAGCAATTGCATGCTTTCCGCGCTTTCTGTATTTGCTTGGGCTTTGGGCTTTCAGCTTGCAGCTGTATGCTGCTCTCCCTAATTGAGCAATAATAGCAACGATTTATTACGCCCCTTTTTTTATCACAATGGAAACCTCCAAGTAACGGGGTTTTATAATTACGCCGGCTGTGGAATGATTTTTAATGAAATCCTGTTATATCGCTTACAAACGAATTAATGTCGGACTATTGTTTTCTCTTCTAATGTTGCTCATCATTCATAATAAAACACAGTTATATGGAAACCAGATCGCAGACAAATCAGACTTCAATTTTGCAGAACTTTTTCTTAACCTGTTTGCAGGAGCTTTACTGGTCAGAAACCCATTTGGTAAATGTACTCAATACCATGAGCAAGGCTGCCACCAATGTAGAGTTGCAGGAGGCATTCATACAGCACATGGAAGAAACGACACGACATAAAGAGCGGCTCGAACAGGTTTTTGCAAAAATGGGCATCGAGCCACAGGCCGAACCATGTATGGGACTACAGGGGCTTTTTGATGAAGGCTGGCAGGTGATAGACGAAACAGAACCGGGCACCAACCAACGCGATGTGGCGTTGATCATTGCAGCACAGAAAGTGGAACACTATGAAATTGCCAGTTACGGAAGTTTAATAACGCTGGCCAAAACGATGGGACAAAAAGAGATCGCCGACCTGCTTGTTCCAACTTTAAAGGAAGAGAAAGATACCGATCTGGCATTAACCAAAATTGCCGAAAACGGTATCAATGCCGAGGCAACCCAGGAAAAGATGAACGCCTGAACCGGCATACATCAACCATTCAAAACTGCATGCCGTTACGACCTGCAGTTTTTATTTTTTAAAGCCCATGATCGTTATACCCACCGAAGAATTGTTGCAGTTCAGGAAACACCGGCCATTCCCTTTGCCCGATAAACCATGGCTTATTTACCAGCAATGGAAGGATACGTTATTCCTGCATTGCCCGGTAAAACCGGCATTGGTAAAACCCTTATTACCGGCCGGATTAACCCTCGATACCCTCTCAGGCATTGCCTGGGTATCGGTGGTGGCGTTCACTATTACCGACCTGCGCATGCGCGTTATGTCTGTAATACCAATGCTGCCGGTATTTAACGAACTCAACCTGCGCACGTATGTGGTACGCGACAATATTCCCGGTATCTATTTCCTTCAGATAAAAGCCGGCAGTCACCTGGCTGTACTGGCAAACAGGATGACGACCAAACTGCGGTATCAGTACGCCGATGTTCGCAAAACACCCGCCTTCCATTATTTTATGAGCGCCGGTAAAGAGAACAGCCTGCTGGATATCGATTTCAACCCGGGCTCCTTCTTTCACGAAGTGCCGGCCCTCGACCGCTGGCTTACGGAGCGGTATTGCTGTTACCAGGAGGATGGCGCACACCTGTACAGGTATAATATTCATCACCCCGTATGGCCGTTGTACGATGTGCAAACCAATTATCATTTGTTGCGATACAACTTCGGCGACCTGCACCTAACCGACCAATCGGTTCACCTGATGCATTATTCGCCCCTACAAACCGCGTTGATCTGGCGAAGGGAGCGCATTATATAAGAGGATGCGCCGGCTGTCACTTTTTGATTGGCCGGTGGCACACCGTTTTATCAGGCTGTTATAAAAAACCTGAAAGAATACACACAATATATAGGCATTGTTGCAGGTATACTTACCTCGGCGTCGTTGTTACCCCAGTTGGTTAAAATCATTCGCGAGAAAAAAGCACAGGGTGTTTCGCTCGGTATGTTTATCGTTCTGCTCCTCGGCATCGGGTGTTGGATATGGTATGGCATTGAAAAGACCGATTACCCTATTATTCTTACCAACAGCTTTTCTTTTCTCATCAACTCATTGATCCTGTTCTTTTCAATTAAGTATAAAACGAGCGAGGCGCGGGCGAAGGAATGAAAATTGCTGATCATGACACGGACGTTCGCAAAGATGAACCACTGGAAGATACCGATCAATAAAAATACCATGGCCGCTTACACTTGTATAACATGAATAAACTGTTGTATAAGCGTATGCGGCCACGGTAATACAGTAACTGATAAAATACTAGCCCTTGTCTGTTTTGTCATGCCCACGTTGTTTTACCAGTTTGTTGTAAATACCAAATAACAGGAAGGGAGCAGCCCACTGGCCGACAAATAAGCTCATGTGTTTTTGACGGGCGATCTGTAACGCCAGTGAAGCGGTCATAGCGCCTATGGACGCCCACAGGAACACATCGGATGGAATTTTAGAAGTTTGCTCTTCAATGCTCTTTGCAATTTTACCTTCCCTCTTTTGCTGCTGTGTACTGAACGTTGATTCCATATAAATTTATTTTAGGTTATTTATCAATGAATGGATGTAAAATCCGTGCCATACAATATACCCTATATTGTACACCAATATAAATTCCTGTTATGTCATGTACACCATATACACAAAAACAAAATTCACTGCTTTCATTGACGCTTCCAGTGGTTTTGGCCGTGGCATGGCCGCAGGCGGTGATGATGTAAGGCCATACCCCATAAGTACGTGCAAAAAAAACAGTAAGATGCACAACATCTTACTGCTTAATTTATGGTTGGGCCTGTAACTTACTATTCTTCGTCCTCCTCTTCCTCCTCTTCTTCTTCCTGCTCTGCTTCCCAGTTGATGCTGTTCTCTGCGATCATGGTGAGATTTTCATCGGTTTGTTTTTCCTCATCCAACGTTTCGCGCAGGATACCGGCTACTTCTTCCTGCCCCATGGTAAGCGCCAGTTGCACCAGGCTGCCATAGGTGGCAATTTCATAGTGCTCTACTTTTTGGGCGGAAACAATGATACCGGCATCACGGGTCATGCTGCCTTTTTCAGTTTCTTCGATTACGGTTTCGGCTTCTTTGGTAAGTCCTTCCATGGCCTCGCATTTTTTGGCCTGTGGCTTTTTACCCATCAGCTCAAAAACCTGTTCTACTCTTGCAACGTGTTCTTCCGTTTGTGCCCTGTGCTCTTCAATTGAACTCTTCAACTCATCTGTGGTAGCAGCTTTTTGCATTTTGGCCAGCGCCTTCACCAGGTGCTTTTCTGCCCAGTATATGTCTTTAAGTGAATCAACGAAGAATTTTTCCAGCTGGCTATTGCCTGCACCGGTACCGGCAAAGGTTTGTTTTTTTGATTTTGATCCTGTACGGCGGGTAGCTGTTCTTGCTTGTGGCATAAGTAATAGTATTTGAAATGATTTAATAAAAGTTAACTATACAGAGAATTACAAAGCATATGCCAGCGGGTAAACCATTTTTTCTACACTATTGTGGAACAGCGTCATTCGGCCGCTTCCTTTGGAATAATGGAAATGCTGCCATCCAGCTCCAGCACGGCATATTTTATCTGTTCAAGCCGCTCGAGGCCATGCAGGTTGCGGGCTGCTTCGAGCACATCTTCTTCACTTACGCGTGTTTTGTTCGCGCGGTGCTGCAGCATTTTGCCATCGGCCACTATGATCAGCGGAGAGCCTTCCGTAACCTTTTCAAAACCCCGCCAGTTTTGCTTGATCATGGAAAAGAGGAGATCGGTACCTATCAGTGTTGTAATAAGGATGAGCGAAGTGGTAATTGAATAATCTTCCCCTACCAGCGCCTGTTGTGTGACCTCACTTATAATAAGCAGGAGAATGAATTCAAAAGGCGTGGTTTGCGCCAGCGTGCGTTTGCCGCTTAGCCTGAAAACAAGCATTAAGAACAGATATATAATAATACCTCTTATAACGGGGTTCATTTATGGATAAATTTGGTGAGTAATGGTGAATGGGGTTTTGTTGACTACAATTGTTGACGTTACACTGCCAGCCTTTTTTGCCATGAGGCCGCAATGAATAATGGCCGTTCCCCGACTGTTGAAATAATAAATAGTCTGACCATCGATCGTTTTGTTTTCAAGCGGCAGCGGATTAATGGATTGCACATGCACATACTGCATATAATGCTGCGGTATTTGCAGCGTAATGGTATCCTTTGCCCCGGTTACTTCAACCGTCAGTTCCGCTTCGCTTTCATAGCGTAAAAAACGTTCATATTTTATACTGTTTCCATTCCGGGCCTGGGTCTTATAACTCATCACCCCTGTGCCGAACAATCCCAGAGCGGCCAGTATGAGGCCGGCATACAGAACAGCCCAGCCGATCTTCTGAATGATCCAGCCTTTTTTATGCTGATGGAGGTTTTCATCCAACTGCAGGTTATGCCGTACGTTCTCAATTGTTTGTTTCTTTGCAGGCATTGATATATAATGTTTCAACTATTACTTCAATTTGCCTGCCAGCACAGGTTCGGCCAACGGCCATATCAGGTACAGGCTGAGGAAAAACAAACTGTCCTTATTAAAAGGTTGTTGCCATCAATGTACAATTCCCCCTGTTTTCCGGATTTTTTCAAAGGCATGATTATTTCAGTATAAAAAGTTCATTACTTACTCTTCCGTCTTAGCAGTCATACATATCAAAAGCGAATGAAACGGTAGCGGGCATTGCTGCCAGGACTGCACAACGCTTTCATATTAATTTATTGGAAACACTAAAACCATATTTATATGTTTTACCATGTAAAGGAATTACAATTCAATGCACGGGTATCAAAACCTGATCCTGCATTTGCCACTTTATTACTTGAACAGTTCGGTGGAGCAAACGGAGAACTGGCTGCCGCCCTTCGTTATTTCGGACAGGCATTCGGCGCCAAAAAGCCATATCCCGATAAGTACGATCTGCTGATGGATATTGCAACCGAGGAGTTCAGTCATCTCGAGATCGTAGGCGCTACCATTCAAATGCTGCTTACCGGTATTAACGGCGATCTGAAAAACGCAGCCGAAAATTCAGAGATCATGAAGCTGATAAACGGCAAAGCCGCGAAAGAGCAGATCATTCACGAGGCCATGACAGCGCCGCAGTTCCTGGTAGCCAGCGGGGGTACACCGGCTTATACCAATACACAGGGGGTTCCCTGGACGGCGGCTTATATCAATGGCGATTGTACCGGCGATCTGACGGCAGACCTTCGGTCAGACATAGCCGCGGAATCACGCGCTAAAATGGTGTACGAATATTTGTTACAGTTCACCGACGATCCTTTTGTAAAGGAAACGCTGCGGTTCCTGATGACAAGAGAGGTTGCGCATTTTCAAATGTTCGAAGCTGCGCTCGAAGACATTAAACCGAATTTCCCGCCGGGTGTACTGCAAAGCGATCCCCGTTACAGCAACCAGTATTTCAACATGAGCACCGGCAATGACTTCACCGGCCCATGGAACACCGGTGAAACAAGTAAAATGGGGGAAGCCTACCAGTATATTGAAGACCCGATACGATTTGTAATGGAAACAAATGGCTTACAGGGCCAGACCCCACATGGCACCCATCGCACCATGGAAACGGTTGAACAGGCCGACAAAGAGCTGAGCAAGCTGCGCCGGACTGAGATCAATATAGCAGCGCCCATGGGTGAGCAACAACAATGGGATGTACCCTCACCGGGTATGGGCGGCCCTGAAAAGGGAAAAAAAGGAATTATATGACCATGAAAAACAGCGATCAGGAAAGCGCCACTCCGGAAAAGCAGGGCGGAAGTACAATAAGCATTGTTTATTATACCGATCCGCTTTGCTGCTGGAGCTGGGCGTTGGACAAACAACTGGCGCATCTTGAAAAAAAATGGCCGGGCGGTATTACCTGGCGGTATTGTATGGGCGGACTACTTCCCGGCTGGAACCAGTTTGCAGATCATCACAACTGCATTATGCGGCCGGCGCAGATGGGCCCCATGTGGATGCAGGCCGGTGAAACGCTGCAACTCGACCTAGCGCATCGCATCTGGGTAACCGACCCGCCGGCTTCCTCCTACCCCGCATGCATAGCCGTTAAATGCGCCGAAATACAATCGGCCGTTGCCGGCCGGCATTACCTGCATTTTGTACGCAAGGCTGTTATGGAACATGGATTGAATATTTCGCGGCACGAAGTATTGCACCAGGTAGCCGAAGACGTAGCGGGTATAACTAACCAGTTCTCTGTAACCAGGTTCTTACAGGACATGGAAAATAACGCGGCACTGGAACTATTCAGAAAAGACCTGCAGGAAACAAAATACCGGAACATCAACCGTTTCCCCACCCTTGTAATACAACGCCCGGAAGCGCGCGGTGTGGTAGTGACCGGATACCGGCCTGCCGATGTATTGTTACATATTATCAATGACGCGTAAGAAAATGAAGCCTATGATACAGATAATGCCATTGAATTCGAGTACAGGTAAAAAACATATTACGCCCTTGTACGAATTAAAGAAGGGCATCCGACGGAATATCATATAACCGTTCAACGGAGTGAATGTTGCGTTATACACTGAAAATGGCGAAGGTGCGGACCTGTTCATGCGAAGTATGGTAGCCGATCATTGTCAAAACAATCTTTTTATTGCGTATTAATTTCCTCAATCGCAGCACATGTTGGTTTACCTGCATACAAATTCCCGGCCGCCATAGATGCAAAGAAAAACCCCCGGCGTTACGGCGCCGGGGATTCAACAGAATAACTACAACACACAACTAGTAATCCATGCCACTCATGGCAGGTGAAGGAACAGCGGTTGTTTCATTTTTTGGTTTATCGGCCACTACGCATTCGGTGGTGAGTAACATGCCTGCAACCGAAGCGGCATGCTCTATGGCTACCCTCGATACCTTGGTAGGATCGATAACGCCGGCCGACAACAGGTTCTCATATTGTTCGGTACTGGCGTTAAAGCCATAATCGCCGGCGCCCTGTTTGATGGTTTGCACCACAATACTGCCTTCGAGGCCGCAGTTGCGAACGATCTGGCGCAATGGCTCTTCCACAGCGCGTTTTATAATGGCTATACCGGTTGTTTCATCTTCGTTTTTGCCTTGCAGTTGCTCAAGCGCCTGGCTGGCCCTGATATAGGCAACGCCCCCGCCAGGCACTATGCCTTCTTCAACCGCCGCACGCGTTGCATGCAGCGCGTCGTCGACCCGGTCTTTCTTTTCTTTCATCTCCACTTCGGTTGCGGCGCCTACATACAGTACGGCCACGCCGCCGGTTAATTTGGCCAGCCGCTCCTGCAATTTTTCTTTATCGTAATCGGAAGTGGTTACAGCCATTTGCGACTTGATCTGGTTGATGCGTGCTTTGATGGCATCCTTTTCACCGGCGCCACCTACTATTGTCGTATTGTCTTTGTCGATAGTAACGGTTTCAGCAGAACCAAGGTGGTTCAGTTCCACATTTTCGAGCGTGTAACCCTGTTCTTCGCTGATAACGGTGCCATTGGTAAGCACGGCAATATCCTGCAGCATTTCCTTACGGCGGTCGCCAAAGCCGGGCGCCTTTACGGCAGCCACCTTAAGGGTACCACGCAGTTTATTCACTACCAGGGTAGCCAGCGCTTCGCCTTCGAGGTCTTCGGCAATGATCAATATCGGGCGGCCGGTTTTTGCGGTCTTCTCCAGCACACCGAGAATATCTTTCATTGCAGAGATCTTTTTATCGTAGATGAGAATGTAAGGACGCTCGAGCTCGGCCTGCATCTTTTCGGTATTGGTTACAAAATACGGAGAGATATAGCCCCGGTCGAACTGCATACCTTCTACAACTTCTACGGTGGTGTCGGTGCCTTTGGCTTCTTCCACGGTGATCACCCCTTCATTGCCCACTTTAGTGAAAGCCTTTGCTATCAGTTCGCCAATGGCTTCGTCGTTATTGGCAGAGATGGTAGCTACCTGGCGAATTTTGTCAGTTTCGGCGCCGATGGTTTGCGATTGTTCGCGCAGGCTTTTTACAATAGCCTCCACGCCTTTATCGATGCCTCGTTTCAGGTCCATCGGGTTGGCGCCGGCGGCCACATTTTTCAGTCCTTCATGAATAATCGCCTGCGCCAGTACCGTAGCCGTGGTAGTTCCGTCACCGGCCATATCGGCTGTTTTGGAAGCCACTTCCTTTACCATTTGCGCGCCCATGTTCTCGAGCGGGTCGTCCAGTTCAATTTCTTTGGCAACACTAACCCCGTCCTTGGTGATGGCTGGTGCGCCGAATTTCTTTTCAAGAACTACATTACGTCCTTTGGGACCGAGGGTCACTTTTACAGCGTTGGCTAAAATATCAACGCCTTTCTTCATCTGGTTCCTGGCTGTTACATCAAAAAACAATTGTTTCGACATAGCTCATTTGATTTTTTAGCGGTTGTAAATAAAAGATCAGCATTAAATTGAATGTACAATGCGCTTACAGGATGGCGAAGATATCCGACTCCCGCATAATGAGCAGTTGCTCTCCTTCATACTGGAATTCGGTTCCGGCGTATTTGCCATACAATACCTTATCGCCCTGTTTTACGGTTACGGGTTCATCTTTTTTACCCGGCCCTGCAGCCACTACGATACCGAGTTGCGGTTTCTCTTTTGCTGTATCGGGAATAATGATACCGCCGGCTGTTTTGTCGGCCGATGGTGCGGGTTTAATGATCACCCTGTCGTGCAATGGAACGGCTTTTACGTTTTCTGCCATAATAGATGATTTTGAATTGGTTAAAAACAAAGTCAGATTTATTGCTTTTAAAAAGCCAGGTAAAATGGGCTTCCAAGTAGCGTGCCATTGGGCAAAACAGGCCGGAAGCTGAAAAAAATGCAGGATAAATTTGCAGTTTGTCAATGACAGACGGCGGCGGTATTGCCAAATTTTCACTTCGCCGTGCGGCCCCGGTGCGGCGCAGAAATTGCAAAACATATAGAGATCCCGATCTTGCTATTGCTATTTCATTATTCAACACCATGTATTATGAAAAATAAAAAGCCACAAAACGAGGAACAGGGAAAAGGTGGTCATGAACCCAAACCGGCCAACATTGAAAATGAGGAAAAACAATTAGAGAATAAAACAGATACTGCGCCGGATGAATTTATATCGCCCAACGCCGATACCGATCAGCCGATGGATGGCCATGTAGTAAATGATGCCGTGTTGTTCGGCGAAGCGCACGCTCAATACAATATTGACAACCTGCCGGAAAATAAAAAGAACCCGGGCAAACCGAAAAAAAAGGATGTTGAGAAAGGCGGACTGTAAGCTGTGAAGTTCTCTTACATTTGCCGGTAAGCAAATACCAACCGGTGATACAACAACTTGCAACGCATATAAGAAAGTTTTGCGCCATAGATCCGGAGAAAATAAATGAACTTGAACCCTGGTTTGAGCAGCGGACCTTTCGCAAAAAACAGTTCCTGCTGCAGGAGGGCGAGCATTGTAACGAAAAATTCTTTATCGTAAAAGGGTGTGTATACATCTATTACCTGCGGCAGAATGGCATTGAACAAACGATCGATTTTGCGATTGAGAACTGGTGGACATCGGATTTTATGGCCTTTCAACGGCATACAACTGCACAATTCTCCATCCGTGCCGTAGAAACTACTTCCGTTTTATCCATTACAGCGGAACGCCAGCGCCAGCTGCTCGAAAAAGTGCCGGAGCTCAACAGCTATTTTCATTTTGTATTTCAGCAATCCTATGCCGCCTCGCAGGTAAGGATCAGGAAGTTGTATGAGCTTTCGAAAGAGGAGCTTTACCGTGATTTCAGCCGGCAGTTTCCCGAATTCGTCCAACGCGTACCACAATACCTGCTGGCCTCTTTCCTGGGTTTTACGCCCGAATATTTAAGCGAAATAAGGAAGAAGTACATTTCTTAAACCAGTTTAAGGAAACGGGTATTTTTGATTGTGAACTTTGGGTCTGAAAATAAAAAACAATCAAATATGCTTAAAGTAGTTAAACATCGCTTGGATGTATGGAAAGAAGAACCCCTGTATTGGGACCATATAGCAGCAATAGATAAACGCCTTATAGCTTCTGCGGTACCGCGGCACCTGATAGAGCTCATTAAGATCAGGGTATCACAAATAAACAAATGTGTTTTTTGTATCGACTATCATACCGCCGACGCGTTGAAACTGGGCGAATTGCAGCGCCGGATCTTTGCGCTCTCTGCGTGGGAAGAAAGCCCGCTGTTCAGCGAAAGCGAAAAAAGCGCGCTTAAGGTAGCAGAAGAAATAACCCATATTTCCGTATCGGGCGTTTCGGATGCAGCTTATGAAAAACTGAAAACTTTTTTCGATGCTAAGGAAATAGCGGATATCATTATATGCATCAGCCATATCAATTTCCTTAACCGGGTTGGCATATCGACCAAAACGGTGGCATTGTAGTAAGCAGGAAAAAGATAAACAAAAAAAAGAGGCCGTATCAAAGTGGCCTCTTTTTATTCGGGTACCTGATGAAGTCAGCTAGCCGTTTAAGCGATCCTCCAGGTTCGCTTACGTTTGATGCAACCCCCAATATAATAGCAAACCGAACTATTCTTTCCTGATCTGTGCGGCCATCGTACCTTCATTTCCGGTTAATACCACAAAGTAACTGCCTTTGGCAAGGTTCGAAACATCGACATTGGTTTGAGTTACGCCCGCCGCTACCGGTATGCTGCGCCATACTTTACCATCGACACCAATCACCCGTATGTAAGCCGTATGGCCGGCGGCAGGGCAGGTAACCGTAACCGATGTATTGCCGGTGATAAGGCACGGGTATACATTAAAGAGTTGTGCATGTGCGTTGTTAAATGAAATAATTTTACTGTAGCTGCCGGCGCCGTTCTTTTCAACCGAGTGTATCCGGTAATAGACACTGCCGGCAGGAACACGTTCGTCAATTAATGTATAGTTATTCAATACCCCTTCTTTGGCTGCTACCTGCTTTACCGGCGTAAATACCAAACCGTCGGCGCTTCTTTCTACTGTATGATAACCCATATTTACTTCATCGGCCGTTTGCCAGTGAAGCTGAACGGTGCTGTTTTTCAGGTTGCCGTTGAAACTCAGCAGGGTTTGGGGCAATACCTGGCAGGGGTTCAGCGTAATGCTTCGGCTGGTTGTGTTTATACAACCAGCTATATTGCTGGTTACCGATATAGTATAGGCGCCAAGATCCGATGCCGTAACGGGATTGATGGAAAGTGTGTTGCCGTTAGTGGTACTGCCGTTGGGGCGCTGCCACGAATAGCTGTAAAACGGACTGGCCGGAAGGGTGAACATTGCGGCATTTCCAACACAGGTGCTGCCTGAGGTAACAACACCGGGTAACGACAATGTATCGATGGTAATATTGTGCGAGTAACTGTTAAAGCAGGCATCGGCCATCAGGAATGTGTACGTGCCGGAAGCCATACCCGTAAATACCGGGCTTGCCTGCATTGGCCTCGGCGTTGGCCCTGAAATGAGCTGGAATTGATAAGGAGCAACACCACTGGTACTGTCGGGCAGCAATGCCACCTGCCTGATAGCGCCGCAGGTTGCTACGGCAGCAACCGGATTAAACCGGGGTTGCTCATAAACAGGAACAACGATCGTATCCCTGAGAACATCGCAACCCGGATTGTCCATTCCTACATATACCGGGCTATAGTAATTTCCATAATAATAAGTGATAGGATATGTGCCGGCCGAAACGTTCATAGCCGAATCGGACGCACTATTGTCCGGGCCTGTTAGGGACCCGCTAAAGATGTAATCGGCTGTTACGAGGCCAGGCGCCCATCCGGTGTTCGACGTGGCATTGAACAGCAGCTTATTGTCGCCTGTGCATCCTTTTACAAGCGACGACGTAAATACCGTATGGCGAATATCGGAGTCGGTGAACGTTATGGTAATACTGTCTTTCTGCCCGCAACTGTTATTGATGGCGTACATCTTGTAAGTGCCGGGCCCAAAATAACCCAGTATTGCTCCGCTCCACACCTCCCTTGTGGTATCAGGATACCTGTAAGTATGCACCGTACCGTCGCGATACCTCACGGAAGGGGGGCCCGAGACCAGTACGATATCAGCCGGCTGACTTTCGAAATTGAACGTAATAAAAAGGCTTAGTGTTCCCTCCCTGCAGGTGGCATACGGCAAATTTTGCGTATAAGCTATTCTAAATGCAGGCGGTGCAGCCCAGTCGAATGTCAGCGAATCTCTTCTGCAGCACTCCTGCCTGATCACTTTATATCCCGAAGCGGGCGGAAAACCTGAGAACGTGGAATTATTTGTTTGCGTTGCCAACACCGTGCCCGAAGGACTTACCAGTGTATAGGTAGTACTGCCGCAGCGCAATGACGCAGTTCCCCGTTCAAACGTATAATTATATTGAGTGCCGCAGCCGGCGGGAAGTGTACTATTCACCGACAGATCCATGTTGGTTGAAAGGATAACATTACCCGTTGAGGAAACTCCGCAACGGTCGCTGACGATTACCGGCATTTGTTCCACAGCCCCCGTTGTATGATGAAAGCGTATGCGGAAAGTGTCGTTAAAAGTGCCGAAGCTGAATTCAGGAGTGAGCACATGGGTTATATTCGGGCCGCCTGGCGGTGATGCTGTAATGGTGTAAGGAGATTTGTTTTCAGCGATATTGAAATTCATGATAACGGCAAAAGAATCGCAGGAAATATATTGCAGCGTGTAACTGTTAAGGGAAGCAGTGTTCGCCGGGGCGCTAAGCGTAACCGTGCGGGTTTGAAAGTTGCTGCATGAATCGGTTACCCTGCAGGTATATATACCCGCAGGCAGACCGGTAAATACATTGCCTGCCTGCGGGCCCCGGATAACCGGTGAAGGATTTATCAATGAATAGGTAAACGGCGGCCGGCCATTGACGCTGATGGTTATACTACCATCGCTGCTGTTCGCACAACCGGGCGGCTGGGTTGTTATAGTTGGCAACGGCACGGCATAATTGCCGGTAACTGTAAAATTACGTGTCACAGTTGTGTTACACCTATCGTTTACCTGTACCGTATAAGCGCCCGGCGCCAGCGACTGCAATACGTTCGACGATTGCGGAGGCAATATCGTTGGCCCTGTAATGATGCTGTAGGTATAAGGTGCTGAGCCGCCCGATACTGATATAGTAGCCGTGCCTGATGCCGGGCAACGGCTCTCAGTGGTTGTGGCTGCATTAATAGCCAGCGGTGTGACAGCCGGACATTGAGCTTGAGAAGTATATACACTTGCAGTTATCAGCACCATGCAAAGCATGGCGTGATGTAGGGTTCGGTACATGGTTAACGTTTTTCCGGTTTAGGATATCAGACTTATTAAGGATATGGTCTATTGACCCTCTTTGTAGCGAAGGTGCAAGGTATTTTTATCGGCACAGCGAGGTTATAGAAATTGTTGGATTTGCATGAGCGTTTTTTTGAATTCAAGACAGGCGGGAAAGCCCGGTGATATCAATGCGCTTTTTTCATTGTACCATTTAATATAACTCCCAGACAAGCTGGTTATTCACTGAGTACATCAGCATGATCAATATTTAAACAGGGATCTGCCCCGCATACTTACCAAGCCATTGCTCAAAATTCATTAACCCGGGGTTGAGTTGTTTTGAAAAACCCACATCCCTTGTCTTGTTCAACTCCTTTTCGAACTCATCATAAAACTGGAACATGTTTCCGAGCTCATCAGCCCCCGGAAAACCAAAACCCCGGTACACATCGGCAGGTACATTGTTGTACACCACCCGCTCACCCAATGCTTTGCTCATGGCATCGGCCATCTGGTTGCCGGTTAATTGTTCCCCGGCTATTCCAATTCTGCGGCCCGCCATTTCGGGGCCCTTTTTGAAAATACCGTAAGCGCATTTGCCAATATCTTCCGATGCAATGCCCGCCATCTTTGAATTGCCTATGGGCATCGTGAGGGCCAGCACGCCATCCTCGCCCCGTTTGGGCCCGGCGCCGAAATAGATGAAATTGTCCCAGTAAAAGGATGCCAGCAAAAAAGTAGTGGGCACCCCGGCTTCGATGAATAGTTTATCCGATTCGCCCTTGCCATCGAAATGCGGCACTTTATACTGCCCCTGAAGGGTGGGCATCCGCTGGTCGCTAAGCGGTATGTAGTTTCGGGTATCTTCCAGGGTAGACCAGATCACATGTTGCAAACCGGCCTGCCGGGCGGCATTGGCAAAAATGGCAGCTTCGGCCTTTTCCTTTTCGGCCGAATAATGCGCCCAGAAAAAAGTAACGAAGAACGCGCCGTAAGCATCCTTCAATGCATTTTCGACAGCCTGCGGATCATCGATATCGGCTGCCACCAGTTCAGCCCCCAGCTGAGCTAATTCTTTCGCTTTATCGGAATTGGGATCGCGGGTTACCGCCCTTACTTCGAAGGCGCTGTTACTATCCTGCAGAATAGCGCGGGCAAGGCCCCCACCCTGTGCGCCGGTGGCGCCGAATACCGTAATGATCTTTTTTGATTGCATATTATAGTTTTAAATGCTACCGATTGGGTTTGTTGTCTATACTATTAAAACAATCAGGAATGATTATTTACTATTTCCCTGCTTCTTAACATCAACCCCGCTGGCCTGTTTGATCTCGTCCTGCACTAACGGCGAAGCTTTGCGATAACGCGGCCAGGTAAACGGACTTTTTGGCGGCCGCTCATCGCCCAACAATACACCCCATTGCTTCAGGTGGTCGGTTCTGTCGAACACCACCTTCAATACGGCAATGACCGGCAGCGAAAGGAACATACCGGCGATACCTGCCAGCGTTCCCCCTGCAATGACAGCCACAATACTGGTAAGTGCATTAATGCGGATCTTGGAGCCAACGATCTTTGGCATGAGGATATTATTATCGAGAAATTGTACCGCCGCAATAGCTATAAGTACCGTTAGCATAGGTGATAAACTTTCCGATGAAGTAAGCGTAAGCAGCACGCCTATAACGTTACCGATCAGCGCCCCTATATAAGGGATCAGGTTTAGGATAGCGAACAATACCCCTATCAGCAAGGCGTGCCTGATGCCAAACAGCATCAATACTCCGCCTAACAGCACCGTGATATAGGCAATCTGGATCAGCAATCCCCCCAGGTAACTTTTTATGATGCCCTTCATTTCCTGCACCGTTTCACTAACCCGTTCGTGCTCACTTTCTTTATACCAGAGGAAAACAAAACGCAAAAGCAGGTTGCGGTAAAATAATAACAGGAAGATGTAAATGGGAACCAGCCCGAAAAAGATAAGCAGCGCGGACAGCGAAGAAGCAATGCCGCCAAGGTAACCGCTTGCAAAATTCACCAGCTGTTCACTTTGCCGGTTGATCAGTTGCAGTTGCCGCTCGGTAGAGAAATTCGTTTTCCGGTTGATCCAACTGCTCAGGTTCTCCAAATGCACCGTTACGTTGGCTTTAAGCGTGGGAAAATCTGCAATCAGCCGCGAAACGTTCGTAGAAATGAACCATACGAGCAGCGCCATACCCGCAAGCAGTACGAGCAGCACAATAGCAATAGCCAGCATCTCCGGCATCTTTTTCTTTGTGAGCCATTTAAATAAAGGATAAACCAATATGGTAAGAAAAAAGGAAAGCAATATGGGCGAAAGAATATTAGCGGCATGAACGATGAAAAGGAAAACGACCGCCAACCCGAGGATCTCGATCGAGCGCCTGACTGTCAATGGAAGTGTTTGCACAATTTTAAAGTTACTGCAGTAATTTGCATGCCAGGCGGTTTGTTTGCCCTTTACAGGAGACGCATACCGGTGTATCCCCTCCGCTAAAGAGCCGTCCTGCCTGCATCTCAACGAACAACAGCTTAAATTTTCTTTTGTAAAAAATTGGGATTTTCACCATTAGTTTCTATCTTTAAATCCCTTGCAGCATCCTATTCCCGTTTGATAATACAGATCTTCCGTTTTCCCAAAATACATTTCAGAGATTAATAATTAATGTTGGTGCGCTACAGTGAATGCCGCTGATATTACCATTTCAGTATGCAATGAATAAATGCGTACCGGTGATTGCCAGGCATTCATAAAACTCCAAAATACAGCTGTGCTAAGGAGCTATTTGATTTAAAGACGACCTGCGTTGTCGATAAATGAAATGTTCCTTTCGATCGACTTTTGTTTGTTCACAATTAAAATGGATGCAGAATGAAGGTATCAGTAAAAAATGTACACCAGCCATTGCAAAGGCCTGGTACAATGGATTACTTAACTAAAAATGTTACTGTACTTGAAAAAGTGAAGCGGGCGAAGAGAATTTCAATGAATGTGTTACCGCCAACGGAAGAAACAATTCTTAAACTAAACCAACTTGGGCAGCAATACCCTTTTTGCGTTAATTATAAACAAAAACGCCACGACCCCCTGTAACTAATCCCCCCCTCTCCGGGAATTCACAGAAGCGAAAGTTCAGCAATGACTTTCGCTTTTATATTTTATGTACATAGCCGGCGCCCCTCCGATTGAAGTCGCAATATGCCCGTGCGGTCATGTTACCGGTACGCGCAGGATGACTGAAATTTTAGCCAGAATGACAAAATGGTGCAACTTTATACCTACAATAGTATATCTTAGTGCTTCTACCTGATTTACATTAATTCTTCCTGGTTGAGGCCGTATTGTCAACTTTACAATACCGGACTTTATGAACTTACCGAAAAGGGTTTTACTTATTGATGATGATGAAGAGGAATTGCTGATTTTAAGGGCTGCGTTAAATGATTGCTGCAAAGACGTTGAACTTATGCAGGAGAAAAACGGCCAGGCTATGCTTGCCCGGCCGGATGAAGAGAGCCATAATATTCCGGATATCATTTTCCTCGACTGGAATATGCCATTGATCAGCGGAAGCGCCATGCTGTCGGGGCTACGAAAGCTTCCCGAATACAATACGGTGCCGGTCGTTATTTTTACCGGCAGTATCGATCCTGCCTACCGGGCGGAGGCCCAGGCGCTGGGCGCCTCCTATTTTATTTACAAGCCATTCAGCATATCAGATCTGTCGAACAAGCTAAAAGAATTGTTTTCGCTAAACTGGAGAGCGTTCCAGTCAAGCGGGCGGCTGTTCTAAACAGCATTCATTATAATACCCCGATGTGGATAGGAGCTTTTCCATCAGCTCCTGTTTAGCCATCGGTGGTATGCCTGCTTACGATGCCTGTTGCCTGCTCTTCCTTAATAACCTGACGCCAGACACAAGCAGCATTACTGCAGACGCGATCATAAGTATGCCCCTGATCTTGTTTTGCTTTTGCACTGGCAAAGAATCGATGGCTTTGCCTGCCTTTTTTGAAACTATGCGCGTACCTACCATCTCTGCGGCTGAAACAGCCAATCCTTTTGCTGACATAACTATAATTTTTGAACTGCACGTGATGCGAAATATATGCCAGCCCTGTTAGTATCCACCGGTGCCACCACTACCATCAGAACTTCCATCACTCTCATATTCGTTTTTCCCTTTCACCTGAACCAGTTTGAATACCTTACCGGTGTTGCCCTGTGGCCCAATCATTGAAGAAACGGCAAGATACATTTCGCCTTCATTGTCCTGGCCAAAGCCGCGCAGGTAATACCCGATATCATCGGGATGGCTTTTGAGTGAAATTTCTTCATAAGGCCAGTTATTCCCGATCATGGTGGCCATATACAATTCGCCATTGGCTGTGGTGGGGGTTTGTGAAAACGTTCCGAAAATATATTTCCCGTTCCAGCCCCTGAGATCGTTGCCGCGATAAACATGACCGCCTATTACCGTCGTTGCTTTTCCGCCCATCGGGTTCTGCCAGTTGTTCAATTCTATTACGGGATCGATCAGCCTGTTACCCATATTATCAACCGATGGACAGGATGGCAATACGGTCATAGGGTTGGCCGTGCTGAAACAATGCCGGCCCTCCTTTACATTCCAGCCATAATTACCGCCTTTTGTTACCACACTTACTTCTTCATACAACACCTGTCCGGCATCACCGGCTATCAACCAATGGCTGCCGCCCATATCGAATGACATACGATAGGGATTCCTGAACCCGAATGCATAGATCTCATCGCGGCCGGCCTTATTAACAAAAGGATTATCGGCCGGAATGCCATACGGGTTACCCGAGTTTACATCGATGCGCAGAATATTACCCAATAAATTCGAATCGATGTCCTGACCGTTACCGCCGGCATTTGTCATATACCAGTCTGTTACATGGTTAGGCCCCACGTCATTGGCGCCGCCACCATCGCCAATGGCGATATACAGGTATCCATCGGGACCAAAAGCAATAGAGCCGCCGTTATGATTGAACTGGGCATCGTCCCATTCAAGCAACACCTTTTCAGCGCTCATGTCGGCTATAAGCTGATCGGCCAAAACATGGAATTCTGAAATGCGGCTGAGGTTGTTCCATAATACACCGGTAGTTGGCCCGCCTGCGCGGGGCGGTAATTGATAATACACAAAGAAGCGCCCGTTGGTTTTAAAATCGGGGTGAAATGCAAGCCCCAGTAATCCGCGTTCATCAAATGCAGGATTCAGGGTTACCAGTTTGCCAGTGAGGTCGATAAGCGGCGTTGTGCGTTTGTTACCATCTTTGTCAATCACCCACACCTTACCGATCTGGTCAACAACATACAGGCGCTCACTGTTGCGTGAGGCAACCACCTGAATGGGCGATACAAAATTGTCTGCGATCAGTTTTATATCAACTGCTTTCATTTTGGGCACATCGTGTTTTTTACAAGCCGGCAGCATCAGTATGCCAAGCAACGCGATTGTAGAAATTTTTGCCAGTGCGTTACCGCATGTGCAGGCAACATCAGGTAGTTTACATTTCATAGCACTTCAATTTTTTTGTTTTTAAATGGTTTTGAAGCGCAACAAATAGCAGCCGTTAACCAGCTACGGAAAGGGTTGGTAACAATGATTGATCCATTAAAATTGCAAAAGCCAGGACCATGCAGTATGTAAGCCCGGCGTTCATGAAGGATACTATTCAGGTAACAGAAGGTAGGAATAGATGGCAAACTATGTTTTGCCGGATTAGCAGTACGATCATTTGCATGCAAAGGTTGTTCCTGTTGCCATCAAAAAAAATAATTTAAATAATTTAAATAGTTTGAATCTTATCGCGGCAGGCAATAATTCAGAATTTCCCTGATGCTTTTTGTAAGTTCTTTGAATGTTGCCGGTTTGGTGAAAGTTGCAACATTTTCTGAATCCCAAAAATCATCTTCCCGCTTGTTCTGGAAGGTTGTAAACAAAACAACAGGAATGGAGGAGAACTCAGGATATTTTCTGATCTCTTTATAGGTTTCCATTCCATTGATCAATGGCATATTGAAGTCGAGAATAATGAGTGCCGGCAATTGCCCGTCGATGTAAGCTTCTTTTAAATAATCAATGGCACGCCATCCGTTCTCTGCTTCCAGAACTTCTATTGAGGAATCGATACTGTTAATAGCAGAACCAACCAGGAAACGGTCGTCCTGATCGTCATCAACATGTAGAATGATTGTAGGAGGTGGTTTCAGGAATTCTTTTTGTAATGCAGAGCAAATATAACATTAAACTCATGAAAGTGTAAGCCTTAACATATTAATTTATGGCATATCCATTACCATCAAAAACTGAAGCAAAAGAGGTATCTGACAAACACATTTATATTTTTGATTAACCTGCATCATTGTGGAAGACATAACGGTGTGAGCTATTAATTACACATATGAGGATGGTAAATTCGTTCACATCACGGGCGCCGAAGGAAACAATAATTGAATTATGGGTGCATTATGATTCATATAACCGGAACGTTCAAAACCGATTGAATGACTCCTTTTATAATCAGGGCTACATTATTACTATTTAAACATCCAACATTACCTTCTTTCAAAACAGCTCCCTGCATTAACATCCTACAACCTGTTATCAATATATTGCCCTGCTGCAATCGCTTTGCCTTCACTTCAAAACCTTTCTTGCGATAACGGGGCCGTAACAAACGGTCCCTCTTCCTGAACACATTGCTGTTTCAACCTTAAACCGACTGGCAACTCCATTCCACAGGGAAGCGTTCGAGTGGGTGAATATTGTAATCGGTTGAAAAATTTGCAAAAATCAGCATTCGCATAATTTGCAATGAGAAAACAATCGGAAACAGGTCTTACCGGAGCGCCCTTATCCCCTGCCAGCAGCTTTTTTGATTAAAAAAATGTAATCGGTTTCATTTTTTTGCTTTTTTTCCTAATTTCGTTCTGTCAGCCGTGATTCCCGGTCTGGCCCAACGATTGAATCTTTCATTAAAATCGCCATATGCAACAACCTAACTGCTTTTCACCCACCGTGCTTATCTATTATACTTTACCCGCATACCAGGTTCGGGCCAGTTAATACATCCGCTCCTTTTTTGCCTGCGACACCCTCCTGCCATACCCCGGCGGGTTGCCGGTTGCTGCGCAGGGATGATCTCTAAACAATAAAATGTCCATCATCAAAACGATCCATATGATTAAAATTGAACACCCCAAAAAACGTAGCCCGCAAAGGCTGTTATGGGAAAAAGTGTTTGCGATGACGTTGCTTGTTTTGCTTTGTAGTGCCGCAGGGAACGCAGCATTTGCTCAAAACACTGTAAGAGGTAAAGTAACCAGCAATACAGGCGAGCCTGTGGCCGGCGCTTCAGTAAGTGTAAAAGGAACCAGTACCGGCACCAACACCACTGTTGACGGCAGTTATTCAATTCAGGCTGCCAAAGGAGCCGTACTGGTATTTTCGAGCGTTACCTACGCTACCAAAGAAGTTACCGTAGGTGATGAAAACACCATCGACGTTCAGCTTACGCCTTCAACAACCGACCTCGGTGAAGTAGTAGTGGTGGGTTATGGAACCCAGCGAAAAGAAGCGGTCACCGGTTCCGTGGCTTCCATAGGCGGTGAAAAAATGCGTGAAGTGCCATCGCCTAACGTTTCACAGGCCCTGCAGGGCCGCCTGCCAGGGGTAGATATTGCCCAAACCTCTACCCGGCCCGGGGCTACCATGCAGATCAGGATCCGTGGTACCCGCTCACTCAGCGCCGACAACAATCCATTGATCGTGCTCGATGGAATTCCCTTTATAGGATCGCTTGCCGACATTAACCCGAATGATATTAAAAGCATCGATGTGCTGAAAGACGCTTCCGCTACGGCCATTTACGGTAGCCGCGGCGCCAATGGCGTTATATTGATAACAACAGAAAAAGGGGGAAAGAACAGAACACCCCGCATCAACTACAGCGGATACGTTGGCGCTCAAAAGGTATTTGCCAAATACCCCATGATGAACGGCCCCCAGTTCGTAGCGCTGCGTAAAGCCGCCAATCAATATGCAAACGGCCAGGATGAGAACGACAGCACCAATACCGACTGGCAGGACCTGTTCTACCAAACCGGCATCGTAACCGACCACAACATCAGCCTTTCGGGCGGCGGTGAAACCGGCAGTTACAACTTCGGCGGCGGTTATTACCTGAACCAGGGCGTTATACCCACGCAGCAGTACAAACGGTATTCACTGCGCGGTTCGATCGACCAGCAGGTGGGAAAACTGGTACGGCTGGGCTTTACTACCAATACCAACTACAACCAGACCGAAGGAAGCCAGGTTGGCCTGTACAGCACATTAAGCATGACGCCTATTTCCTCACCGTATAACCCCGACGGCACTTTACGAAGGGGCATACGCATGATATTAGACAACCAGTATGTTTATACGAAAGATGTGGTGAAGAATTTACGGGACAATGACCAGTGGCTGAACGAAACACGCGGATTTGCTACCTACAATGCCGTTTATGGCGAAGTGAAAGCCCCGTTCCTCACCGGTTTAAAGTATAGAGTTAACCTCGGTCTCGATTATATACAAACTAACAACGGCGCCTATACGGGCGCAGGCGTTGGCGACGCGCTCAACCCGAATACGCCGTCATCTGCTTCGGTAGATAACAGGAATACGGTGCACTGGACGCTGGAAAACCTGTTGACCTATGATCGCACATTCGGCAAACACACCTTCAATGCGGTGGCATTGTATTCGGTAGAGCAGAATAAATACAACCGGTCGAACATGGCCGCACGCGATATTCCGGCCGATGCCTTCCACTTCTATAACCTCGGGCAGGCGGCAGGCCAGATAACCATAGACCCGGCGAACCAGGACTACCAGTTATGGGGGCTTCAGTCGGTGATGGGCCGTGTAATGTACGCTTACGACAACCGGTATATGATCTCTGCCACGGTACGTTCCGATGCTTCCTCAAGACTGGCGCCGGGCCATAAATGGCATACCTATCCGGCCATTTCGGTGGGCTGGAACATCAATGATGAATCATTTATGCAGGACCTGGCCATCATCAACAAACTGAAGCTGCGTGCCGGGTTCGGGCAAACCAGTAACCAGGCTATCGCTCCTTATGCAACGCTGGGACAACTGGCAACCAGGCCTTACAATTTCGGCCCCACGAACTATGCTACCGGGCTGTACGTATCTCAGTTGCCAAACGCCAATTTAGGCTGGGAGTTCTCCAAGACCTGGAATTTCGGTATTGATTTCAGCATACTCAAAAATCGTTTGTCTGGTACTGTCGAATATTATATTACAAAGACCGAAGACATTCTGCTGGGGCTCGACCTGCCCCCGACCTCTGGTGTAACCAGCTATACAGCCAACATAGGGGCAACGGAAAATAAAGGATTCGAACTTGGTTTGAACGGTACCATTCTCGATAACCTGAATGGCTTTACCTGGGATGCAGGCGTTAACTTCTATGTAAACAAAAACAAACTGGTATCACTTGCATCCGGACAAACCCGCGATGAAGGGAACTGGTGGTTTGTGGGGCATAATATCAACGCCATTTATGATTATGAGCGGCAGGGCTTGTGGCAAAAAGACGACCCGTATTTGAGTACACTGGAGCCAGGTGGCAATGTTGGTATGATCAAAGTGAAATATACCGGCGGATATAAACCCGATGGAACGCCCGAGCGGGCTATAGGACCTGCCGACAGACAGGTTATAGATGTAGACCCCGATTTTCAGGGCGGTTTCAATACCCGCGTAGCCTACAAAGGTTTCGACCTGAGTGTGGTAGGCTTTTTCAGAAAAGGCGGCATTCTTTTCAGCACCATTCACGGTTCAAGCGGTTACCTGAATTTGCTGAGCGGCAGACGCAACAATTTAAATGTCGATTACTGGACGCCCGAAAACACCAATGCAAAGTATCCCAAACCCGGCGGTATCGTAAGCAGCGACAACCCGAAATACGGCAGCACGCTCAGTTACTTCGATGGGTCATTCATGAAGATCCGCACCATCACATTGGGCTACGACTTCAACCAGCGCCTGATGAAGAATTCGAATCTAAAAATGCGGATGTACTTTACCGCTCAAAATCCGTTTGTCATGTTTTCGCCCTTCCACAAAGAATCGGGCCTCGATCCTGAAACCAATTCGTTCGGTAATGAAAATGTGGCCTCAACCGGAGCCATCAGTTCAAACCAGAATCTGTTGAGACGCATCCTTATCGTAGGGTATAACACCCCGGCGACCCGCAACTATATACTTGGCGTTAACCTGACATTTTAAATCATTCAGCATATGAAACATCTGTTTATAAAATCACTTGTAGTATCAGCCTGCTTCATGCTGGTATCCTCAGGATGTAAAAAAATTCTGGAAGAAGAGCCGCGCAGTTTTTATGACCCCAACTTCTTCAAAACCGAAAAAGGGGTGCAGGGCGGTATAACATCACAATATGCCCATTTACGTTTCATATACGGGCAACCCTATTTTTATAATTCACTCGAAACGGGTACCGATGAATATACCTGGGCCTCGAGCGCCGATGCCAACTTCAAGGATGCGGACATGAGCGGGGTGGGTAATTTAACACCGGCCAGCAGCCGTTCGGATGTATTATGGGGAACCGCTTTTTCGAACATCAATACAGCCAGCGGCATTATTGAAAATGCCGCCCTGGCGGGCACCTTCCCTGCTTCGCTGATAGCAGAAGCCAGGTTTTTCCGCGCCTTCGATTATTTTCTGCTGGTGCAAACATTTGGCGGCGTGCCGTTGGACCTGGGAGCAGGAGAATTGAAATTCAACACAGCTCCTTCAAGGTTGTCTGTACGCAACACGGTGCCCGAGGTATATACAAAAGCGGTTTTCCCCGACCTGGTGCAGGCGATCGATGAACTGCCTGTTGCACCGAGGGTAACCGGCGGTGTTACGAAAACGGTTGCCCGCCTTTACCTGGCGAAAGCGTACTTAACGTATGGCTGGTGGCTGCAAAACCCCAATAACATTCCTACCTATCCGCAAACCGCAAGAACCGACCCCGATGGCCATGATGCGCAATGGTATTTTCAAAAAGCATATGACATAGCTGTTGAGGCTATCGACAACCCCGGTAATTTTGGTCTTGAAAATACCTTTTACGACCTGCATGTGGGCGGCAATGACCGCAACAAGGAAATGTTGCTGTATGCAGATCATACCCAGGAAAGCGAGTTTTATAATGGCGCCTGCTTAGCCTGTTTTGATGCAGAATCGGGCAATGGCAGAAACGGCGCCTCCTGGATGGTGACCTTTAACTATACCGTTATCAGAAGTTCACCCGATGCCACCGGTACCGGGTCCGGCATAAGTTCGGTACAACGTGAAGCAGCCCAGGCTTTAGGACGCCCGTACACCCGTATGGCGCCAACTATCGGAGCATTTACGAATACGTTTGCCGATAAAACGCTCGACTCAAGATATGATGGTACTTTCACCTCCGTTTTCAGGGGTAACTGGCCTAAAGGCGGAACTGCCAACGCCACCCTTTATAACGCGAACGGTTTACCGGTAACGCCCGGGCAGCCTATACTCACATTCCTTCCCGATGAAACACTAGCCCCCACTATTACTTATCCTTCAGGCGCCACTTTTCCCGGCCGACCTGCTGTCAATAATATCGGCGCCGGTGAAATACCGGGCCGGGCCGATTTTGTGATCACTCCCCGCGCCATCAGCAGGATCGTATTTCCCAATTTATGGAAACTGGGTGTTTACAGAACCGATAATGGTTCCGGCCTTGGCCAGCCAAACGCTACGAGCACACGGCCGTTCAAGATCGCCAAATTCTCTGAACTGTATTTTATAGCTGCCGAAGCAGCCGTAAAAGGCGCCACAACTGTAGCCGGTAAAAGCGCCCGCGACCTCATCAATGTAATTCGGGCAAGAGCCGGAAAGTGGAAGTTCAGCAATAAGGACAATGCTGCCTTTGTTGCCGATAACAGCGCTGCCATGACTGCTGCCACGCCGCTCACCATAGATATCAATTATATTCTTGCAGAACGTTCGCGCGAGTACTTCGGGGAAGGCCATCGCTGGTTCGACCTGGTGCGTACCCAAAAGTGGAATGAACTCGCCGGTTCATATGAAATTGCCGGCGCGGCTTACGGCGACCATACACCGGCAACGTTTACCCGAACTATCAATCCTACCCACTATCTGCGGCCCATACCGCAAGACCAGATGGACCGCATGGCACTGACAGCTGAAGAAAAAGCTGCCTACCAGAACCCGGGATATCAATAGTCACATAAGTAAAATTGTATAGAAAGGCTGTGCTGATTGCGCAGCCTTTCTTTTTTATTTTAGGTAGCTTTGCCAATTACCAACTGAAAGTAGATGATGAAAAAAATCTGTTCTTTGGTTTTACTGGCGCTGCATACACTACTAATGCAGGCCCAGTCGAAACTAACCGTTGCGGTTGCTGCCAATATGCAATACACCATGCAGGAACTGGTGGCCGAGTTCAACAAAACAGATAAAACCAGGATCGATATAGTGCTGGGTGCATCGGGTAAACTCACCCAGCAGATCCAGAACGGCGCCCCATTCGATATTTTCATTTCCGCAGATAAGGAATATCCGCAAAAGCTGGCCGGCAATAAATTTACCCTTGAACCGCCAAAAGTATATGCACAGGGAGTGCTGGTATTATGGAGTGCAAAACCGAACATTCAACCCACGCGCGACCTGAAACTGCTGTCGGGCGCCAACATAAAAAGCATTGCCATCGCCAACCCGAAAACCGCGCCCTATGGAAGCGCTGCGGAATTTATTCTGAAGAAATATGCATTATACGATAAGGTGGCTTCCAAACTGGTAACCGGTGAAAGCATTTCGCAAACAAGCCAGTTCATTGGCACCCAAAATGCGGATATCGGTTTTACGGCAAAATCAATTGTGATCGCCGGTGAAATGAAAGGCAGAGGAAAATGGGTTGAGTTGAATACAGCGGATTATCCGCCCATTGAACAATCAGCGGCGCTTTTGAAATACGCCCGGCAAAATAATATCAACACAGCCAGAAAATTTTATAACTTCCTGTATTCTGCAAAGGCAAAAGCCATTTATAATAAATTCGGGTATATAGTAAAATGATTGACCTGTCACCTTTATGGCTTACATTAAAACTGTCCCTGAGCACTACCCTTATCCTGTTTGTTATTTCCATACCGCTGGCAAACTGGCTGGCCGGTGGGAAAGACATTTTTAAAATAATCGTTCAGGCCATTGTAAGCATGCCGCTTGTGCTGCCGCCAACTGTGATCGGCTTTTATTTATTGCTGGCATTCAGTCCGGCCAATGCATTTGGCAGCTGGCTCGAGGAATGGCTGAATATCCGCCTGGTATTCTCTTTCTCAGGATTACTGATCGCTTCGGTGATCTATAGTTTACCGTTTATGGTACACCCCATCCTATCGGGTCTTTCATCCTTATCGCCGAGTTTAAAAGAAGCTTCGTATTCGTTGGGAAAAACCAAATGGCAAACACTTACAAAGGTGTTGCTTCCAAATATCAAACCTTCACTGCTTACCGGCATCGTGCTTACATTTGCCCATACCGTTGGAGAATTCGGCGTGGTGCTGATGATCGGCGGCAATATGCCCGGCAAAACCCGAACGGCGTCCATTGCCATTTATGATGAGGTGGATGCCTTCCATTATCATACGGCGAATGTGTATGCAGGCATTTTACTGGCCGTATCGTTCATCATATTACTGGTGCTTTACACGTATAACCGTAAAATGCAGCAGGCGAAGTTTTATTGAAACCGTAAAATGTTACCGGTTATGATCGATCTTTCATTACAAAAAGTTTTACATACCGCAGAAGGCGAAATGCAGTTGGATGTAACCGCAAAAATTAAAAGCGGGCAATTCGTAAGCCTGTATGGGGCATCGGGCGCCGGCAAAACCTCCATTCTGCGGATGCTGGCAGGGTTTATGAAACCCGAAAGCGGTTTTATAAAAGTAAACGACGCGGTTTGGTTCGATAGCCGCAGCAAAAGCCATCTTGAACCGCAGCAAAGAAAGATCGGTTTTGTATTCCAGGACTATGCCCTGTTCCCAAATATGAACGTAAGGGATAATATATCCTTTGCACTTGATAAGCATAATCCGCGGCATATAGTTACCGAACTGCTGGAAGTTACCGGTTTGAGCAACCTCGCAGCCAGAAAAATACAAACGCTTTCAGGCGGCCAGCAGCAACGGGTAGCGCTGGCGAGGGCCATTGCCAAAAAGCCTTCCATTCTGCTGCTGGACGAACCTTTATCGGCCATCGACAATGTTATGCGAGAGCAACTGCAGCACACTTTACTGGAAATTCACAAGCGTTATGCATTAACCACCATCCTTGTAAGCCATAATGCGAACGAGATCATCAAACTTTCCGACACCGTTATTCATCTTGAACAGGGCAGGTTTCGCGAACAAACCAGTCCGGCCAGATTTTTCGGCAATGGCAATGGCCCCTCGAAATTAACCGGAAACGTTATTTCATTAGATGAAATGGGCAACGCCATTGTACTTATCGATAACCGCCTGCTCACCCTTCCGGTACCAGGCACAACATTGAACAATAACGACCGGGTTGAAATAATATATAATAATTTTCAGATACAACTGCTTCAACAATAACCCAACCGGGAACCATAACCGCTGATTAAGGCAGAACCAACTCCTATAATATAGCCTATAGCTCGTGACCAATGGATGCTTACACGGATATTCCCACTGAATATCAACCGAATAAATTTCTGCTTTATTAATATTTGTACAAGCGGAATCAAAAATTGAATATTTGTTCTTCGTACCCCGTTTGTATTACGGTGAAAACACGCTGGTATGTAGCCTGTAACCAACCTTGTTCTGCATATGAATTCCCGTGTTAAATACCGAAACTTACATGAAAAGCAAACCCTGCACTCGTTTTCTGTTGTTGCCGTTCGTATTGTTACTGGTATTTTTTGCCTGTAATAAAAGCGATCAGGCAAGCGATGACACTGATACGATCAATCCAACAAATACGACCGATTCCACCTTCAACGGCAATAACCTGTCGGTGAATGCAGCCTCCTGCCCCACCGCGCCCAATTATGGCGACAGCGTAGTTTATTTAAAGCCAAAGAACGGCGGCGATTTCTTTTTAGACCCGCTTAACAATAATGGCGTGCAGGGAACTTATTTAAGCTGGCCCGAAGGGCTTAAGATAAATAAGAACTCAGGCACTATCAATCTTTCGCAAAGTGAAACCGGCGTACGGTATAATATTGCATTTGTAAAGAAAGGCACTACCGATACCTGCGTAAGCCAGTTGATCGTAGGCGGTTTAACGTACATGGATGCCATTTATGTGCTGGAACAAAACGATACGCTGGCCAAACCGGTGTTTAATGCCAACCCGTCCTCTTCATCCATCTGCGATGACAGTGACGATACCGATTACCCCGATAACAATGGTAACGGCAATAACAAATGTGTATTCGATGATGACGTACCGGGGCAACGCGCCAACGACCAGAAACTGCGGGTGCGCACTAAAAGCGGTTTTATCAATATGAAAAAATCGTTTGATGATGGTCTTTTTGGCAAAAACCCGAAGAACGGCGATACAAAAAAAGTGCAGATCAGGTATAAGCTGAATGATGGCAGCCAGAAAGCATCGCAAAAACTCACGGTTCAGGTAGTTTACTATGATAAGGTATCGAGCATTCCGGTTGCGTTGCAACAGGAAATAGCCACTAAACGCACCAATATGTTCTCGTATAAGATCGTAAACGGCAAACCCAGGCCGCCGTTGCTGATCATTGCAGGGCTCGCGAAATAATTTACTTACTACAACAACGTTCCGCAAAACTTACAATACACGGCATTTTTGTCGTGCCCTTCCCGGCCGCAGCCCGGGCAGGCTTCATGACCATGTTTTCTCAGGCGCGCCGCATTGGCCATTTCGGTTGTAATAATACCGGTAGGCACTGCGATGATGCCATAGCCAATGAACATCATTATGGAGGCAATGAACTTACCTGTGGGCGTTACAGGCGCAATATCGCCATACCCAACGGTAGTAATGGTAACTATAGCCCAATAGATGCTGTCGGGAATACTTATGAAACCATTCTCTCCATTTTCTACCAAATACATAACGGAACCGAGAATGATAACGAGCGTGAGCACCACCAGCATGAAGATCAAGATCTTTTTCAGGCTGGTAGTAAGCGCTGCTTTCAGGAATTCCATTTCAGTTAAAAAATGGGTGAGCTTGAATATGCGGAACACCCGCAAAAGCCGCAAGGCCCGCAGCACCAGCAACGATTGCGCGCCTGTAAACAGGATGCTCAGGTAAGAGGGAATGATGGCCAGCAGGTCGATAAGGCCAAAGAATGAGAACACATATTTCAAAGGGCTTTTGATGCTTATCAAACGCAGCAGGTATTCGAGGGTAAACAACCCGGTAAAAACCCATTCCAGGATATAAAACAGTTCGCCATAGCGTTGGTGGTACGCTTCTATACTATCGAGCATTACCACAATGATGCTCGAGATGATCAATACCAACAGGGCCACGTCGAAGATCCTGCCGGCGGTTGTATTTGATTCGTAGATCGTATTATGAAGCCGGCTGCGCCATGCTGTCGTGTTGGGTTTTTCCATACGTGTTTGCAAATGGTTTATCCTGTTTCATACGATATGTAAATTACGTTGTATTAACTTATTAGAACCCCTTAGCCTTTCAAAAACAAGCATTTTTATCAAAATAGCTGGCATGATTTTTACAAACAGATATGTTAAATTTTCGCATGCAATCCCAGGCCGTATGGATCATTGATGGTGATTTGGACGATCAGGAAGTAGTGAAACATGTTTGGCAGGAATTAAAGCTTTCAAATGAGCTGGTTTTTCTCGAGAATGCAGATCAGGTGATAAAGACCCTTGAACATGTGGATCATACTCCTTTTATTATCATATGCGAATTGAACCTTCCCGTAATAGATGGATTTGAATTACGCAAGATCATGCTGGAAAAACATCAAAAAAGATTCACCAGCGTTCCTTTTATTTTCTGGACCACCCAGGCTTCCGAACAGCAGGTTGAAAAAGCGTATAACCTCTCAGCGCACGGGCTATTCATCAAAGACTCCAGTTTCGATCAGTTGAAAAACACGTTCATGACTATTATTAATTACTGGTTAAAAAGCAGGATGCCTTCGAAATCGGTGTAGGCGTTTTACCGCCAAGCACCTTAAAGTGTTTTACTTACAGTATTACAGAAAATTACTTACAATTACCATTTTGGGACGCATAGATTTTGGAAGCAGTATATAGGAGCTGATCTTCGCTTCTTCGATTGTGCCGTAGAGAACACGTTTGAAGAGTGGGCACCATTACGCTTTCCATAAAATAATCCTGCACCCTAAAAACTGGTTATATGAAAGAATTACTGTTTGGTATGTTGTTACTACCGGTTGCCGAAAGCGTGGTAGCGCAACTCACTGTTACCAATAACGGCAATTTAAAGATCCACAGCGGCGGCAACCTGGCCGCGCATGGCGATTTCAATAATGCGGCTTCAGCCAGCCTCACCAATGATGGCAACCTGTATATGAAAAGGGACCTGAGCGCAAACCAGGCGGCTATGAGCAGCGGATCAGGCACCTTGTACCTGGATGGCGCTGTATTGCAAACGCTCAACGGCAGCCAGCCATTTAAGACGTACAACCTGGTAACCGGCAATAATGCAGGCATACATCTGAATACCGACCTGTACGTCAGCGGCGCTCACAGCTTCAGCAGCGGGGTGATCACTACCGCAGCAACACCTGCTTACCTGGCGTATGAAGCGGGCGCCTCGTATTCGGGAAGCGCCGACACGCGGCATGTAAACGGATGGGTAAGAAAAACGGGCGCTGCCGATTTTATTTTTCCCGTTGGCAATGGCACCGTGCAAAGAACGATCAATATAAATAACCTATCGGCCGGCAGTGTATTTGCTGTTAAATACAGCGCGGCAACGCCCAACACAACACAACTGCAATCGCCCCTTGTTACCGTTGACCCCAACGAATTCTGGGAAATAAACAGGGTGTCGGGCGGAACCGCCCATGTTACGCTGAACTGGGACAATAGCAAAGTAGCAATTCCATCGTGGATTGAACCCGACATCAGGGTAGCGGCTTACAATGGAAGCGTATGGGCCGCTCAGGGCGGCACCGCAAGCGGAAGCGTAGCCACCACGGGCACAATTACTTCGAATAGCCTGTCATCTTTTAACCTGTTTACATTCGGCAGCGTTTCAGCCACATTGCCATTGACCCTGCTGCATTTTGACGCAAAAAGAAAAAATGCCATTACTGAAATAACCTGGAAAACCGCCGATGAACAACATGTAAGCCACTTCGTTGTAGAACGAAGCGAGAACGGAACAGACTTTTATGCCATTGGAAAAGTGAACGCCAGGAACGCCGGCCGTACAGCGCATTACTCGCTGGCTGATGATAAGCCGGTTGTTTCCATAACGTATTACCGGTTAAAAAGCATAGACCTGGATGGCTCATCCACCTTATCGCACATAGTACGGGTAACTGAAACCGCCAATGGCCACCAGCTGCTTGTAAACAACCCGGTGCGCGACAGGATTGCGCTTACCGCAAAAGGAAATTTATCGGGCGATTTTGATTACAGTATCTATGATATGCATGGTAAAGTGATGCAACGCGGTAAAGTAAACCTGAGAACGAATACGCAGGTATATATTTCCATACCAGGTTCAATACCATCGGGCTCTTACACCATCAACCTACATAAATCATCGACATTTATCAGCAAAAAGATCATTGTTGCTTTAACGCAACCTTAAATATTGTTTTTGATTGTTTTCTATTTGAATGAGTACCGTGGCAACACGGTATTTTTTTGTGAAATATGTTTAAGATGCCTTTTTACTGGCAGATTTCGATTTAAGGCTTGCTTTCAGTTTATCCATCAGGTCGCTGGTGGTAGCATTGTGCACCACTTTAAGCGGTTTGCCGGTAGATTTTCCTTTTGCCTTTGCCTCTATCACTTTCATCAGTTTTTCAGAATAGGTGTCGCGGTAATCTTCAGGTTTGAACGGCCGGGTAAGCTGGGCAATAAGCATACTGGCCATTTTCAGTTCTTCAGGTTTTGCCGGCGTGTCGGGCACCACCAGTCCCGCTTCGCTCCTTATCTCATCTGAAAAACGAAGCCGGTGCAACACCAGCACCTTGCGAAGCGGTTTTATTAAACATACCCATTCTTTATTATGATATACCAATGGCCCCAGTGCCGCCTTCCCTTCTTTCTTTAATGCATCGCGCAATAATACATAGGCTTTTGCGCCCATTTTATCGGGCTCCAGGTAATATGGTTTTTCATAATATACCGCATCAATTTCCTTTTCATCGATGAACTGGGTAATTTCAAGATGGTCGATCTTTTCGGGGGCCGCCTTTTCAAAATCGGCATCGTCAACGATCACAAAATCATCCCCTACCTGGTAGCCTCTTACAATATCTTCCTGGTGCAACTCCTTTCCCGAAAGCTCGCTCACTTTTTTATACTTAACGCGGGAATGCGTTTTTTTGTCGAGCTGTACAAAAGAAATGGAGCTTTCATCCGTTGCCACATACATCCTCACAGGAATGTTAACCAGGCCGAACCCGATCGACCCTTTCCACATCGAGCGCATAGGTGTTATTTTTAAATGTTTGATTTACATCCGGTACAGAACTGAGGTGTTTGGATAAAGGCTGGAACGGCAGCAAAGAGGCAGGAACAGACAGGTTTGCCTATTGGTTTTAAACAATCACTTTTGGAGATAGTTCAGGATCGTACAGGAAAAAAAACAGCCTTTCGGTTTCCTTTCCGAAAGGCCGTTCAATGTTTTAACGCGTTATTTTGTAAAGATCACTTTTTCAACAACCTCACTTCATACACCCCGCCCGCTACCGAACCGGCGGCTGCCTGAAACTTTACAGTGAGCGTTCCGTTGCCCTGCTGCACAAGGGCTGGCGGCAGGGGATAATCCACCGTATAAAAAGTATTGTCGTTGTTACCGGTTAATGTAACCTCCTGTACCGGCTGGTTATTCACAAGAATGGTAAACCTGCGGTCTTTATCCCGGCCGGAATAAGTTACCTGTAAGCGGTCGGCCTTTTTTTCTTTGTCTGTCAATTTATAACTGAACCAGCCTTTGGCATCGCGCCAGTGGCGATCATTAAAGCTTCCGGTGGCGGAGTGTTCGCTTTCAATGAAGTGGTCCGATTCAGGCTGCTGCTCCCCTGCTGTTACCATATCGAGCGTTATGGCATCCAGTTTTTGTTTTGCCGCTTCCTCTTCGGCTATCCTTTGTTGTTCGGCCTGTAATTTTTCGGGACTTAACTGCCGCCAGTAGATCACATAACGTGCATCGTGCAAACGAAAGAAAGGAATCAACTCCAATGATCTTGCGTTTGCCGGATAGATGAGCTCCGATGCGGTATAGGTAAAGTTCTTTCCGGGAACAGCTTTGATCTGCTGCGCAATATTTGCATTGGCGCTTACAAAAAGCGGCATATGCTGAACCGGGTATTTTTTGCCATTGGCAATATGTCCGCCGCGGCTGTCATCGGCGTAAATACCGGTAAGATCGCTGGTACCGGTCCTGGCCGCCAGCACAATGGGCCCATGCAATACGGCCACATAATCTGTGCCGCCGGGCATTTGCTCCGTTGTAGTGCGCATGGGCAAGGTAACGGTGATCTTATCGCCTTTTTTCCATTTTCTTTTTATAGCTATGAAGGACGCCGGTTGGGCATTATAGTTTACTTTCTCTCCGTTTACGGTTACTACCATTGCATCGGGCGCAACCCAAACCGGGTAACGCACCTTTAAAGTAAAATCGGCTTTCTTAACCGCATCGATCGTAAGTGTTGTTGTTTCTTCATCGGGGAAGCGGGTTTGCTGGGTAAGCACTACCCCCCGCTGCTGCCAGTTCACCTTTGACGGAATAAAAAGGTTTACGTACAACTCATTGGCGGTATGCGCATAAATAAGTTCGTTGTATTTGGCGTGGTTCTCCATTCCCGATCCCACGCAGCACCAGAAACTTGTTTCCGGCTGCGAGTAAACACGGTAATGACCGGGCCGCATGGGCGTGAAATAAACAAAACCGCCTTTTTCAGGATGCTGGCTTGAGAGAATATGATTGTACAGCGTTCTTTCGTAATAGTCGATATACTTTCCCAACCCTTCCGACTCATACAATGCTTTCGACAGCTTTAGCATATTATATGAATTGCAGGTCTCAGGTCCCTGCTCACTGGTGGTCATCGATGTGAAATTATCTGCCGGGTGAAAATGTTCGCGCACGCCATGTCCGCCAATGGCCACGGTTCGGTTGTTTACTACCGTTTCCCAGAAAAAGCGGGCAGCTATATGATAGGTAGTGTCACCGCTTAAACCGGCAATGCGTTCGAACCCGATGATCTTCGGGATCTGCGTATTGGCATGCAGGCCGGTAAGTTTATCCTGCCGGTTAGCGAGCGGTTCTTTTATAATTTGATGAGAAAACTTACGTGCCAGTTCAAGATATTTTTTATCGCCGGTTATGGCCGATACATCTGCCAGCACTTCATTCATACCGCCATGTTCCGACTTCAGCAAATGCTGGATATCGCTGTCGCTGAGACCTTTTGTTGTATTCAGCAGCCAGTTGGAATAAGCAATAAGCATTTTTTTAGCCAGTTCGCTGTTGGCATACAACCAGGCATCTTTTAAACCGGCAAAGGATTTATGAATATTATAAAATGGCACCCATTTCTTATTGATATCAAAGCTGCCTACTGTTACTTTATTGGCTGCCAGCCCGGCCCAGAAAGCTTTGCTGCCGGGCACGCCGCCAATATACCCGTCGCCGTTTTTATCCTGGCATTTTTTTAATTCAGTAAGCATGTAGTTCAACCGCTCCAGCACTTTTTTATCACCGGTGGAAGCATACATTAAAGAAAGGGCCGATAGATAATGGCCGCCGATATGGCCATCTAACCCCGTGTTTTCCCAGTTGGGATAATTGGCCGCTTTGGGTGTAAGGCCCGCCTCGCGGAGGAAAGGCGCCAGCAACCGGTCGGGGTTTAGCGACATAATATATTTAAGGTCTGTAT
>CBIHPC010000012.1:0-65192 GCA_966211305.1 uncultured Niastella sp.
ACCTGCAAACTAAAAAGTTCGATCCCGAACTGAAATATATTCGCAAGTGGGTACCAGAATTTGAAGAACTCACCTACCCTCAACCCATGGTTGATCATGAAATGGCACGCAGGCGTTGCCTGGAAACGTATAAGAAAGCGCTGGACAGGGGATAGAAGGTGTGCTACACTTAAAAAGTGTGGCACACCTTTTTTGATCTCCTATTCAGGCAACTGATGAAAGCTATACAGCTTCTTTATCACCAGGTTGATATACCGCTTTAAGTAAGTTTCATTCAGGAATGAGTTGGTCCAGTTTTCGAAGCGCTGGCATTGCACGCCGAGATAAAAGAAATACAAACTTATGCTGGCAACCGGTATCAGTTGCCTTTCTGCTTCAGGAATGGGAGTTACAGATTCATAACCCTTTAAAAAATAACCGAGCTTTAATTCATACATCCCCGGCTCTTTTTCGGTATTGTAGATCTGCATTATGTAATAGGCAAGGTCGTGCAGCAGCCAGCCGTTACCGCAAAAATCAAAATCGAAGATCGTCACCTCTTCATTGTTATGAATATTCATATTATCGAACCAGATATCGAGATGAACGACACCCTTTCTCAACAAATGCGACGGCGCGTTTAAGTATTGCTGTAACAGGTACGGCTGCACCCGCTGCATCCATTGCATTTCTTCCGTATTGGCAGAAACGAATTGCTTCAGCCATTCAAAAGAATCCATCAGCAGCACCCTGTGGGTGTATTGTACCCGCTGCAGGCTAAGCCCCTCCGTTATCTTGTGCATACGGGCCATAATTACGCCCAGTTTGTAATGAAGGGTTTCAGAAAAGTTAAGTGTCTTCTCGCCTTTTGCATAAGAGAACAACACGCCCATTCGCATGCCTTCAGGCGCGGGAATATGTTGAATGTAATTACCCTTTGGGTTGGGTAAGGCAAATGAAACGGGAATGCCGTTCTCTTTTAACAGATCGAGCAGCTTTAACTCTTCGGCTATTTCTGTATCAGTGCGCCAGTTCAAACTGTATAACCTGAAAACATAGTGCTGCATACCATCGGTTACCAGGTAAACATGGTTGATGGCTGCACGAATTAAACGACAGGTAGTGCCTGCCCCCAAATGATATTGTTGCTGTAGGTACACAGCCAGATGCGGGGCCGACAGCGTTGAGCACACAACGGGAAAAGGTTGCATAGATGTTTATTTTTTAATATCAGCGATTTGAAAATACAATCCCGTGAATGGGATTATGGGAGCAGAGGCTGATAAAGAAATGGCAGCGTGCAGAAGACCCGGTTAGCAGAAAAGGTCCCGACCTTAAATAGGGGGCGCGAATATAATAACAGTTTTTGAATTGGGGAAGAAAATAAAAATGCCGAACGCTGAAGTGAATTTACTTCGGCGTTCGGCATTCAGCATTCACTATTCGATATTCTTTAGTGCTGCGCCATTCTGTTGGCGGTGCTGCGCAGTTTGTAGTAATAATCGTCAATATCCTGGCCCGACCTGCCGGTCAATGCAGAACCATATGATTCGGGCTCAACCGAGTATGTTACACAGGCTTTGTCGTATTTACTGCCCGTTGCGCGGGAGGAGAACCAGGCATGCAGGATCACATCTTTCTTACTCAGGAAAAGTATTTCACCGGTTGAATCGCATTTGACCTTTTGTTTGGGATCGCGCTTACCGGTGATCAGTTCTTTGTAAATATCAATTTCTGTTTGATCTGTAATTGATTCAGCCAGCGTATCGCCATGGTTAAAGAATTTAAGCTGAATTTTATCCACATCCTTAAGGAGATCGGCGAAGTATTTTTTGCCTTTGTTCTTTTGTGAAACAGGGCTACAGGCGACCAATGTGAAAAAGGCTAAACCAAGGGAAACATTTTTCATATAAATACTTTTACAGCAAGGCACTCGCTTTACAACCATTCGCCCCGGTTCAATGTGCATTGGCATTCTCCTGTTTTAGCAAAGCGCATACCATACTACTCAACCTTTAAAAAGATATTTTCGGCAGTTGAGTTTACCTGTTTTAATTGCCTGTAAATATGCAGAAAAGTATTCACTGCCGCTTTACCATCGGGCCCCAATTGCAAAGAATAGTTATTCACATACAGATCGATGTGTTGGCGCATTACCGATTCACTCATTTCCTGTGAATGTTGTTTTACATATTCAGTTATAAGCGGATAATTTTTGAACGCAAATTCAAGACTGCGTTTAATGAGGCTATCTACTTTATGTTGCAGGGCTGTATCGAAGGTTTTCTTCATTACAATACCCCCCAATGGAATGGGATTACCGGTTTGCCGTTCCCAGTATTCACCGAGATCAACCAGTTTGTGCAATCCTTTCTGCTGATAGGTGAACCGGTTTTCGTGAATGATAACGCCCGCATCAACATCGCCATTCAGCACGGCATCTTCTATTGCCGAGAAGATCATGAATTTCTTTTTTGCCGCCTGCGGGTATGCCAGTGAGAATAACATATGAGCCGTGGTATGTTCGCCCGGAATGGCAATGGTCATTTCATCCACCGCTTTGTTTACCGCACCGGCCTGTTTTGTAATTAATAATGGGCCTACTCCTTTACCCAGCGCGCCGCCGGCATTTAATACAAGATATCTTTCAAGTAACAACGGCAGCACGCCGTAACTGATCTTTGTAATATCCAGCCTGCCCTGCAATGCCCATTCGTTAAGGGTTTGCACATCTTCCAGCACGGGCTCAAATGTGAGGCCTGCGGTATCGATCTTTTTATTTACGAGCGCATCGAAAATGAATGTGTCGTTTGGGCATGGGGAGAAACCTAGCGTAAGTGTCATTATAACTATATACTTTATTATGTGGTTTTATTAATACGTTGCAGATTACGGGTTACAGGGCCTGCCCCGCGAAGCCGGGTACGGTTACCGGTTTCTTTTATTTACATAGCATTATCAAAATCACCACTCACAATTTGAACCAATTTTTCATTCAGTTGCTCAATCGCCTCCTTCATTTTCCATTTACTTTTATCGCGTTCGCCAACAAAGTTCGATATGGCGCGCAATTGCATATATGGAATTTTTTCCATCAATGCTATATAATGAAAAGCTGCGCCTTCCATCGACTCAACAACCGGCCGGTATTTTTGTTGCAGTTGCCGGATCCTTTCAGGGCGGGTGGTGATCTCGCTGATGGTAACCGCTTTTACCAGGGGTAATTTCTGTTGCTGCAGCAGATCGATATGGTTATTGAGAAGACCTTTATCTGAATAAGGGTCAGTGATCCGGGGCAGTCCCAAATCGAACACATCTTTAAATTCATTATTCTCCTCCACGCCAAGGTCGCCGCTCACTTCTTCGTTTACCAGCACCAGGCATCCCGGCGGATAATCGGTAGAAAAGCTGCCGCCTATTCCGGCCTGAATGATGATACCGGGCCGTTTTTTCTCAATGGCTTTGGTAAGCCAGTAAGCCGTGCTCATACTGCCGATGCCCGCTATCAGCACATCGAAACGGTTGCTGCCAATAATATGATCCCTGTTGGACAAAAAGTTTATAGTGGGTTGAATTTCAAAGCTTGTAGCAGCTAAAAGCAAAATATCCATGGTACAAAGCTAAGGGGAGAAAGGCAAGTATCAGGTTACAAGTTTCTGGTTACAGGGCCATAATTCACAGCCGGTAATTAAAGACACGCTATCATGGTCAGGCCCCCTGCCCCTGCACCTTTTGCCTTCCGCCATGTGCCTTTGCCATTGAGCCTTTGCTTCTCTTTTATGCCTTTTTCCATTCTGCCTTTTGCCCTCTGTTTTTTGCCTTTAGCTTCTTGCCTTCGCCTTTTTCACTTTGTGCCTTTGTCCAGACCTTCCGCCTTTATCCCTTAAATTCTCCATCCTGTACCCATAACCACCATCCCGGGCCTTATTCATTGACGCTTCTGCCTGCTATATCTTACCTTTGCGGCAAATTTTCACGACAACAATGGTGTATCTGACTCGTGTTGAACACTTTAATGCCGCCCATAAATTGTACAACCCCAGGTGGAGCAAGGAACGGAATGAAGAGGTTTTTGGAAAATGTGCCAACGAGAACTGGCATGGCCACAATTACGAACTGTATGTAACCGTAAAAGGCCGTCCCAATCCCGATACCGGGTTCGTGTGCGATGTGAAAGCGCTGAGCCGCATTATTAATCAATACGTAACTGAACAATTGGACCATAAAAACCTTAATGTAGATGTGCCGTTCATGAAGGACCAGCTTTGTTCTACCGAAAACCTGGCCATTGCCATCTGGAAGCAATTGGAGCCCCATATACCGGCCGGTGTGCAACTGCATGGCATTAAGCTATATGAAACACCCCGCATTTTTGTGGAGTATTTCGGGGAATAGGCAGGTTGTCGTAATTGTCGTGCGCCCGACATACATACATTTAAATGCGTTTTTACTTTGTATTTTCAATAACATGAGCAGAAAAGTAGCTGTTTACCGAAAGGAACATTTTAACGCGGCCCACCGCTTATATAATCCTGCCTGGGATATGGCTAAGAACGATGCCGTGTTTGGCAAATGCAACAATCCCAGCTTTCATGGCCATAATTATGAAATAGTGGTGAAAGTAACCGGCGAGCCCGATCCGGAAACCGGTTATGTGATGGACATGAAAATATTAAGCGAGCTCATCAGGGACCATGTGCTTGAAAAGTTCGATCATAAGAACCTTAACCTCGATACCGAATACTTCAAAACACTGAACCCGACGGCTGAAAATATTTGCGTGGTGATCTACGATCTGTTACGTGAACAAATTGATGCAAAGCTCGACCTGCAGGTGCGGTTGTACGAAACAGAAAGGAATTTTGTAGAGTATCCGGCGCAATAACAGGTGGCTAACCAGGCGTTCAGCGTTTGGTGTTTAGCGTTTGGCGTTTTGCATTCAGCGTTCAGCATTATAAAATAAATCAATGGAAATGGCTTACAAAAAAATTGACCAATATGAAGATAAGATCATGCCGGGACTGATTCATCATTACCGCGAAACCCTTTCGCTGTTGGGTGAAGATCCCGAGCGGGAAGGATTAGTTAAAACGCCGGAACGGGTTGCCAAGGCAATGCAATACATGACGCAGGGGTATGAAATGGATGCAAGGGCTATTTTAAATTCAGCCAAGTTCAAAGAGAACGTAAGCGAAATGATCCTGGTTAAGGACATTGAATTATACAGCCTGTGCGAGCACCATATACTGCCTTTCTTCGGTAAAGCGCATATTGCCTATATTCCCAATGGCTATATTACCGGTTTAAGCAAACTGGCCCGGGTGGTTGATGTATATGCCCGGCGCCTGCAGGTACAGGAACGGCTTACCACCCAAATACTCGATGCCATAAAAGAAACCCTGCAACCCCTTGGCGTGGCAGTGGTTATTGAGGCATCGCACCTGTGTATGATGATGCGGGGAGTACAAAAACAAAACTCCGTAACCACTACTTCGGCCTTCTGGGGCGAGTTTGAAAAAAATGAAACCCGCAGCGAGTTCACCAAACTGATTTCATCGCGGTTACATTAATATTAAGTCTGACATATAGGTCGGCGGTCCGACACGGACGGCGGAAGAAGAAATCTGAAAGAAAAAAATTTAATTAAAACACAGGGTGGGCCTGACTTTGAGGGCAGTTCCACCCTTTTCTACCTCCTGCCCCCTACTTCTTTTTGGATAGTTAAAACCTTTGTGGCATTTTTGTTTTTTAAACCCCTTTTTTACATTATGACACATGCTTTTGTGTTCCCGGGACAGGGCTCTCAGTTTCCGGGCATGGGAAAAGACCACTATGAAAACAGCGCTTTTGCGAAAAGATTATTTGAACAGGCGAATGAAATTGTGGGGTTTCGTATTTCGGATATCATGTTTAACGGCACTGAAGAAGATCTGAAACAAACCAGGGTAACCCAACCCGCCATTTTTCTTCATTCCGTGATCGCATTTAAAAGTATTGATAATGCACGTCCCGAAATGGTTGCCGGTCATTCACTGGGCGAGTTTTCGGCATTGGTAGCGAATGGCGTATTGAGCTTTGAAGATGGATTGAAACTGGTAAGCATCCGGGCAACGGCCATGCAAAAAGCCTGTGAAAGCAATCCCTCAACCATGGCGGCCGTACTGGGTCTCGATGACGCCAAAGTTGAAGAGATCTGCGCTCAGATTCAGGAAGAAACCGACGAAGTGGTTGTACCGGCGAACTATAATTGCCCGGGCCAGCTGGTTATCAGCGGCAGCATCAAAGGTATAGAAGTTGCCATCGAGCGGCTGAAAGCTGCCGGCGCCAAACGCGCACTGGTTTTACCGGTAAGCGGTGCTTTTCACTCACCACTGATGGAACCTGCCAAAGCCGAATTATCGAAAGCAATTGAAGCTACCACGTTCTATCATCCTAATTGCCCTGTTTATCAAAACGTTGTGGCTAAAGCCGTAGGCAATAAAGAAGATATCAAACAAAATCTTATCGATCAACTCACAAGCGCTGTGAAGTGGACCCAGAGTATCAAAACTATGATCACCGATGGCGGCGACCATTTTACCGAATGCGGTCCCGGTAAAGTATTACAGGGCCTTATTGGTAAAATCGACAAAAAGGTCACCACCGATGGTGTTAGCTAAACAAGGTATAAAGGCACAAGTAAAACCCTATGTAATCGTTACCCCGCTTAATCTGCAAACTGCAAATTACAAGTAATGCAAAAGAGGATCAACTTAACCAGATGATCCTCTTTTGTATTTATGGCATCAACTCGTTGCCTTTATGCCTTTATGCCTTTTTTATGCCTTTATCTAATCATTCCCCTGAACCTGGGCTGCCCCATGCGGGCATTGAGGTTTAATACTTCTTCGGTTAAACTGAGCCGTTGCTGCGGCGAAACAGCCATCCTGGCAAAGCTGCCGTTATTGATATAATACAGTACCGAGCTCAAACATTGCTCTCCTGCATCGCCCCAGTCTTTATCGAGCCCATCTGCCACCTGGTGGCTGAGGTTTAACCCGTTAAAATAATTGCCTTCACCATTTTTGTTTATCGTACGGAACGATACGGGAAAAATGTACCAGTCAAAAACCGGAATGGGATAAAAACCAACCGGTTTGCCGTGCGTACGGGTAGGCCCTACCAGGTGAACATCCATATAAGGCACCAGGCTGTTGATCAGCAGCTCACTCGCCGAAGCGGTGCTCTGACTTACAATAAAGAACAGCCTGTTGAGATCGAGGTTTCCTTTTTTATTGAAATTCTCCGTAACGTTGAATGATTTATACCGGTCGTTAAACTCTTCGGTAAGCATTACCTGCTGGTTGCCGGCCGATGGAACCAGGTAGTTGGCCAGCAGGTTTTGTACCGACACATATCCCCCGCCGTTATAACGAAGATCAACCACCACATCCTGTACATGCTCATTGCTGAACTTTTCGAAGATGCGGGCAAACCCATCCCTGATCTCAGAAGTATCGCCAAGAAATGAATTGAAAACAAAATAACCGGTTTTGGTGCTGCCGGTGGTATACACGGTATCGAATAATAAGGGATGTTCTTTGTACGATGAGGCCTTCAGTGCAATGGTTGTATCAGCTGCGTTGGAACGCCCAAACAAAAAAGTGCCTGTTGTACTTTGATAAACAGCCTGAATTATCCCCGCCGCATTGCCTGAGTTTATATTCCCGTTCCCATTGATCTGCTTAATATGCCAGCTGCGTTTGATACCAGCCTTACCCGCCGGCGATTCGGGTTCTACATATGATACCCGCAGATCTGAATTGGTGAAAAAAAAGACGTTCATACCAAAGTCACCGCCAATACCGGAGCTAAGCTTGTCCCATTCGCTTTTCAACATGGCGAAACTCCAGCGATCGACCGGTGTATTGAAACCGGGTTCTTCGCTAAAAGCCCGGATGCCATGCATAACCCCGTCGGGGTCAGAGAACCCGTGTGCATCAAATGATCCTGGAATGTTATTGTACCAGAGATAGATATCACGCGCATAATTTGCAGCGGTGTCGTTCTTGACCTCACGGCTGATAACGTCATGATTTTTTCTGCAGCTAACCACAGAAAGCCCGATAAAAATTACAGCGCCTGCTACAATCGTTTTCATACTAGAACCTGAACTTTTTTCTATGTGACCGGTATCGATTATAAAGTTGCCAATTCAGTGGAATATTTCATAGAGGAGAAGGTAAAACCCTGATAACTTTAACAAGTTACAAATAATTGAGGAAAAGGTTGGGCAGGGAAAATGTTAAGTTTTGGGCAGGGAATTTGGAATTGGGAAGTAGGGATGGGAAAAAAAATGCGATCTGGATTTTAGGAATTTGAGGCATGAAGTAAGATGTAAGAAGTAGGAAATACAGAAAACCCGGGGCTTTCCTGCTTCATATTTCCTACTTCTTTCTTCCTATTTTAAACCGTTATACTACAATTGATCCACTCGGGATCAAAGCCTGCCTTGTACTTTTTATAGAAGTTGATAGCGGGCTCGTTCCACTCCAGTACCTGCCAGGTTATTCCATGGAAACCTTTTTCTTTCGCCTCTATAATCAATTGATCGAAAAGCATTTTGCCCAATCCTTTGCCCCGCATTTTTTCGGTAACGATCAGGTCTTCGAGGTACATTCGCTGGCCCTTCCAGGTACTGTAGCGAATGTAATACATGGCAAATCCTTCAACCTGTCCGTCGGCTTCGGCCACAAAAGCCCACCAAACCGGTTGCTTCCCAAATCCGCTTTCTACAAAATGCTCCATACTAACCGTTACTTCATGCGCCGCTTTTTCATATACAGCCAATTCATGAATGAGTTCGAGTAACCTTGCACAATCTTCTTTTACAGCACGACGAATTTTTATTTCCATATATGTTTTTAGTGAATGTGATAAAACTTTATTCAACAGTACTTTGTTGCCGGTTTCCGGGCGTTCCGGTAACCGGCTTACCTGGAACCGGCACCTTTTACAATCCTGCCGGGTTTGGCACCGGAGTGTTCGCCATCTCTTAGCACCACTACCCCATTTACCAGTACATGTGTTACCCCCGTGGCAAACAGGTGTGGTTTATCGCCCCATGTTTTCGCCCTCACCCTATTGTTTTTAGTTTATGGTTATTCTAATTCCCGGACTGCCGATAAATTACAGGACATTCCGAATGAATAAAACAACAAACCATAAACTATAAACCTTTAAGTGATTGCTCAAGATCCATCAGAATATCCTGTATATTCTCCATGCCGATACTCATGCGTATAAGCCCGTCGGTAATGCCATATTTTTCGCGTTGTTCTTTCGGTACGCCATAGTGCGTCATGGATGCGGGGTGGCACAACAAGGTATCGCAGGTGCCCAGCGAAACGGTACGGGTGCATAACAGCAGGCTGTCCATCATTTTTTTGCCCGCCTCCAAACCGCCTTTCAGCTCTATGCTCATAATGGCGCCGGGGTGTCGCATTTGTTTGGAGGTAAGATAAAAATCAGGATGCGATGGCAGCCCGGTAAAATTTACTTTGGCAACGGCAGGATGGCCTTCAAGGTAGTTGGCAACTTCAATGGCATTATGGCAATGCCGTTCCATACGTACTTCAAGTGTGCGCATGCCATTAACAAGCAGGAACGCATCAAAAGGGTTGCTGTTTCCGCCCAGCAATTGAATGGTCTTTTCTGCCCGGGTGGTCATGAATTCCATATCACGCCCAATCAAAACCCCTCCTATCGCGGTGCCATGCCCGTTCAGGAATTTGGTAGTGGAGTGTATTATAAAATCAACGCCATACCTGAACGGCTGTTGCAGGTAGGGTGTGGCAAATGTATTATCACAAGCCACCAGTTTGCCATATTTGCGGGCCAGCATGGTGAGCGCTTCTATATCTACACATTGTAAAGTGGGATTGGCCGGCGTTTCGAGATACACCATCTTTATTTTCGGATGCGCTTTCAGGGCTTCTTCCGCTTTATTGAGATCGCGCAGATCAACGATCACCGCTTCAATACCAAGACCCGGGAGTATTTTATCCATCGTTTCCTGCGTACCGCCATACAATGAATAATGCGACAGTATCTGATCGCCGGCTTTCAGGTTCGAGAGGAACAGCGTGCTGATGGCCGCCATGCCCGATGCATGCAACAGCGCTTTCGCCGCCAGTGGTTTGCCTGTTTCGTCTGTTACACCGAAACATTCCATGGCAGCCAGTTTTTTTTCAGCTTCCGTGAATGTAGGGTTGCCCCAACGGCTGTAAATGTATCCTTCTTCCTGTTTGCTAAAGCGGCGCATGCCCTGCTCTGCGGTATCATAAACGAATGTTGAAGAAGCATAAATTGGTGTGAGGTGCGCGTAATTCGGGTCCTGCTCATGACCGGCATGAATTGCCAGCGAGGTAAAGCCTGTAAACGGGAATTCTTTCTTAGCCATGTGTTTGATGTTACAGTTTTCAAGTTACAGGATACAAGGCAATTACGCAAAGCAGGTATAAAAAAAGCAAAGGTGAGCCGTTCGCAAAGCGACAACTCACCATCACCTGAATATTTAATCAGCTAAATGGGTCAATCCTCACCCCGCAAAAAAAGGCATTACGCCAATAATAGCGGGCCGCGAAAACGCCTTCCATTATCCCATTAGCACATTATCCCATTAGCACATTGCGTTTAGTATCCCCATTTAATCAGCGTAGCGCCCCAGGTAAAGCCACCGCCAAAGGCAGCCAGCACAATGTTGTCGCCTTTTTTCAGTTTGCTTTCCCAATCCCACAAACACAAAGGAATAGTGCCCGCGGTGGTATTGCCATAACGCATAATATTCAACATCACTTTATCGTGGGTAAGGCCCATACGATCGGCCGTGGCGTCAATGATACGTTTGTTGGCCTGGTGCGGAACCAGCCACGCAATATCATCACCGGTGAGTTTATTTCTTTCAAGCAGTTCGGCGCTTACATCGGCCATACCTTTTACCGCCGCTTTGAACACCGGTTGACCTTCCTGGTAAATGAAGTGCTCTTTATTGGCAACTGTTTCAGCAGAAGCCGGGCGCAGTGAGCCGCCTGCCTTCATATGCAGGTGCTGGCATCCGCTGCCATCGCTTTTCAGAATGCTGTCGAGAACGCCGTACCCTTCGGTATTGGCTTCCAGCAATACAGCAGCAGCGCCATCGCCAAAGATGATACAGGTAGTGCGATCGCTATAGTCAACAATTGAGCTCATTTTGTCGCCCCCGGCTACGATCACTTTTTTATAACGGCCGCTTTCAATAAGAGAGGCGCCGGTGGTGAGTGCGTATAAGAAACCGCTGCAGGCAGCCAGCAGGTCGAAGCCCCAGGCGTTTTTCAATCCGGCTTTGTGACAAACCAGATTGGCGGTGGAAGGGAACATCATATCCGGGGTAACGGTACCAATTACCAGTGCGTCAATTTCTTCCGGAGCAATCCCTCTTTTTTTCAATATTTGTTGAACCGCGGGAGTTATAAGGTCTGAGGTGCCTTTTTCGCCCTTTAAAATCCTTCTTTCTTCAATACCGGTACGGGTCCTGATCCATTCGTCGTTGGTATCTACTATTTTCTCAAGGTCGGCATTTGTCAGCTTGTCTTCCGGAACAAAACCGCCAACAGCTGTGATGGCGGCAGTAATTTTTTGGGTCATGCTACTATTATACAAGTTTGATATTGAATCATTTTTGATAACAAAACCAGTGATTGATAAGAGCAAATAAGCTGGCAAAGATATATAAAAGCCGGTTTATGGTTTGTAGTTTGTAGTTGGCTGCCCGCTGCGCAGCCTGCCGCATCAGGCTTACAACCCGTCCTGCAGCATGCCTGCCGCTTTCCTGAAAAGTACTCATTCCGCAAAAATTATAAGAAATCCCGAATTGCGGATAAACCACAAATCAAAAACAACAAACCACAAACCATTTATAACGTTCTCATTAAGTAATTGTTATATACACAACCCCAGGCAGCAAAACAACTTTCGATCATTTAATCACATTCGGCAAACTTCAAATGCTAAACCAGAAAACCTTTCCTATTTTCGCCCTATGATCGCATTCGTTCGTGGACAATTCGTATTGAAAACACCCGCTGTTGTACATATTGAAGCTAACGGCGTGGGATACGAGCTCCAAATCAGTCTGCACACCTACTCTCACATCCAGTCGCTCGACAAAGGGCTGCTATATACGCATTTGCACATAAAGGAAGACGCCCATACGTTGTACGGCTTTTCCGAAGTAGCTGAAAAAGAACTGTTTCTGCAGCTATTGAGCGTATCGGGCGTGGGTGCAGCTACTGCACGAATGATGCTGTCTAGTCTGAAGCCCGACGAATTGTCGCGGGCCATTGTACAGGGAAATACCAAACAATTGGAATCCATCAAGGGCATCGGAAAAAAATCGGCCGAACGGATCATATTGGAACTGAAGGATAAACTCAGCAAATCCAAACCAGGCCTAAATATTTCCCCCTTGATAAACAATACGTTGGAGCAGGATGCGTTAAATGCCTTGATTGCACTGGGAATAGCCCGGGCTGCAGCGGAACAAGCCATTCAACGCGTAATCAAAGCGGAACCTTCTCTTAGTGCAGTTGAAGAAATTATTAAGAAAGCTTTAAAAACCATTTAAGCCTATCGGATCGGAACTCTACCTAACTAATTCTTTAGAGAAGATTGTTACGCGCACCTTACAGAAATCGAATAACACCAATTGTGTTAATAGTAGCTGCTTGCGTAGGTATGAGTTCTACCGTAAAAGCCCAGGCTCCGGCGAAGGATTCCAGTAGTACGCAAAGCATTGACACATTGAAGTATCCCCTGCACGACAGGCGGGGCGATAAATTTACCTTTCCTCAACGAAATTCAATGGGTTTGAACGACCCGTCGAATATCCAGGACTCTATCGTTTATGATCCCAGGACAAAACAGTATTACATCATTGAACGAATAGGTAACTTTTACTATCGTAAACCTACCTATCTCACCTTTGACGAGTTTATGGCTATCCAGGCCCGTAAACAGGAATCCGAATATTTCAAAAAACGGTCAAACATCCTGAGCGGACTAAACCGCAAAATGCTGCGGCCCAGGATGTCAATGAGCGATAACCTGTTCAACCGCATTTTCGGTAATGGTAAGATCGAGATAAAACCGCAGGGGGAAGTGAATATCATTGCCGGTTACCAGGGTCAGAATATCAAAAACCCGGCATTACCTGAACGGGCCCGCCGCAATGGCGGTTTCGATTTTGACATGAACGCCAACCTGAGCGTTATAGGTAATATCGGCGATAAGCTGAAACTGCCTATCAGCTATAACACACTCGCCAACTTCGATTTCGATAACCAGCTAAAGCTCGATTATACCGGTACCGATGATGAGATCATAAAAAAGATCGAGGCGGGGAACATTTCCTTCTCATCAAAGGGTACGCTGATACCCGGCGCCCAGAATATCTTCGGTATAAAAACCCAGCTCCAGTTCGGTAAACTGTTCATAACCGGTGTGCTGGCCAACCAGCGCTCGCAACGGCAGTCGCTGGGATTGCAGGGCGGTTCGGCCAATACCTATTTCGAGTTCAAGGCTAACGATTATGAGGAGAACCGTCACTTCCTGCTGGCCCAGTATTTCAGGCTGAACTATAACAAGGCCATGTCGAAACTGCCGGTGGTTACCTCCCAGGTGCAGATCCTGCGTATGGAAGTTTGGGTTACCAACCGCAACGGCTCCACTACCGAAACCAGGGATGTGGTGGGATTGATGGACCTTGGCGAGCCTGACCCGTTTTATTCACCGCAGCCGGGCGGTGCAGGACAACTGCCGCACAACGATGCGAACGATCTGTACCGCCGCATCATCAACGACCCCGACAGCCGCAAGCCTTCTTTCATCACCAGCAAATTATCATCGTTAGGGTTGCGCCCGGTGCAGGACTTCGAAAAAACATTCGCCCGCAAGCTGAACCCAACTGATTTCTTCTATAACCCGCAGATCGGTTTTCTTTCTATCAATCAACCACTGCAGCCCGATGAGGTTTTAGGGGTGGCCTATCAATACAGCTATAACGGCAGAATATACCAGGTGGGTGAATTTTCACAGGATGTGCCGCCCGATACTACCAATACAACCGCGGGCACACAAAAAGTACTGTTCCTGAAATTGCTGAAAGCCACATCCCAACGTACCAACCTGCCGCTGTGGGACCTGATGATGAAGAACGTGTACACCCTCAAAACAAAAGACGGTAGTTACCTCTCCGGCGTACAACCCGCAGATTTCAAGTTGAACGTTTTGTATGAAGAACCGAGTTTAGGCCAGAAGCGCTTTTTGCCCGAAGGCGACAAACCCGGTGTTCCGCTGATAACGCTAATGAACCTCGACCGGTTGAATGCCCGGAACGATCCTTTACCCGATGGGGTATTCGACTTTCTGGAAGGATTTACCATACAATCGCAACAGGCCCGCATCATCTTCCCCACCCTGGAACCATTCGGTCGCGATCTGGAAGCGGTGGCATTTGCCGGCAGTACGCCCGACATAAAGCAGAAGTACATCTACTACCCGCTATACGACACCATTAAAGAAATTGCCAAAACCTACGCCAACCTCGACCGGTATGTTATCAGCGGTTATGCCAAAGGACAAAGCACATCCGAAATTTCACTGGGCGCCTTCAACGTGCCCCAGGGCTCGGTTAGTGTAACGGCCGGCGGACAGGTTCTTTTAGAAAACCAGGATTACATAGTGGATTACAACCTGGGTACGGTTAAGATCATTAACCAGGCCATTCTTAACGCAGGCTTACCCGTTAACGTGCAGTTTGAGAACAATGCCGGCTATGGAATGCAACAGCGAAACTTCATGGGTTTACGGCTCGACTATATGGCCAAACAAACCGCCCGCGAGCAATTGACGATCGGGGCCTCGCTGGTACGGCTGGGTGAACGCCCCTTCTTTACAAAAACAAGCTATAATGAAGACCCCATCCGCAACACCATGTACGGGGTCGACTTCAATTACATGACCCAGGCGCCCCGCATTACGCGCTGGTTAGATAAGCTCCCCTTTTATCATACCACCGAAATGAGTACCATTACGGCTTATGGTGAAGCGGCTTACCTGAAACCGGGCCACCCGCCGCAGATCGGCAAAGGCAGCGGCAGCCAGGTGTTCATCGATGATTTTGAAGGCTCGCGCAATGCCATCGACCTCCGCTTTCCGCTGGTTAGCTGGGGACTGGCTTCAACACCCGCCGGCAACGGGCTGTTCCCCGAAGCAACCATGCGCGACACGCTCGATTATGGCTTCAACCGCGCCAAACTGGCATGGTATAATATTGAGCCGGTGTTGCAGGACAGATCAAGTGCCGACAACCCCATTAACGATAATTTGCTGAACGACCCACGCGTTCGTTCAATAAACGTAAAAGACATCTTCCCGCAACGCACACCCGACCTCGGTCAGGGAAGCCTGGTAACTTTCGATATGGCTTACTACCCTACCGAAAGAGGTCCATATAACTACGATGCGCGGCCGGGAAGTATCGACCCTAACGGCCGGTTATTAAACCCTAAAACCCGTTGGGGCGGTATCATGCGCGGTATTGACCAGGTTGATTTTGAAACCGGTAATGTGGAGTTCATCGAGTTCTGGTTACAGGACCCATACATCCTGAACCCCGGCAGCAGCGGTGGCGAACTGTATTTCAACCTCGGTAATATTTCAGAAGACGTGCTGAAAGACGGCAAACGCTTTTTTGAGAACGGCATCAGCGGTGCAGTGACCACCGCCCTCGAAGATAATAACACCAATTGGGGAAAGGCCCCTGCCAACCCCATTCAGGTTACGCAGGCCTTCAGTAACGAACCTGCCGACAGGCCTTTACAGGATGCCGGTTTCGACGGTTTGGTGAACGATGCCGAGCAAACAAAATTCCAGGCATACCTGAACCAGCTGCAAAGCATTGGCTCCGGCGCCTATCAACAGGCCTTACAGGACCCTTCAAGCGATGACTACATCAACTACCGTAATGCACAGTTCGGTGCAAACGATGGGATCCTTGCCCGTTACAAAAACATCAACAACCCGCAGGGCAACTCACCCGTTGCCAGCAGCAGCGATAAATTCGTAAGCGCCTTTACACTGTATCCCGACCAGGAAGAGTTCAACCGCGATAATACACTCAATGAACTGGAGGAATATTTTCAGTACCGGGTTGACCTGAAAAAACCCAATATGCGAGTGGGCACCAACTTCATTACCGATAGTATTGAAGTGCGCCCCAGCGGAAGCCCGGCAGAAACCTGGTACCTGTTCCGCATCCCTATCAGGGAGTTTCAGCAAAAAGTAGGTAATATCCCCGACTTCAAGTCGATCCGTTTCATTCGTATGTACATGACCGGCTTCGAAGATTCAGTGGTGTTGCGTTTCGCCAAACTCGAGCTGGTGCGTAACCAATGGCGTCAGTTCAACTACCTGCTCGACACAGCCAATCAGTACAAACCCATTCCTGCCAACACTACCACTACGGTAAAACAGTTGGCGGTGAACGTGGAAGAAAATGCATCACGCTATCCTGTTAACTATAGAACGCCCCCCGGCGTTATTCGTCAGCAACAACTGAGCAACAACAACGTGAACCTGTTGCAGAACGAACAATCGCTGAGCCTGCAGGTGTGTAACCTGGCACAGGGCGATGCAAGAGGGGTGTTCAAAACAATAAACCTCGACCTGCGTCAGTACAAACAATTACAAATGTATGTGCACGCCGAGTCGGTAAAAAGCTCAACTGATATAAAGAATGGCGACCTGTACACCGTAGTGCGTATCGGTAACGACCTTATCAGCAACTTCTATGAGATAAAGATCCCGCTCGAAATTACGCCATGGGGAACAACCGACGATGAGCTGATATGGCCAACAAACAACCTGCTCGATCTGTCGCTCGAAAGGCTGACCGCCCTGAAAGTATCGCGCAACAACAACGGCAACACCTATCAGTATTACCAGGAAACCGACGGCGATGGTAAACAGTTCTCCATATTGGGTAACCCCAACCTTGGCGAAGTGCGTACCTTCTTCATAGGTGTACAAAACGTTAACCGGGTTGATGCCTGTACCGAAGTATGGTTCAACGAGCTTCGTTTATCTGGTCTCGATGAACAGGGCGCCTGGGCAGCAACCGGCCGCCTGGACATAAAACTGGCCGACCTCGGTACCCTGTATGTTTCCGCTAGCGCCCGCAGCACCGGCTGGGGTACATTGGAACAACGGGTAAACGAACGCTCACGCGAAGCCTTTACCCAGCTGGATGTAGCAGCCAACCTCGAGCTGGGTAAACTGTTACCCGCCAAAGCAGGGGTCTCCATCCCGGTTTACGCCAGCTATTCCAAAACAGTTACAACCCCCGAATACGATCCATACGATCTGGATATAAAACTGAAAGACAAACTCAAGGCCGCATCAGGTGCCGACAAGGATTCAATCCGTAACGATGCCATCGATGTAAAGACCATCAAAACCGTCAACTTCACCAATGTGAAGAAGCTGAATACGACCGGTAAAAAACAGCAGCTCTGGAGCATCGAGAACTGGGACCTGAGCTACTCCTATTACAAAGAAGAACAGCACAACCCGCTGATCGAAAGCAATGAAGTAGTGCGTCATCGCGCAGGCCTCGGTTATAATTATACATCCAATCCCAAATACTGGGAACCTGCCAAACGAATTATAAAATCAAGGTCGCCCTGGGTAGCGGCCGTAAAGGATTTCAACATCAACCCCATGCCTACGTTACTTGGGTTCAGGGCCGATGTGAACCGCCAGTTCGGTACCTACCGCCCACGCAGCGTTGGTACGCCAAAGAACCTGATACCCGAAACGTACGATAAATACTTTACGTTCGACCGCACCTATAACCTGCGCTGGGATTTCACCCGTTCGCTGAACCTCGACTTCACCGCGCTGAACCGCGCCTGGGTTGATGAGGACAGCGGCCGTTTGGGCGAAGCCGAGAAAAAACGCATGTGGCATAACTTCTGGAAAGGCGGCCGTACCATTCAGTACAATCACAAGGCAACGGTTTCATATACCCTGCCAACAAGCAAACTGCCGTTCCTCGACTGGACAACCGTTAGGGCAGGTTATACCGCTAACTTCGACTGGTTAGCCGCTTCATTACTTGCCCGCGAACTGGGTAACACGCTGTCGAATGCACAACAAAAGAACGTGACCGCCGAATTAGACTTTACCCGGTTGTACGCCAAATCGAGATTGCTGCGGGCCTTTGAAGAAGAAGCAGCGCCTGCACCGCAGGGCCCCCTGCCGCCCGGCGCAGGCCCAAAAACCGATTCTACCGGAAAGAAAAAGAAGCGCGACAAAAACGCGCCGCTTGAATTAGGCAGCGGCGTAAAATTCGCCGGCCGTTTACTCACCATGTTGAAACGGGTGAATGTGCAATATTCTGAAAACGCCAGCGCTACCATATACGGTTATACCGATAGCACACGCATTCTGGGAATGAACTTTAAATCGATGGCGCCCGGTCTTGGATTTATCTTCGGCCGCCAGCCCGATACCAACTTCGTGAACATGATGGCAAGCAAAGGCTGGCTCACCGCCGATTCGAATTTCAACTACCAGAACCGGCAGGATTATCAGCAGCGGCTGAACATAACAGCCACGCTGAACCCGGTACGCGACCTTACCATTGACCTTACGTTCGATAAAACGTTTGGTAAAATGTACAGCGAACTGTATAAAGACACTACCGGCACCGGAATGCATTTTGCCCGGCTGAACCCGTATACATCGGGCAGCTTTAGCGTAAGTTATATTGCATTGAAGACAATGTTTACGCCGGTAAGGCCGAACGAGGTAACAAGCACCTTCCTGAAATTCCAGGATTACCGGATGATCTTATCAAAACGGCTGGCAGAGCAAAACCCATACTGGCAAAAGCTCGATCCTAACCAGCAGTTCACTACCGATGGTTATTATACCGGGTATGGTCGTTACGCACAGGATGTATTGATCCCGGCGTTCGTTGCGGCATACACCGGCAAAGACCCATCAGGAGTATCGCTTATAAAAAGGGATAACCCGAATATCCGCTCCAATCCGTTCTCGGGCATTTTGCCGCGCCCCAACTGGCGATTGACCTATAATGGATTGACCCGCATAAAAGGCATGGAAAAAGTATTTACCAACTTTACCATTTCGCATGGCTATACAGGTACGTTAAGCATGAACAGCTTTAGCTCGGCACTGTTGTACCGCGATTCGGCAAATCTCGGTTTTCCTTCGTTCATCGATACGCTTACCGGCGCCTTTATCCCCTACTTCCTGGTACCCAACATTTCAATAAGCGAACAGTTTGTACCGTTGATCGATGTGGATATGCAGTTCACCAACCAGCTTACAGCGCGTTTTGAATATAAAAAATCAAGAACGGTAAGTTTGAGTTTGATCGACTTCCAGCTCAGCGAAAACCGGTCAACAGAGTTCACCATCGGCGCCGGGTTCAGGAAGCGCGGTGCGTTCTCATGGATCAAGATCAAGGGCAAGCCAATGCAAAATGACGCCAGCTTCCGGTTAGACCTTGGCTTCCGCGACGACATTACCGCCAACAGCCGCTTAGACCAGGACCAGGCACTTCCTACGAACGGTCAAAAGGTGATCACCATAAACCCAACGATCGATTATGTGATCAGTAACCGGGTAAACCTGAAATTCTATTTTGAACAGCGAAGAGTAGAACCGAAGATCTCCACCTCACCGCCCATCACTACAACAAGGGCCGGTATACAGATCAGGATCTCACTGGCGCAATAAGGAAACCATACAAAATACCCTACACATATATAGCGCGCCCTTACCGGGGCGCTTTTTTATTTGTAAAGGGCATGTAGTAGGCTTCTTATGGCTGAGGCTTGTGCAAAAGCATCAGGTAAGTGAAAGAATAGGGTTATAGAAGAGTACAGGCCTTTGAACTAAGATCAATTAAGGAATCGCGTACCATAGAGGTCTTGTAAAAGTCTCGTGAAGGTCTCGTGAATGTCTTGTAAAGGTCTTGTGAAAGTCTCGTCAGGGTCTTGTGAGCGTCAGGTGGAAGTCTTGAAGAGTAAGCGTGATGTATAAAGGCTTTAAAACAACGTCGCCTATTGCAATATAATATTTTTTCTCAACTAAGTTATAATAAAAATGGTGGACCGCTTTGCAGTGCGAACCACCTTTTTTATATAAATCGTTTACTGTTCCTGGTTACCGCTTCGCTGTTGGCTCCGGCTTTTTTAACAGCATCACATAACCGCATAAGTTCTTTTTCTTCTTGTTGACCTGAACCGGTTTTATCATGTGGTATTCGCTAAACTGCGGAACGTAAGTGTAACTGATGATACTACCATCCACATCGCCCCACTGATGCCTTTTATAAACAACCTGGCGCTCATTGAAATCATACATTCGAACTTCGTATAATTTTGAAGAGGGATCACCAATAAAAACAAATTGATAAATTGTTCCGGCCTGCATTGGTAAAACAACCGGCATTTCATACTCACTTTCCATTTGAATTGAAGCTTCGCGCAATAGTACATATCCCTGTTCTGCACTGGCTTTTTTTATACTGTCAACAGATTGCTGATAAGGATTGCCTTCACAACTTTGAAGTTTGATTACATCATTTTGCGCTTGCAATGATGGGGAGAAAAATACACAAAAACATGCTAAGATGCATGCGCATAGGGTTTTGCACATAGTAATTGGCTTTTAAGCAGGATTATGGAATTGATAGCTGACATAAAACTACACAAATTGACGGTTCATGCAAGCAGTTAGGCCAACATTTCACATATTCTAAATGAATTATGTATTGTTTGCTTAATATTACTATCGCAATTTACATACCACTACAGGGAATCTACTAACAATAAAGGGAATTTTAACATTGAAAACTACCGGTGCAAATAGAAAGAATTCGCCTGTGCAACACAGGTTAATACCAGGTCATTTATACAAACATGCGATGGTAATGTTGTTGTGTAATAAACAACATCGGCCACATCGGCAGCAGATAACGGTTGATATCCATCATACATCTTATCGGCAGCTTCGGCGTTCCCTTTGAACCGCACCATGGAAAATTCGGTTTCCGCTGCGCCGGGGTGAATGGCGGTTACTTTTATTTTGTGCCGCAGCAGATCAACACGCATCGATTGCGATAATGCATCGAGCCCGTACTTCGAAGCGCAATAGCCGTTTCCTCTTTCATATACTTCCTTACCGGCAATAGAACCCATGTTGATGATGTGCCCTTCTTTTCGTGCTATCATGCCAGGTATAACGGCTTTTGTTACATACATTACTCCTTTAACATTGGTATCGAGCATCGTCTCCCAATCATCAATATCCGCATCTTCAAAATAATCGCGGCCAAGCGCAAGACCCGCGTTATTGATGAGTATATCAATTTTTTTAAACTCAGCCGGCAATTGTTCAATAGCGCTGAAAACCGCTATTTTATCGCGCACATCGAATTCCAGCGCATGTGCTTTTACTTTGTAGGCGGCGGTCAATTGTTTTACCAACTCGTTCAGCCGGTTGGCCCGGCGGCCGGTTATGATTACATTGAAATTATTGGAAGCGAATTTTTCAGCCATGGCTTTTCCAAAACCGGAAGTAGCGCCGGTGATTAATACAGTATTCATTTGTAAGGAGTAATTTGGCTGCAAAAGTAAGTAATGTTGCGGGCAAGTAGCCAGTGGTAAACGGCCAGCAGGGCTTTTATTCAAAACTCATAATTAATTGCCTGCTTCGCTGTATTCTAAAACCTTACCTTTTACTTTCCCCACCCGCTACCGGCTACTTCCCACTCGCCTTTTTCCCACTCGCTTAGCGTAACAAAATAGCCGTTCCTTTTCTTGTAACAAGCTTACCCATATAATCGGTACCGCGGGCCATCCATACATAGGCGCCGGCATCCTGCGGTTTGCCGGAAACAGAACCATCCCATCCCGATTCGGAGGAGTAACCTCTGTACACCATTTGTCCCCAGCGGTTGAATACGCAGAAATAATCGAGAGTGGCAATACCTACCGGGATAGGCCTCAATACATTGTTACGGCTGCCGCCCGGCCTGAATGCATTGGGAACAAATATATCGGGTGCGGTTTTAAATACTTTGATATTGATGGTATCGAGGTCAAAACATCCTTCCGCCGTATACGCTTTTAACTGGTAAGAGAAATTCTCATCCAGCATGGCAACGGGATTGGGAATATCGTTCCGGTTGAGATGCGTTGGCGGCAACCATTCATAAAAGTCGGAGCCACGCCCGTTCAACTGCAGGGGCTGGCCAACTACAATGGAAGTGTCTCTTCCGGCAAATGCGATTATTTCATCTTTAACGTTCACAACAACAGTATCGCGGCCTGGTTTGGGACAACCTAACGTATCATATACGCTAAGCAAATACGAAGTAGTTCTCAAAGGCCAGGCCAGTGGGTTTAAACTATTGGGATCGCTCAATGTACTGATGGGGCTCCAGTTAAAACGGTACCCAATCATACTGGCCTGTATACCGGCAGTATCCTGGTAACAAATTACCGTATCGGCGCCCGCCCTTGCTGTAGGATATGGAATGGCACGATAGGTTACGATATCATCCGCCATACATTTACCAATACGGGCGATCACATGGTAAGTAGTAGTGGCCGTAGGCGATACCCAGGGTTGTTTACTATTTGGGTCGCTGATATAACCGGGCACATTGGCCGTCCACTCAAACTTTAATCCGTCGGTTTGCGGATTCAACCGGAATGTATCGGTTAGGCAAATGGTGCTGTCGGCGCCGGCATCGAGTGTTACAAAATCTACCACCCGTACCTGTACGTTGTCGCTATTCACACAACCGTTTTCGTTTAATGTAACGGTATAGGTGGTGGTGGTCTTTGGCCACACCGATGGCGTAGGGGTATTTTCATCCATTATATTATGCATAGGCCCCCAGCTGAAAATACCGTTGCCGCCTGCATTCAGTTTCAATGTATCTATGCTGCAAATGAGGGTATCTTTAAATGCCAGCGTTATCGGTGGTTTGTCGCGTACATCGGCCGTTCCCGTTACCGTTCCCACACATCCTTTATCGCTTTCAACGGTAAGTGTCACTGTTTTCAAACCGGTGGTGGTGTATTTCCAGGAAGGGTTTTGTGCGCTGCTGACATCGGTACTGGTAGTTTCATCGCCAAAATCCCAGGTCCATTTAACCGCCTTTCCATATCGTGAAGTTGTTTGATCGGTAAACTGCAATGGCAATAACACGCAGGTTCCGGTAACTTTAATCGCCGGCCAGAACCCCGGATATACTTTTGCCATTGTCACCGTTTCATCTTCACACTGACCGGCCAGTACGACTTTCAGTTTAACCGCGAAAGTGCCTGTGTCGGCAAACTGATGCTGTACCCGGCCTTCAATATCGGTAGTGGTTACGGGCGGCGTGCCATCGCCAAAATCCCAGGTGTACACAGAGCCGGCGGGATTCACCTGTTCGTTCTTAAAGGTCACCAGAAAATCGTCGCAATAGGAATAATTCGGTTTCAGCAATGCCTCGAGCGGAATGCAATCCGAAACCTTTACATGCACATCCTTGCGGTGAATATTTATTAAAACGCCCTGCCGGTATTCGTAAGCGCAAACAGTGATCACATACTGGCCAATGGTGTAAGGCGCAATGCCGCTGATGATACCGGTTTTTGAATCGATAGTAACCTGGCCGCCCAGCGGTCCGTTGCCGCTATAAGGCGACCGGTAATTTAAGCTGGAGTATGGCGGCGGAGAAGCGGCATATGGATTAGGCGTACCTGTTGACGCGCCTACAAAGCCACTGCAAAAGGTATATACCAGGGAATCAGTGTTGTTTGGTTCAGTAGCGGCAAAGCTCAAAGTAAAATTACTGCCGCGGCAAATGGCCGTTGCATCGTTTGGCAGGTAACGTGGGCTTGAATTTTTATATGCTTCGGGTAATGAACTGGTACCGGGGATCTCGCACATATAAGTGGCGCCTACCGAATTGCTGCGCGGCTCGAGGTTGATGATATTGTCGATACGGCAACAGCGTTGATATGATATAACATAGCCGGCATGATTGACTGGCAGTGTGATTACAGTGGAAAAAGACCGCACCCGGTAGCATACATCGTTGGGCGGGTTGCTGATACAGGGGTTGGAGGCGGGATCGAACCGAAGCCATTCGTCACCCTGGGAAGGCGCGGTAAACGGGCTACCGTACTGGCTGTTATTCCCTTTATCGTAAACGGTCAACCTGATCTCACCGTCTAACTGACCGCTGCTATTGGCATTACAGTCGATATACAGCTTTAGCGTAACCCGGTATTGTGAGGTGTTTGCATCACCACCAGGCCCCAGGTATTCATAAAACATCTCCCCTCCCTTAATATGCTCGGCAAACAGGGACTGGATTGTTCCAAAAAAGCACAACAAAGCTATCGCCAGTGTTTTTCTCATTCAACTGGTCTCCAGGTCAGTTTACGTTAGCCAAATTAACTATGCATCAAAAAGGCATCAATATAATCGTTACTTAATACAGGTTCCTCCCACATCCCCATATGTCCGGAATGTTCAAGCGTATGAATATAGGACAATCCCGGCATATAACTCTGTTGCAGCCCCTGTTCATATGGCACTGCTGTATCATGTTTTCCTAATATAAACAGAACCGGTCGGGGAAAGCTTTTCAGTACATGCGTCCGGTCGGGCCGAACCATCATGGCCTGGTAATAATTTACGAGAGACTGACCAATAAAGTTGGTATAACGTGAAAGTATTTTGCGCACCATTTCGGGTTGGTGCTTTTTTGTTTCTTCCGAGAAAAGATTGGGAACAGACTGCTCAATAAATTTTGCAGCGCCGTTCTGTTGAATGAATTCGATACCGCGGCGGCGGGCTGTCTTTTTTTCTTCATTATCGGCATAGGCCGTAGAATGAAATAACCCGAATGATTGCAATCTGTGCGGCCAGGCTTCGGCAAAAGCAAGCGTAATGTAGCCGCCCATGCTATGCCCTATCATGCTAACGGTTGAAATATTTTCCTGGTCGAGGATCCGGCGGATACATTCGGCGAAATATTCCATCGACCAGCCGGCACTGTTTACGGGAGATCTTCCACTTCCGGGTAGATCGGGAATGATAAGCTGAAATTTGTTTTTCAATGCCCCGATCTGGTTTTCCCAAACGGTACCATCCTCTGAAAAACCATGTACCAGTACCACAGGCCGCCCCGTACCTTCAATGCGGTAATACACAGGCTGCCCATCCAGCATGATATTTTTTTCTACCATTCCCTGAAGTTACTTAAGTTCTGCATTTTTTGTAGTAGAACTAAAGAACACATTTGTGGTATTTTTTGTTTTTAATCTCTTTTTAAAAAGATCGCCGCGGAAATTACTGCGAACTAATACGATACCCAGCAAAGGCAGTACGGCCATATTTATCTTCTGGGGTATAAAGAACAACCAGCAAACGGCAAATAAAAGTGTGAGCACAAATACTACGCGGAAATATTGTTGAATCCATTTTCTTTTCAGATACACTACAAATGCCATGAAAAAATGCGTTGGCAATGCCCAGCCAAGATTGTAATTATTGCGGCATACGTCATCTACACGTATGGCCCACAGGGTTACGATCACAACTCCAAAGAAACCGATGAGCAGAAAAAATACTGCATCAAAAACATTAAGGAAACCCTGCGCATACTTATTGGTACTGAACGACAACAAGGTGACAATAATGAACAACGTTGCAAAAACGAACAGGGGAGTAAACAGGGTAACAGATGGCGGAACCGGGGCCACGGGAAGTACATTGTTTTTAGCGGCCACCAGTTTGCGGCCATCGACCATGGCACTATCGAACCCCTTCAACAAATAATCGGGCAGGAACATCGACGATTCGTTTGTAACCTTTTTATCGAGGTTACTACCCAGTAACAGATCGATGCCGAACTTGCTCCAGTGCTGGTTGGCTTTATCGAGGTAAGTATGAATGAGGTTGCGGAAGGAGGGCACTTTTTCGGGGAGGATGCTTTTAAACACCACCGATGCGCCTGATTTTTGCGTTATCATATCGCGGGCGCGGGTGGTGCAGTTGTCGGTATGAAAATAATAATTGTAGTAGCGGTTCTGTTCCAGTGCATTTTCCTGCAGGGCAGCATACAGCCGTTGTTTTTCATCGCCATTCAGGTTAAGCTCCTGCTCAATTACATAGCGTCTTTCATAAGCGTATTCCTGTAAAAATTCCTGAAATGAATAATTTGAAAGCGCATATATCATAATGCCCCTGGTGAACTTCACATAAAAGTTGGGATCACGGTCGTCGAAGGTGCCATAATTATAAACCATATCGATACCGCGGGTGCTATCGGTAACCCTGATGGCAGTATGGCCGAATGTTGAATACAATTCTGCGCCGGGACTGCAGGTAAGTAAACTGATGCGTAAATGACTTGAATCGGTTTGAGCGATGGCTGTAATACAGAAAAGCGGGAAAAGGAACAGTAAAATGCTACGGAGCTTCATCAGGAAGAATTTAAAATAATGGTTACAGGTTCCAGGTGGCAGGTTGCAGGGGAAACCGAAAACCGGACAGCTCGAATAAAGAGCCATCCTCCCGAATAACAGCCCTGTAACCTGCAACCTGTAACGTGTAACAAAATCTATCGTCTGCTATAGTTAGGCGCTTCTCTGGTAATTTCAATATCGTGCGCGTGGCTTTCTTTCATACCGGCATTGGTAATGCGAACGAACTGCGCCTGTTGTAATGCTTTGATATCTTTTGCACCGCAATACCCCATGCCCGATCTGAGCCCGCCAACATATTGATATACGATCTCGCTTAAATTTCCTTTAAATGCTACCCGGCCTTCAATGCCTTCGGGTACATATTTTTTTATATCGGCTTCCACATCCTGGAAGTACCTGTCGCCGCTCCCCTGGCTCATGGCGCCGAGGGAACCCATACCACGATATTGTTTGAATTTTCTTCCCTCGTATATAATGGTTTCGCCGGGACTTTCTTCGGTTCCCGCAAAAATGCTGCCCATCATTACCAGGTTGGCGCCGGCAGCCAGTGCTTTTACCATATCGCCGGTATACCTGATACCGCCATCGGCAATCAGGGGAATATTCATTTTATGCAGCACCGAAGCGGCTTCCATAATGGCGGTTATCTGCGGAACGCCTGCGCCGGCCACAATACGGGTTGTACATATTGAACCGGGGCCAATACCCACTTTTACCGCATCGGCGCCCGCTTCAGCCAGGGCTTTTGCACCTGCGGCGGTTCCTACATTACCCGAAATCACCTGCAGTTTCTTAATGTTCTTTTTCAATGTTTTCAGCGCGTCTATCACTCCTTTGCTGTGACCATGCGCACTATCGAGGCAAACTACATCTACCCCTATCTGTTGCAGGGCCGAAGCACGGTCGAGCAGGTCGCGGGTAATTCCCAGCGCTGCGCCCACCAGTAAACGACCGTAAGCATCCTTTACCGCATTGGGAAAATCCTGCACCTGCAGAATATCGCGGTAGGTGATGAGCCCAAACAAGGTACCGTCTTTTTTAACGATCGGTAATTTTTCAATTTTATATTCCTGTAAAATCTTTTCGGCTTTTTTCAGCGTGGTGCCTTCGGGTGCAGTGACCAGGTTTTCGCGGGTCATTACCTCGCTTACAACGCGTTTGCTATCAGTTTGAAAACGCAGATCGCGGTTGGTTAAAATACCAACCAGCTTCTTTTTATTATCTACTATGGGAATACCGCCGATCCTGTTCTCTTTCATTAACCGCTGTGCATCGCCAATGGTGGCTTCTTCATGAAGGGTTATAGGATCAAGAATGAGCCCGCTTTCACTTCTTTTCACTTTCCGCGCCTGCTCAACCTGTTGCTCAATGCTCATATTCTTGTGCAGAATTCCCAAACCGCCTTCACGGGCCAGGGCAATGGCCAGTTTGGCTTCTGTTACCGTATCCATAGCGGCCGATAACATGGGGATATTCAATTGAATTTCTTTGGTAAGCCAGGTGCGGAGCTCAACTTCTCGGGGTAAAACCTGCGAATAAGCGGGTACCAGCAAAACGTCGTCGAACGTTAAACCTTCACCAAAAAACTTACTTGACCGGGGGGATTTCTTTTGTGGAGCGCTATTGATTCTTGCCATGTGCAAAGATAGGATGGCTAAATAATACGCTCCAAATGAAATTTTAATGACCTTTTCTGCGCGCAATGACAAAATAATTAGTATTTTAGCGCTAAACTTATTAGTCTATGTCTACGGCCGGTAAAAATCTGAAATACCTTCGCAAACTGCGCGGGTGGACCCAGGAAGAGTTTGCCACCAAATTACAGATCAAACGTTCCCTGCTGGGTGCTTATGAAGAAGAGCGGGCTGAGCCTCGCATCGATGTGCTTGAAATGGTTGGGGAAATGTTCAAGCTCACGCTCGACGAGCTGCTGCTGAAAGACCTGGCGGATACAAAAGGAAATTACCTTGCCAAACGGCGCGCGCAGAAACTGGCCGCCGGCACTAATGAGATCCAGTTTGTACCGGTAAAAGCAGCAGCGGGTTACCTCGCTGGTTATGCCGACCCGGAATTTATTGATGAACTGAATACATTTACCCTGCCCATGCTGGCGCCAGGCCAATACCGCGCCTTTGAGATCGTTGGGGACTCTATGTTACCTACTCCCAGCGGATCGATCATTGTGGGCGAAAAGGTAGAAGACATCAACGATGTAAAGAATAACTTCACTTATATAGTAGTTTCACGCAACGAAGGCATTGTGTATAAAAGGGTAATGAAGAACAACCGCTCAAAGAACAAATACACGCTGGTGAGCGATAACCCCACCTATCAGCCTTACCAGGTAAATGGAGAAGACATTCTGGAGGTTTGGAAGGCCGCCATGATCCTTGGCAAAGCCAATGCGCAACCGCACTGGAATGTAAACCAACTGGCCAATGTGGTAAATACATTACAGGAACAGGTAAGCTACTTAAAGAAGAAAATAAACTAAGTAAACCAGTTCCCAGGTTCATTGGTTAACCTATGCAACATTTGAATAATATGAAATATGTAATGAATTTGGAGCCCAAAGCTTTGAACTATGACCAGGGAACTGTGAACTATGAACTAAAAACAATGAATTTACCCGATTGCTGATCAGCAATACTATTCCCGCAGCTATTTCCTTGCCTGATTTGTAATGAACTTCTTATATTGAGCCATATTTGAAGGGCTGTCTACGCGCGACCAGACAATCCCACCAGTAATTTGCCATACTTATTCTTCCCAGTTAAACGGTTAGCAAAAGAATGTGCTAACCCGCCTGCGCGTAATACCAATAACCATCAGCAATGGAAAATGTCAACCAGGCGGGTAGACATGTATGTATAATATTTTTTTATGCCCCTTTTTACAAATCTAAATTCGGCTATTTTTGCCCCCCTTAAAATGACCTATGCTTAAAGGCCTGGTTGTTATATTACCACTAATTGCTTATGCCGGGCTACAGGCGCAGCCCAAACGAACCCAGGCCATACAGGTTGCCCAGGCGCCCCGCATCGATGGATCGCTGGATGATGCTGCCTGGCAGCAGGCGCCGGAGGCATATGATTTTGTTACCAATACGCCGGTATTCGGTAAACCCGCTTCAGTAAGAACGGTTGTTAAGGTAGTGTATGATAATAACGCTATCTATATTGGCGCCTGCCTGTACGACGATCCTTCTGCAATACGCCAACAGTACACAACCCGCGATAACGTGCAAAAGGCGAACGTAGATTACTTTTCGGTTTTCCTCGACACCTATAAAGACCGGCAGAATGCATTCCAGTTTTTGGTTACCGCACGTAATGTACAAACAGATGCCCGCGTAAGCGCCAACTACACCGGTGAAGAAGGTACATATGGCGATGTAACCTGGGACGCCGTGTGGGATAGTAAAGTTGGTTTTCGCCCCGATGGCTGGATCGTTGAAATGCGTATACCGCTTTTCTCCATTCGTTTCTCGCGTAAATCCATAGCCGACTGGGGCATACAGTTCATGCGCTTCAGCCGCAGCTTTAATGAAACATCGTTCTGGAACCCGGTTAACCCGGCGGTAAGCGGTTTTACCAACCAGTTTGGCGATGTTTCCGGGTTAAATAACCTGGTGCCGCCATTACGGCTAAGCTTCTCACCCAATATAAGCGGGGGCTATCGCCAAACGCCGCATACCAATAGTGTGCAGCAATACGAAACACTGAAAAGCGGCGGCATGGATGTTAAATATGGCATCAATGAAAGCTTTACCGTCGATGCCACTCTTATACCCGATTTCGGCCAGGTGATCTCTGACAATGTGGTCAATAACCTTAGTCCGTTCGAGATCCGGTTCCGAGAAAACCGGCCTTTTTTTACCGAGGGTACCGAGTTGTTTAATAAAGCCGGCATCTTTTATTCGCGCCGGATCGGCAAAATGCCCGATAACTACGATTCCATCCAGGATAAAATAAGCTCCGGTGAACTGAACGATTACCAACTCCTGAAAAATCCTTCGGTTACACGCTTATATAACGCCGTTAAATTTTCGGGGAGAACCGGAAATAACCTCGGCATTGGAATTTTTAATGCCGTTACCGAAAATGTAAAAGCCCGGCTGCGTAACCGCAACACAGGCAGGGATTCTTCAGTGACAACCGAACCCCTTACCAATTACAATATCATCGTTCTGGACCAGGCATTAAAGAACCGTTCTTCCATTACCCTTACCAATACCAATGTGCTGCGCAACGGCCATGAACGCGATGCCAACGTAACCGCTGTAGATATTGCGTTGTATGACAAGGCCAACCGGTTCGGCCTCGTTATGAAACCGCGTTACAGTGTGGTTTATGAGGGGAACGGCCGGTACGATGGGTTTGCCAGTCAGTTTGAAGTGGGAAAAGTAAGCGGCAAACTGCAGTACACGCTTGCCAATGAAATGCGATCGGCGCAATACGATCCCAACGACCTCGGTTTTCAATTATCACCCAACGCTTTTTCCAATAAGGCTGCGGTGAGTTACAATATTTACCAGGCAAACCGCTCTTTTTTAAACCAGGTGTATAGAATAGCGCTTAAACAGGATTATCTATTTAAACCCTTTGCCTGGCAGAAAACCGCTTTTGAAGCCTCGGCAGCCTGGCTGTTAAAAAACTTCTGGAGCCTTTCACTTAGTGCAGATATCGGCCCCCGCTGGTACAACGACTTCTTTGAAATGCAAACTCCGTTGAGCTTGTTTCAAACGCCGCGGCAGCCATTAAAGCGGTCGCCATACTATAGTTTGTTTATCGATGGCAGCACCGATAACCGCAGGCCGCTGACCGTAAGCTGGCTTATTGGGGGTGCAGAGGGCCCATTACGCAATGATCCCTTTTATGCGCTTCAATGCGCCATACGTTACCGGTTCAGCGACCGGCTGATGCTGGAAATAAGTTACAGACGGCAGTATGACAATGGCCAGTTTGGTTATGCCTTCGTGCGCGACCCGGCAACCAAAGCACCCATTCTGGCCCGCCGTAAATATACCGATGTAACTACCGTATTCAGCGGCGTGTACAATTTCACCTCGCGCATGAACCTTACCTTCAGAACCCGTCATTTCTGGAATAACCTGCAAAACACCCACCTGTACAACATTGAGCCAAACGGCTACTGGACCGAAAAAACCGACATATCACCTTCGCAATACAATTTAAATTACAATGCGTTCAATCTCGACGTATTCTATACCTGGGATTTTCGTTTAGGCAGCCGGCTGATATTAGGCTGGAAGAACTGGCTGGGGAAAGATTATGAATTTAATATCAATGGGCAGGTGTATAAAAATTATGCGCGTAATGCCGCCCGGTTACTTAGCACCCCACATGGCAATGAGTTCACTATTCGCTTTATTTATTTCCTTAACTACCAGCAGGTGGTAAAGGGAAATGAGAAACTGAAAATGAAAAATAAGAAATGAAGAAGTAAAAAAACCATACAGCCGAAACCACAAACCACAAACCACAAACTACAAACCACAAACCACAAACTACAAACCATATATCTCTTTCGCAACCCTGAACGTATTGCAATGCGCCTCCACAATTGTTTTTATATCGGGCGAATAACCGCCGCCCATGGCTACCACACAGGGAATGCCTTTGCTTTTCAGTTGCGAGAAAACCATTTCATCACGTTGTTTACATCCTTCTATACTTACCTTTAGCTTACCGAATTTGTCGGTTGATAAAATATCAACACCTGATAAATAAAATGCAAAATCGGGTTGTAGCTGTTCGAGCAGTGTATGCAATGTATTTTGCAGCAGGCTTAAATACAGCTTATCATCGGTACCATCGTTTAAACCGATATCGAGATCGCTTTTTTCTTTATGAAAGGGGTAATTGTGGGCGCCGTGCATACTGAAGGTAAATACCCGGGGTTCTTTTTCAAACAAACTGGCAGTGCCATTACCCTGGTGCACGTCGAGATCAACAATTAAGATCTTATGAGCAAGCCCTTTTTTAAGCAGGTAATTGGCGGCCACGCCAAAATCATTCAGCAAACAAAACCCCTCGCCCCTGTCGGCAAATGCATGATGTGTGCCACCTGCAACGTTCAAAGCTACGCCGTGCGCCATTGCATAATGACAGCAATCGATAGTGCCCTGGGTTATCACAAATTCCCGCAGGGTAAGCTGCGGCGATTGCGGAAAACCAATGTGCCGTTGCTCGCGGGCCGATAAGTTTTGACCGTGCAGTTTCTCAACATATTCTTTATCGTGCGTCCAAAGCACTACCTCATCGGCACAGGGCGCCGGCGCAAACAGGTTGCCGGCGGTAATAGTTCCTTCGTATAATAATTGTTCGGGTATCAATTCGTATTTAAGCATGGGAAACCGGTGCCCTTCCGGCAGCGGGTGGGCATAAATAGGATCGAATGCTATTTTCAATACTGGCGGCGCAGGGCTCATTGCAACTGTACAATATGATCGTTCACGATAGCAAATACATTTTCTTCAAAATCCGGTTGCACCAGGGCTATACCGGTAAAACGGCTGAATGCCGGCAATACACAAAAGTCTTTTGCAAAATAAAAACAGGGAAAGCGCAACGATTGTTTGGCAGTTCCCCTTATTCGAACGCCGGGATGGATATGACCTGAAAAGAAATACTGGCTTCTGCCGGGTTCAATATCATCGAGATCGTGCCTGAACCTGAAACTGCCGATCTGTAATTCCTTATCAGCGACATGAATATCACATTGCCGGTACCAACTCCCGTGCAGTATATCATGATTCCCTTTTACCAAATGAATTGGCAGGCCGGCAAAGTCGTGCCGCCACCGCTGAAAAAGCTCCAGTTCTTTATTCTGATGGCTGTGAAACAGATCGCCTACCACAATCAATTGCATTGGTTGAAAATATTGTATCAGGTGCACCAGCCGCTGCAGATCTTCTTTATATACAGCCTGCGGCACCGCAATGCCCGCTTTACGAAAATGACCTGTTTTTCCAAAATGCAAATCGGAAACGATCAACGCTTTCTCTTCTTCCCAAAAAACACATCTGTGTGCCGACAACCAAAGTTGTTGCCGCATTAATTTATATGAAACCGGCGCCTGCATATTCTTCTCTATTCTGGAAATTAAATATATGATGCCCTATTCTAAAAACCATTAGTCGGGGGCACCGCAATTTAACAGATAATGGCCTTCAAAATCCTTTAGGGAGCAAAAAGACCTCAGTTCACGGGCGGCAGGCGGCAGATGCCTTGAGCAACCAGTTGTTCAATCGACTGGATGTAAAAAGCCGGGCAGGGTTGATGAATGCAAGAAGGGGTTATTACTTCGACACTGGGTATTCGACATTCAATATTCGATCTTAATCAATGAGCTTATTGCGCATGCCATACATAATAAGGCCGGCGATGGTTTTGGCGCCCACTTTCGATTTCATATTCTGGCGAATGGTTTCAATGGTGCGGGGGCTAAGGAAAACTTCTTTTGAAATCTCCTCGGTTGTTTTATCGGCTGCCAGCAGTTTGAGTATGCGAATTTCTTTTTCGGAGAATTTTACGGGATTGGGATAGAACTGCCGTACCTGTTTTTTGGTTTGCAGTTTGGAAAGAACAGCTTTATTAACAAGATCATTAAAGTAAAAATCATCATTCATGCAGGTAAGTATAGCCTGATAGATCTCTTCAGGGTCAGAGGTTTTGGTGAGGTATGCATTGGCACCCATTTCCATCATCCGGGTGATCATTTCCTGTTCGTCGTACATGGTAAGAACCACTATCTTCACGTCACTGTATTCCTTACGCAGGATACCAATAGCGTTCACCCCATCTACTTCGGGCATGCGAATATCCATCAACAAAACATCAGGTTTTTTGATCTGCATCTTGTGCATCAGATCTTTACCATCTTCGGCTTCCCAAAGGATCTTCAGGTATTCTTTTCCTTTCAGAGCCATTTTAATGCCGTCGCGAAATATCTTATGATCGTCGGCAAGTGCTACTTTAATAACCAGTTCAGTGCTCATAATGGGTAAGGTTGGCTTATTAATGGGTTATAAGTTGTTCCTTTTCAGATACAATATGCCCTACCGTTTTAACCCCTTAATCAGTGCTTATCGCTTCAGGGGCCCTAACCTTCAGGCAATATCGTATAAAAAAACGATTTCACTCACATTGTAAACGTTAGTTTACCAGGATCAATCGAAATAGTACCAGATATCATACGACGCTTTTACGTATTTGCCGGTAAAATCCGAATTTTTAAAAAAGAGCATTTCCGCTATTGCGAACTGGCAGGTGGCCTGCTATTTTTGTTTCAGAAGTTGATTGATGAGGACGACAACCTTAAAACATCCAATATTCTGATTACCGTCCTAAAAAATAATTTCCAACGATCTTATGAATGCCACCTGTCAAATCCAATATCAGTCAACTTCTTTTTTTAATCACACCATGTTCTAACGACACCTATCCTACAACACGAATCATACCTTTTAAAAACATAGTTTTATTGATCCCTGTTTTGATCAGTAGTATATGCAATCAGTCAACCGGTAAATAAGAAAAGGAAATTTTAATTGCAAGAGATGCTACACACTGCGCCCCGTTTTTAAAATCCGACACTACTTAAGCATTAATCCTGCGCTACTTAAGCATTTTCACTTATCCACATTTGTGAACAATTGTGTCTCAAATGTAGGTTTCACGAACTTTCACAATAGTAAATATACGGTAAATTACGAGAAATTTTCCCCCATTTTGAATCGTAATATTTCCTAGTAAATTCCCCCGAAACGTAGACCAGTAGGCCATTCCGGGCAAAATTACACCATTTATGCCTGCTCGCAACCCGTTGTATATCTTTTTTTTTGGAGGTTTCTTACTCTCCGGAACCACTATTAACAACCTCTAAAAACTTACTACTATGATGCAAACTGAACTCTTCACTAAACGTAACATTGCTACCATTGGTGAAGAAATTACCCATGAATTAGGCGCTGAACTGGTTAACAATTACCGCCAGGCTCATCCGAATGATGTTAAGGCTTACATTGTTGGAAAAGAGATCCTGAGCCAGATCCTGGCCCAACCCGGTTGTGCAGGCATCCAGTTCTTCAATGCTATCAATGAATTCGGACAAAAGACGCTGGTTTACGTTGGCCTCGATCAAAATGGCAAACAACTGGTTAATTACTCAGTAGTTACCACTGACGCCCAAATTCAAACTGAAAAAGGCATTGTTGCTGATAGAAGCATCCCCTCTGGCGATGATCCATATTTCGGAGATGACGGCTGGTTTATTATTGATTAAATAAACCTGAATCTCTATATTTGAGGGTAAATGACCCTGATATAGAGAGCTTTTTCTTACATATCAGTATATATTCTTCGTTATTACCCGTAATTCTCTTTCTTGTGTTTTTAAGGCACACAAAAAGAAAGGAATTATGGGTAATCTTTATATACTCCTGTTACTCATTTTTGAATGACAAGGTTTTCCTATCCTCAAAACTCAATGCCAAGTTTTTCCTAAGCACTTATACGCTGGTAGAATTCATCCTCTTCAGTTATTTCATTTGGCTCATAATTGACAACAGGCAATTTAAAAAGGTGATTGCCATTGTCTCAACATTGTTTGTTATATTTATCTGCTATTATTTTCTTACAACCAAATGGAACTTTTTCGATTCAGTACCAGTGGCTTGTGAATCGATCCTGATTTTTACATTTTCGCTATACTATCTGTTTGAGCAAATAAACAAGCCCAGGGTGCTATTTATATATAACACGTCTATGTTCTGGATAATCCTTGGTTTCCTCGTGTATTTAGCGGGGTGTTTTTTTATATATACCTTCGCAGACGAGATAGACCGGAACGACCGGACCAAATTCTGGTTTGTGACTTTCATTTTCAATACCATTAAAAACATTTTCTTTAGCATAGCTTTTTCGCGGAAAGAAGCTAAGGATAAAAGTATATCCAGCCTATCCTCATACGATAATTATTTTAAAACCCCATTTAACCCATTATAAATCTGGTTTTTCATATATCAATGATCTTGCTGCAGGTCAATCATGGCTCCAGTCAGTTCCCTATGGTACTTTATTTCGGTACTATTGGTATGCTTGTTCTTACCATTGGCCTCATCGTTTTCATTATTTTTCACCAGCGTAAGGTTATCCGCTATCAAATGCAGTTACAGCATATGGAGCAGGAACAACAAAAGATGTTGCTCAATGCCTCCATTCGCCTGCAGGAAGAAGAGCGGCAGCGCATTGCCGCCGACCTGCACGATGATGCCGGCCCCCTGCTGGCTACGGCGCGTTTATACCTGAACGAAAACCTGGTGAACCTCGACAAAACAACTCAACTGCAGAGTATCTACAATGCCAAACAGATCATTGACGACACCATTCAGCTTATTCGCAATATTTCGCATAGCCTGATGCCCCCTACCCTTAAAAATTTCGGGTTGGAGTCAGCCGTAAACGATCTGTTCCAGAAGATCAGCGGTTCGGGCAGTATGAACGCCAGCTGCCGCTTTCACGATTACCGCGAACGCCTGCACGCAGATCAGGAACTCATCATTTTCAGGGTAATACAGGAACTGGTGAATAACATTCTGAAACATAGTAATGCCAGTTTTATTCATCTTACTCAAAACCTGAGCGGTAATAAATTGTATATTCGCCTCCATCACGACGGCCGCGGTATTACCCAGGCCGATTTTGATAAACTGAATAAAAGCAATGTGGGACTGGGTTTGAAAAATATTCAAAGCAGGTTGAAACTCCTGCACGGGCGCATTTATTTTGAAAAAGATATTTCACAAACGTATTATAAGGTTACTATCGAAATTCCAAGAGTAGAGGAAGAACCGGTAGCACCACAGATATAAAATAATTGGTTCATATTTTGATAAGGGCTGCTAACGTAAATTAGTGGGGCGGATAAGTGTTTACACTGACGTATGGATGCAACACCCCCTGAATGCCTAAACACTGTAGATTTTTAGTAATTTAGTTTTGCCAATATCATAAACAGATGGGACCTATAAAAGTGGCTATTGCTGATGACCACAAAATATTCCGTAAAGGAGTAATATTGTCGTTAAGGCCTTATACAAACATAAAATTCGTACTCGAAGCTGAAAACGGTCAGGAACTGTTGGATAACCTACCAACCGCACCTGAACAACCGGATGTTATTTTAATGGATTTACGTATGCCTTTAAAAGATGGCATCGAAACCACTAAAGTTATCGCCCGCCAGTATCCAAACATCCATGTAATTGCACTGACCATGTATGAAGATGAACGGTTCGTGAGCCACATGATGGAAATAGGCGCCAACGGGTATTTACTAAAAAGCGCTGACCCCTCCGAGATAAAGAAAGCCATAATGGAGGTAATGAGCAAGGGGTATTATCTGAACAACTTTGTAAACAGGATTCTGCTAAAAAAGTCACACGCCCGGGTTAAAGTGGTACCCAGTTTAAACAACGAAATTACCCTTAGCGACCGTGAACGCGATGTGATAAAATATATTTGCATGGAGTTTACCGCCCATGAAATTGCACAAAAACTGGAAGTTAGCCCACGGACTGTTGAAGCTATCAAAGACAGGTTGATGGAACGCTTTGGTGCTAAAAACACGGCTGGCCTGGTTTTCTTTGCAGTTAAGAATAACCTGATTGATTAAACTCCCGGCAACCCTTAACAGGGATGTAATGTAATTTGTAAAACGAATAACAGCCGGCATTATGTTGATACCCTTTTTTCCAGCGTTAAAAACACCTGCCCCCCCTATGAAGAACCGGTTTGGCCCTGAACCCTTTGACCATGGTAAAAACCGGTGGAAGTATATTTATTGCCCTGCCGCTGGTAGTAATGCTGTTATCGTTACTACCCGTGTATATTCTCTTTGTTCGTAAAGTAGCCATCACCGCCATACTTAACGTACTCAGGGCAGTTTGTCTTTTTGTCTTTCTGCAATATCTCACGCTTTATTTTATACAGCCCGGTTTTCCTGCAATGCAAACCGCCTTCAGGCTGGCTGAATTCACACTGGTATTCTATCTTTTTAAATTGATGATGGCCGGCAGCCAGGCGAAGGACCTTATGAACATGATGCTGGTATCGTTCCTGTCTGTTGTAATTACCATTTTTTCCCTGAAAGGCATAACGGCTTACCCGGGCATTATAATCATTATCGAAGCTTCAGTGATTACCGTTCTTGCTTTCGTTGTATTACTTCAACTCATCAGTAACAAACAAACAGCCATGCCCAATGAGCCCGGTTTCTGGATTGCCGGCGGCATGTTATGTTACTTTGGGATGGTAGTGTTTATGGAAGCTATAGCAGGCAGTCAACTGGAATTGTCGCAACAGATACAACAGGAAAAAGGTTTTATAGTAACAGTTGCCGATATTCTTCGAATGGTGTTCTTTATAGTGGCTGCATCCATTGCAGGCAAAAACAAAAAGGACATTAATAGTCATGAAGAGCCACCGCTTCCGCCCCTGCCGCCGCGCCCGCCATTTAAAATAAAGTATTAGCAGGTCATCAGATCTTCATTTCTGGGATATCCCCTTCTATCAGCAGCCTGCCTGAGGTTTTGCTGCGAATTTCATCAACCGTTATCCCCGGCGCCCGTTCAATAAGTTTGAACCCGCCTTCGGGTAAAACATCGAGCACGGCCAGTTCCGTTACAATACGTTTAACGCACTTCGCCCCTGTTAAAGGCAACGTACAGGCAGGTAATAATTTCGATTCGCCTTTAGGGTTGGTATGCATCATGGCTACAATAATGTTCTTTGCGCTGGCTACCAGGTCCATTGCCCCGCCCATGCCTTTTACCATTTTACCCGGGATCTTCCAGTTGGCAATATCCCCGTTCTCCGACACTTCCATGGCGCCCAGTACGGTAAGGTCAACCTTGCCTGCGCGTATCATGCCAAAGCTCTCAGCACTGTCAAAGAACGCACCGCCGGGAATAACCGTTACTGTTTCTTTACCGGCATTGATAAGGTCCGAATCGATCTCCGCTTCAACCGGATACGGCCCCATTCCGAGAATTCCGTTCTCAGATTGCAGCATGATCGTAATGCCAACGGGTATATAGTTTGCCACCAGGGTTGGAATTCCAATGCCCAGGTTTACGTACATCCCATCCCGTAATTCCTGTGCAATTCGTTTTGCAATACCGTATTTATCTAAAGCCATTGTTGGTTTGTAGTTTGTTGTTTATGGTTTGTGGTTGCTGCGGCGCTTTGGGTTTTTCCTTTGTCATTCCTCATTCTCATTGTGCAATTCTCATTTACCCTCTATTTTCACGGTCTTCCGTTCAATCCGCTTTTCATAATTCCTGCCCTCAAAAATGCGGTGTACATAAATTCCGGCAACATGAATATGATCGGGGTCAAGTTCGCCCGGTTCTACCAAATGCTCAACTTCTGCTATGGTAACAGTTCCCGCTTTTGCAATGGAAGTGGAGAAATTGCGGGTTGTTTTCCGGAACACGAGATTGCCGTACCGATCACCCTTCCAGGCTTTCACAATGGAAAAATCGGCATACAACGCATGTTCCATCAGGTACATTTTGTTATTGAACTCCCGCACTTCCTTACCTTGCGCTATTTCAGTACCATAACCGGCGGGCGTATAAAAAGCCGGGATACCCATGCCCGCCATTTGAATACGGGTGGCCAGCGTGCCCTGGGGTATAAGATCAACCTCCAGTTCGCCGCTTAACAACTGCCTTTCAAATTCAGCATTCTCGCCCACATAGGAGCTCATCATTTTTTTTATCTGGCGGGTCTTCAACAGTAAGCCTAATCCGAAATCATCAACGCCGGCATTGTTTGAGATACAGGTGAGATGCTTTACGCCTTTGCGTACAAGAGCAGCAATACTATTTTCGGGAATACCACATAACCCAAATCCACCCAGCATAATGGTAGCATTATCCTGAATGTCGGCTATGGCTTCATCGGCATTAGCAACAACTTTTTGCATAGCAGGCAATTTATTGATAAAAATAAGGAACTACCCTTCAACCAGCCAAAATGGTGATTGGGATTTAATAGATTTTTTATCAACCTAAAATCATCTTATTGCCTTTTTAGCTGGAGCCGGGTTGCAGAATCAATTTTAAGATGTTTGTTAAGGGGAAACTTACCTGGCCGTTTTCTTAAGTTAGGCGGCGCTTGCGGAATAAGAGGTTGCGGAAGGCCGCCGGGTTGTCCTACACCAGGTTGTTGCTTAACAGGCTGCTGTGTAGCAGGTTGAATTACCGGTTTACCGTTCGCAGCTTTTGCGGTATCAACCTTTAATGAGTCGCTTTTCTTCAACGAATCAACCTTTTGTTGTACACTGGCGGTATCGAGCGGTTTAGGTTTATACAGCTCTTCGCGACGGCGGTTGGCCCTGGTGGCCAGTGAGTCGAACATAATGCGGGCTATGTCGGGACGGCTCATATAGAACTTATAGCTCTTTATAAACTCATCCTTTGAGACCTGATGTATTGCGAAAACCTGGGCATATAACTTAAAGGTTTCCGTTTTCATGGTTGACGAATCGCGAATAAAAGACTCCCTGTAACGTTCGGCCTGTATCATATCCCACAACACTTTCTCCATTTTATCCTTCGGCAATATACCGGCCGGGATCTTGTCTTTATCGGTACAACTTACCATACACCACACTATAACGCTCAAACATACCAGTAATAGCCGGTTCATTTTAATTCCTGTTTATACGTATTGGAATTGGAGATATCGATCTTTTGCAGAATTTCCCTTGCCTTTTGTTTGTCTTCGGGAGTAGCTTTTTTGAATATGCGTACCAGTTCGGTCGATTTGCCCTGGAAGAAGAACGCCACGATCATGGTATTGGGAATATCATTGTTCATGGTATTGATCAGGCTCAGGGAGTTAAGTATTGCGCTGCGTGCCTCCGTTTCATTCTCATACATATAATCCATACCGAGGCGGTAATAGCTGTAAATAGCATCATGCATCAGGTTATACCGGTTGTTGGTAAGATTTTCGGTTAACCAGTACCGGTTACGCAATCCATCGAAAGCTTTCCAGCCGGCAATATCCCTTCCCTCAGGCGCATTGTTCACGATGTTCATCGCCTTCTGAAACCAGGGGTCTCCGCCACGTAATGAGAAAGAATCAAAATCGAGCCCTATAATTACATACACGTAATAAGCAAGTATCGCAGGCAGGTTACCCACCATTGGGTCGGAACCAGATACGCGGTTTTCGTTAAATTCAATGGGTTGGTATTCTACATATTTGAATGCCACGTTCTCATCCATAAAATTGATCAGCGGACATTCGTAGTTGGTATTGTACACCGGGCGGGCAGCCTGTACAGTAAGGGTTGCTTTATATATATTTCCCGACTGAGCCTCGCTGATGTTCAACAGGAAATTACATACTATCTTTTCGTTATTTTGAAAGGTTTCCTTTGTCCACTTACGGTTGTTCAAAAAATTATTGAGCGCCGCCTGGCAGGTTTGGAACGCTTTCTTATCGGCAGGTGTTCCTAACCGGCTGGTATTTACAGTTATACGGGCCTTCAGTTCCTGGGCGTCCAGTAATACCGGTGCCATAACCATCAGGCAGATTATCCATACGATCTTTCTACACATATAGCAGGTTTACGATTCTATCAACGATATCTTTAGCCACTTGTTGTTTGGGCTTGCGGTCATACACGGTCTCACCACCACCTTTTTCAAAAATAGTAACCTTATTGGTATCGTAGCCAAAACCGGCCCCTTCATCGTTCAACGAGTTCAGCACGATCATGTCGGCATTTTTGGCAGTCAGTTTATCAAGTGCATATTGCCGTTCATTGGCGGTTTCCAAGGCAAACCCTACGAGCAATTGCCCGTTCTTTTTCACCTGCCCCAGGCTTTTCAATATATCTTTTGTCTTTGTAAGCTCTATTACCAGGGAACCGCCAGTTTTTTTGATCTTTTCAGGAGCGGTTTCAACCGGGGTATAATCAGCTACGGCTGCGCTCATCACGGCAATATCTGCCCCGGGGAATTCAGCTATACAGGTATCATACATTTGACCGGCTGTTTGCACTTTATGAACATATATACCAGGCATGGTGGTTTTTACTGCCGATGGCCCCAGCACCAAATGCACTTCAGCGCCGCGGTTAGCCAGTTCCTCGGCAATGGCCAGTCCCATTTTGCCAGAGGAATGATTACCAATAAACCGTACAGGATCAATGGGCTCGTAGGTGGGGCCCGCGGTTACCAGCGCTTTTTTGCCTGCGAGGTCTTTTTTACCAAAAACGTGGTTCCGGAGGTACTGCATAATGGCTTCCGGCTCGGCCATGCGGCCGTCGCCATATAAACCACTGGCCAGCTCGCCCTTATCAACAGGAATTATCCGGTTGCCGAACGCTTCCAGCTTTTGCAGATTACCCTGCGTTGCCGGGTGATGCCACATATCTTCATCCATGGCAGGGGCAACTACAACGGGGCAGGTAGCCGATAACCAGGTAGCCAGCAACATATTATCACACATTCCATGGGCCATTTTTGCCAGGGTATTGCAGCTTAAGGGCGCAACTACCATTACATCGGCCCAGCGACCCAGCATTACATGGTTCGACCATGATTCGTTGTTAGCCAGTTCGGATATTACAGCATTTTTCGATAATGTCGACAGGGTTAGCGGTGATACAAATGCCGCTGCGGCAGGGGTCATTACTACTTTAACATCGGCCCCGGCCTTTACAAGCAGGCGAACCAGTAATATAGATTTATAGGCCGCAATGCTTCCGGTAACAGCCAGCAATATTTTTTTATCCTGGAACATAATTGGTTAAAATTAGGTCATTTAGGCTAAACAAAACGGCTCGCTACCGGCCCTGTTTTTCAACAATAACATTAATACAACAATCAGAAAAACACTATAAAACTAAAAAGCGACAGGTATTTCTGTCGCTTTCCATACATTTTCTACCATTAATATTTAACTGAAAAGGTCATCTTCATTTTTACGATAATATATTTTATCGTCGAGGAATTCCTGGGTTGCCAGTAAGGCGGGGTTAGGCATACGCTCATAAGCTCTTGAAATTTCGATCTGCTCTTTATTCTCATGAATCTCTTCCAGGCTGTCGGTATGGCTGGCAAACTCTTCCAGTTTGTTATGCAGTTCCTCTTTCAATGAGATATTGATCTGATTAGCTCTTTTGGCAATAATGGCAATTGACTCGTACACATTGCCGGTTTTGCCTTTAATGGCGTTCAAATCTTTTGTTTCGGCCACATTAGCAGTGTTGGCGCTAATTTGTCTTCGTAATTTGCTCATTATTGTTGGCTTTAAGATTGTTTTTAGATAATGTCTCGTAACTCTCCACTTCTTTCTTCAATGTGCTTTCAGGAAAACGGTCCATGAAATCATTGCACTCGGTAATTACCTGTTCAAAGCGGGTGTTTTTCTTTTCTTCGATACTATTTACAGCAAATAAATAATATGATTTGATGATCTGTAATTTATAAGTATCGCTTTTTTGCGAATCGGGAAAATCGTTCATCAGGCTGGTGTAAGCGATTGCGGCAGCGCGGAAATGCCCCATATTATAATATAAGGCAGCGCTGCTGTATTGTTTTTCCTCCAGCTTTGCCCGGCATTTATCCATAATATCCGAGGCCTCTTTATTCTTAGGCGAGTTGGGATGTGTATTGATAAATGTTTGCATCAACCCGATCGTTTTTTGCGTATTGGTTTGATCCAGTGCGGGTTTTGGCGATTGCCTGTAATACGTATAGGCCCGCATAAATTCCATTTCCTCTGCCTTCGTACTGTTGGGGAAAACCTCTACAAACTGTTTGAAGAGGTTTTCTGCCTGCAGCCAGTCGTGCAAATGGTATGAACAATATGCATATTTATAAAAAAGATCTTCAAACTGCGGCTGCCCCTTCATTAAAGGGAAAAGCTCTTCATACAATTGCTGGGCATAGTTGTACTTCTTTGCTACATAGTACTTTTCGGCCATGCGTAACTTATAGTCATAGTCGGTACTCTTCTGCACCCTGGAGAACCTGGAGCATGACACTACGCTTAGGGCAATTATTGCAATTAGTAAAGCTGAACGCATAAAAGTGGGCAAAGTTAAGGTTTTCCTGCAAATATGTATGGAAAGGTGCGGTAACCCAAAAACAGGGCGTTAAGATAAATATAAAAACCTTCCCCCGGCAAAACGGGGGAAGGTTATACTATTAGTTAAAGCAATTTAGCTAAAGTACTTATTATCGGCCACGACGCAGGTTCGGATGTGGTGCAGGCACTGTAGTAGGACCTTCATCACCAGTTCCATCGCGCAGGTCTACTGTGTTGCAATCACCGCCGGGCTCACCATATTTGAAGATGAACCGGTCTTGGCTAATACCTTCTTTATCAACCAGGTAGCTGATAACTGCATTCACACGGTCCCAGCTTAACTGTTGTTCAGATTTACTTGAAGAACAGTAACCGATAACAGCGATCTTACAGTTAGGGTTATTTCTGATCTGAGAAGCGGCTGTAGCCAGTAAAGCTTTAGCATCGTTGCTCAATGTTACAGATCTCGGTTTGAACGTTACGCTTGGTAAGTCGCCGATACCGCAGGCGTTCTGACGGGTTACCATGTTCATCAGAGAATCGCAGCATGCAGGCGGAGGACATTTACCAACACCGTCAGCGTCAACAGGTTGACATTGTGTAGGTGTAACCAGTTCCTTGTCTTTGTGATCGGGAACGCCATCACCGTCAGTATCGCGGCTAACACCATGGCTGTCAACAGGAGCGCCGGCAGGTGTGTTAGGCTCCTGGTCGAACTGGTCAGTGATGCCATCGCCATCAGCATCATCCAATACTGGTTTGGGGAGCTTCATGTGGCGTGGTTTGTTAACCTCGCTGTAAGCGTAATCCAGCGGATTCAGCCACCATAAAGGTTCAACAGATTTATTACCGATTGCCATGTTGATACCAACAGACAGGAAGTTATACGTATCGAAATCTCTTGTTTGAGCAGGTGCGGTTTGGAAACCGGGAACGGAAGTAGCCACTCCGTTTTCCTGCCATTGCTGACCGTCTAACAGGTCGGTTTTAGTGATGGTCAATTTGTCCTCGATTGCGAGGCTGAATTTTTTGTTCAGTTTAAATTGAACGCCGGCACCTACATTAGCGATAAAGCGGAAAGGTTTATCGAATAATTCAGGTTGACCATTATCACGCTCAGCTTCTGTTTCATAATCGCCGTCGAAGATATCTTTCAGGTCTTTTTTGATATCCTTTCTGTCTTTATATTGAAAGCCAGTAGGACCATATTGAGCTATAACACTAGAGAAATCATACGGCGTATTTCCGTTTAAAGCGTCAACTTTAGTGTCATAGATCATGCCACCCAAACCGGCAAAGGCATACACATTAAAGCTGCTTTTTGATTTATGAAAGCGAATGTTACTCAAGGTTACCACACCCTGTATGCTCAGATCGTACACATTCGTTTTGTAGTTATAAAACACTTGTTGTCCGGGAGCGTAGCCGTTTGTATTCCAGGCACTATTTTTTGTCCAATGGGTAGAAGGCTGGAAGTTCAAACCTTTGGTAGTTCCAAAGCCCACCTGACCTCTTAAAGAGAATACATAACCTAAAGCTTTACGCGCATGTAACGCAATCCCGCCCAGGGGAGTACGGCTACGTACATCACCAGAAACGGTAAAAGCACCTGCCTGTAAACCTATTTCCCACTGATTGCGGGGTTTGGCAGGGTAAGGATAGTTGTTTGCCATGAACTCGGTGTGCTGGGGGAGTCTTTTAGACGGTACAACTGAAGAATCCTGATAATCATACGAACCGCTTCCCAATTGTGCCTGGGAGGCAGCAGATAACAGGAGCAATAAGCTTAAAAAACTTACGTACTTTTTGCTTGCCATAACTAAATTTTATGTGAAGGATTAAGTAACCTGAACTCAGAATCTGTGCAAAAATATTAATTGACAGCTAACTACCAAATTTTTTTCCCCAACACAATGTGCATTATCTTGCTGTTTTTCACACAGTAAGATCATTACAGAGCAAATTAAATGCCTCTTACGTTATACATTATAAAATAGTAATTTGCTCACCTTATATACCGCATGAAGTTATCACTAGCAATATTACGAGAAGAATTACCCGAATTTGAGAAGCAATTCCATGAGGCGGTAAAGAGCCAGGTTCCGCTCCTGAACAGGATTATGCGGTTTCTTGTTAACCGGAAAGGCAAGCAGTTACGACCCATGTTCGTACTGCTTTCAGCCAAGCTGTGCGGGCCCGTTAACGATACTACCTACCGGGCTGCGTCCCTGGTAGAATTACTACATTCGGCTACCCTTGTTCATGACGATGTAGTAGATGAATCACTTGAACGTAGGGGATTTTTCTCTACATATGCGTTGTGGAAAAGCAAGGTATCAGTTTTGGTCGGCGACTACCTCTTAGCCAAAGGCATGCTGCTTTCCCTCGATCATGATGACTACCGTATATTAAAATTATTATCCAACGCCATACGGCAAATGAGTGAAGGCGAGCTGCTGCAAATGGAAAAGTCGCGCTCGCTCAACTTTGAAGAAGCCACCTATTTCGAGATCATTAAAGGGAAAACAGCCTCCCTCCTTGCCTCCGCCTGCGCCTCCGGCGCCTGGTCAACCACACAAAATGAAACCATCACGGAAAAAATGCGGGTATTTGGCGAAAAAGTAGGCATGGCCTTCCAGATCAAGGACGACCTGTTCGACTATGGCAGTGAGGCCATCGGTAAACCTACCGGGAATGATATCCGGGAAAAGAAACTCACCCTTCCATTGATATATACATTACAGAACACGGATGCAACCACCCGCCGGAAACTTATATATATTATCAAAAATCAAAATAAAGACCCGCAGAAGGTTCAGGAGGTCATAAATGTGGTAAAGCAAACCGGCGGCATTAGCTATACTGAGAAAAAAATGTTTAGCTTCAGGGATGAAGCGCTGGCCGTTTTGCACGAATTCGATAATATAGAGATACGTAACGGCCTTGAAGAACTGGTACGATACACAACCGATAGAAAATATTAACATCCCAAAGCCGGGAACCAGATAAAATCCAGGCACCAAACTCCAATACCTCCGGATTTGCCCTTGCCCCTGAATTTGGGATTTAAGGTTTTGGTATTAAGGAGCTGGGATTTGGTATTTGGGCATTTTCTGGTCCTTGCGATTTGAGATTTTATTTTTTGTGTGCTGTGATTTGGAACTTTATTTTTTGGCATTTGATATTTGGGATTTCAACTTTATTTGGTGCTTGTGATTTGATATTTGAGATTTTATTCATGCTATGCTACAAAAGAGATGGAACATACTGACCGCAGATGATGATAAAGTGCAGCAATTGTATGCCAGCCTTAAAGTACATCCCGTTCTTTGCAAGATCCTCACCCAACGATTTATAAACGATTTCGATAAAGCAAAACAGTTCTTCCGCCCCCAGCTCACAGATCTTCATGATCCCTGGCTCATGAAGGATATGGACAAAGCAGTTGATCGCATAACAAAAGCTTTCGGTCAACAGGAAAAGATCCTTGTATTCGGAGACTATGATGTTGACGGAACCACTGCCGTTAGCTGCATGTTACGTTTTCTACAGAAAGTTTATACTTCTGATAAGGTCGACTTCTACATACCCCACCGTTACCGCGAAGGGTATGGTGTATCCAAAAAGGGGATCGACTTTGCCATCGCGAACGGCTTCACCCTTATTATTTCGCTCGACTGCGGTATAAAATCAGTTGAGCTTATTAAATACGCCCGGGAAAACGGGATCGACTTTATCGTATGTGACCATCATATGCCCGATGACCTGCTCCCGTCGGCGGTAGCCATATTAAATCCAAAACAAAAAGACTGCCCCTACCCTTTCAAAGAACTCTGCGGTTGCGGGGTTGGCTTCAAACTGATAACAGCCCTTGCCCGGCATCTTCAGCTCGATGATAGCGTGGCATTTGAGTACCTCGATCTGGTTGCAACCGCCATAGCCGCAGATATTGTTCCCATGAATGGTGAGAACAGGGTACTGGCATTTTACGGACTGAAAAAAGCAAACGAAAATCCCAATTACGGCATTCTGGCCTTAAAACAGCTTAGTGGTGTTCAAAAGGAAATGTATATCAATAGCCTGGTATTCATGATTGCACCCAGGGTAAATGCCGCCGGTCGTATGGACGATGCCCGGAAAGCCGTGCAGATGTTCATTGCCAACACCCCACAGGAAGCACTGCAGTTTGCAGAAATGTTGCATTCTGACAATACCGACAGAAAGGAAGCAGATAAAAATATAACGGAAGAAGCCCTGGCCATAATCGAAAACAACGATGGGCTGCGTGCAAGAAAATCAACTGTAGTATTTCAATCACACTGGCATAAGGGCGTTGTGGGAATTGTTGCCTCCCGCCTTATCGATTACTACTACCGCCCCACTATTGTACTCACCCAGTCGGGCGAATATGTTGCAGGCTCTGCCAGAAGCGTGGCGGGCTTCAATGTATATGAAGCCATACATCAATGCAAAGACCTGCTGTTGGGTTATGGCGGTCACTTTTATGCCGCCGGTATGACGATGGCGCTCGATAAAGTGGAAGCTTTCAGAGAACGTTTTGAAGAAGTAGTGGCGGCAACCATAACCGACGAATTACTGGTGCCCGAAATTATCATCGATGCTGAAGTGGAATTCAAAGACCTTAAGCAGGCCTTTTATAACATCATTCATCAGATGGAACCGTTTGGACCCGAGAACATGCGGCCCTTATTTGTTGTAAGGAACGTTACCGATTCGGGCTACTCGCGTATTGTGAAAGAACAGCATATCAAGTTCTCATTGCGGCAGGGCAATATCCTGTTCAATGGAATCGGTTTTGGTATGGCCAGAAAATTTCATATACTTGAGTCGAAAAAACCGGTAGATGTTGTTTTTACGTTAGATGAGAATGAATGGAACAATGAAAAACACTTACAGCTCAGGGTTATAGATTTCAGGTTGGCGGAAGAAAAGGAAACATTGCAAAAACCTGCAACCGCTTTATCACAGCAATAGCAGTTTGTGTACCCTGAAGTTTATGAACATTCGTTCGGTTTTACGCCTCCTTCCAGGTTTTAGCCATTCATCATTAAGCTGTCCGCATTAACAAACCATACCCGGAAAAGGTTTGCCGTTTAAAATTTTATGGTACAATAATATTTTCAGCGCTAGGAGTTTGCCATTATTATAATATTTTTACTACCCACCCACAGGGTTGGTTTTCACCTGCTACCAATGTGATTGTATGAAAAATAACCAGGCACAGATTCCAGTATATGATATGGCAGCCTGTATACCAGGCACCAATTTCATTATAAAAAGAACCGAAGGAAACTCCGTACCATCTTATATGGCCATTCCACACAGGCATACTGATTACAAGATCAGTTTTCTGCAGGAAGGCGAAGTAACACATTATACCGACTTTGAGAAATATACCATCAAGGCGCCGGCCTTATTGATGCTTGCTCCCGATCAGGTGCATCAGCAAACGGGAAACTCCTACTACAAAATGATGCATATCTCCTTCAACAAAGAGTTCCTGCTTACCGAAACTCAGGGTGTTCTTGCCTGTTGGGAATGTATGTTCAGCCAGGTAGTACTACCGGTACTGAATTCAGAACAGATGCAGGAGATCTCAGTTTATCTTGAACTGATGTATCAGGAATTCAAGGATAACAAACCACAAAAAGGCCTTATACTCAAGAACCTGCTGAACGCATTTATTATATGCGCTGGCAGGTTGGTAAATTGCAAGAATGACACTGCTGCTGTGCCCGCAGTAGTTGTAAATATGGACTACTCACAAAACCGCATAGTACGTCAATTCAAATCACTCATAGATGAAAATTTTGTAAACGCTACCCAGGTAACACAATATGCCGACATGCTATATGTTACACCCGGACATTTAAACGACCTGATAAAAACAGTTACCGGAAAAACAGCTAAACAGATCATTGATGAAAGAAGGATACTGGAAGCCAAACGTTTGTTATTCTGGGGCGAACATTCGGTAAAAGAAATTGCCGGCAGGTTAAACTTTGAGGACGATGCTTACTTTAACCGGTTCTTTAAAAAACATACCGGGAATACACCTGCCCTGTTCCAAAGACAAATCCGGGAAAAGTACAATTAATCCCCCAATAAGGTAAATCCACAACTTGCCAATCGTTACTACTTTTACTGGATGATTAACGGGCAGGTTATGTAATAGAAGTTTAGCACTATCCAACAGCATGGCTTTGGCTACCTGGTAATTAATATTTAATTCTGCAATCAACTATCTCCGGAAACCTGGAATCGTTCTACGTACCTGACGCCAACTGATCCCGGTGCACTGCTACGCATTTAAACCTGCGCAGATCTATGCTGCTGCGCTGTAGCTTATTAAAGTACGATATGCTTGTCCTTAACGATTTATTGTATGTCTATTAAACCATGTATGATGAAACCTTTAGATACCAATCGGTCTAATTACGGCTTGGTAAAGATGATCACAGCAATCAGTGTTGCAACAGTTTTATATAGTTGCGGCAATACCACAGCCAACCCCCAAATGGCGCCACAACAGGCAATGCCATTACCAGTAGTACCCGTAACCACCACATCAGCTACTACTTACAGAGAATATCCGGCCTCGCTGGAAGGAAAAGTGAACGTTGAGATAAGACCTCAGGTGGAAGGCTATCTCGAAAAGATCTATGTTGATGAAGGGGCTTATGTAAAAGCAGGCCAGCCGCTTTTCAAAGTAGATGCGCGCATTTACAATGAAGCGTTGAACGCTGCAAAATCAAACCTGCTTGCTGCTAAAGCCAACGTGGCCAAAGCACAGGTAGATGTTGACCGCCTTGGTCCGCTGGTTGAGAACAAGGTGATCTCTGAAGTGCAGCTCAAAACCGCGCGCGCCGCATACGATGCAGCAGTAGCTGCTGAAGAACAGGCAAAAGCCGCAGTTGGCAACGCACAGATCAACATCGGGTATACGCTGGTAAAAGCTCCTGTCAGCGGTTATATCGGAAGAATTCCGTTCAAGACCGGCGCCCTTGTCAGCAAGAGCGATGCGTTAACAGTGCTGTCAGACATTCGTGAGATGTATGCCTATTTCTCACTGAGCGAGCCTGATTTCATTGCTTTCAAAAATCAGTTCCCCGGCAATTCGATCGAGGAAAAAGTGAAAGCCGTTCCTGCAGTTGAACTGGCGCTGGCCGACAACAGCATCTATCCTTCCAAAGGAAAGATAGGTTCTATCGAAGGCCAGTTCGATAAATCAACCGGAGCTATCAGTTTCCGCGCCACCTTCCCTAACCCCGGCGGCATCATTCGCACCGGTAATACCGGTAAAGTGCGTATTCCTCAACAGTTCAATGATGCACTCATTGTACCAATGGAATCCACCTTTGATGTACAGGATAAAGTGTTCGTTTTCGTTGTAGGCGACAGTAATAAAGTTACAAGCAGGCCCATCACTATTACCGGAAAAACAACCAACTATTACTTTGTGAAAGATGGCGTTAAGGCCGGTGATAAAATTGTGTTCCAGGGCGTAGGCAACCTGCAGGATGGCATGGCGATCGCGCCCCAGCCAATGAGTGCAGACAGCCTGCTGAAAGCGAAACCTTTATAATTCACGAAGCAGGACGCCCCGACGTAATTAGCCGGGGCAGGTAAGAAGTATGAGGTCAGAGGAATATTATCTCTGCCTACAGGGAGTCTTTGCGCCTGATTTCGCCATAACACCCGATTCTTACCAACGACATCAGACTTCAAATTCAAATTCATTCACTCATGTTAAGAAGATTCATCGAAAGACCGGTTCTGTCAACGGTAGTTTCTATCATTCTGCTTTTATTGGGCGGACTATCGTTGTACACGTTGCCAGTTACGCTGTTCCCCGATATTGCACCGCCAAGTGTGCAGGTAACAGCCCTCTACCCTGGCGCCAATGCCGAGGTAGTTGCCCGTTCCGTGGCTACCCCGCTGGAAGAAGCCATCAACGGTGTGGAGAACATGACCTACATGACCTCCAACTCCAGTAACGACGGTAGTATGACGCTTACCGTTTATTTCAAACAGGGTACCGATCCCGATATCGCTTCTGTGAACGTACAGAACAGGGTATCGAAAGCTATCAGCCAGGTGCCTACGGAAGTGGTACAGGCAGGTATTTCCACTCAAAAAGTACAGAACAGTATCATCATGTTCGTGGCGCTGTCGAGCGACGACAAAACGAAATACGATGAACTGTTCCTCGAAAACTATATCAAGATCAACCTTATTCCGGCCGTACAACGTGTACCCGGTGTAGGCCAGGCCCTGGTTTTCGGTACCAAGGATTACTCCATGCGTATCTGGCTGAAGCCCGACCGTTTGATCGCCAATAACCTGTCGCCACAGGATGTACTGGGCGCCATCAGAGACCAGAACCTTGAAGCCGCTCCCGGCCGTTTGGGTCAAAGCAGCAAGGAAGTGTACGAATATGTTTTAAAATACAAGGGAAAACTGAACCAGGGTGAAGAGTATGAGAACATGATCATAAAGGCCAACCCCGATGGTTCCATGTTGCGCCTGAAAGATGTGGCCCGCGTTGAATTCGGTTCCTACACCTACTCTACCAATGCCCGAATGGATGGTACGCCGGTGTCGGGTTTTGCCGTATTCCAAACTGCCGGTTCAAACGCCAACGATATCCTTACAGAAGTAGAACGGTTGTTGAGTGAGTTTGAGAAAACCTTACCGAAGGGTCTTAAAACAACCGTGATGTACAACTCCAAGGAGTTTCTCGATGCCTCTATTGATCAGGTAACGGAAACCCTGGTGATCGCCTTCATACTGGTGTTCATCGTTGTATTCATCTTCCTGCAGGATTTCAGATCAACACTGATCCCCGCCATAGCAGTTCCTGTGGCCATCATAGGTACCTTCTTCTTCATGCAGCTGTTCGGCTTTACCATCAACCTGCTCACCCTGTTCGCCCTTGTACTGGCAATTGGTGTGGTGGTGGATGACGCCATTGTGGTTGTGGAAGCGGTACACTCGAAAATGGAGCGAACGAACATGCCGGCCCGCGCAGCTACCATTCAGTCAATGAGTGAGATCTCCGGCGCCATCATCTCCATTACGCTGGTAATGGCCGCGGTGTTCATTCCTGTAGGTTTCATGCAGGGCCCTGCCGGCGTGTTCTACAGGCAGTTCGCCTTTACCCTGGCCATAGCCATCCTTATTTCAGCCGTAAACGCATTAACCCTGAGCCCTGCATTGTGCGCCCTGTTCCTGAAGAACCCGCATGCCGGTGAAGGACATGGCCCCAAAAAAGGCTTTATGAGCCGCTTTTATGCCGGTTTCAATGCAGGCTTCAATGGAATGACCAACAGGTATGTTCGCAGCCTTAAATTCCTGGTACGCCGTAAATGGGTTGCCATTACCGGCCTGGTGCTTATCGCCGCCACCGCATTCTTCCTGTTGAAAAAAGCGCCTACGGGCTTCATTCCTACAGAAGACCAGGGTTTCGTACTGTTTGCGGTGAACACCCCTCCGGGCAGCTCGCTCGAACGTACACACGAAGCAACTCTGCAAATAGACAGTATCATAAAGCAGGATCCCGCCTATAGTCACCTGTACGTGATAGACGGTTTGAACTTCATCAGCAATGCGAACGCATCGCCTTATGCCGCCGGTTTTATGCGGTTGAAAGATTATGATGAAAGAGGACCGGTTAAAAATCCTGATCAGATCGCAGCCGGCCTGGTTGGTAAAGTAGCTCAGGTGAAAGGCGCGCAGGCCTTCTTCTTCAATTTCCCTACTGTACAGGGTTTCGGTAACGTGAGCGGTTTCGAGTTCATGTTGCAGGACCGCACCAACGGCCCGCTCGATAAACTGGGCGGAACCGCATGGCAGTTCATAGGCGCATTGATGCAAAGACCTGAGATCGGATTTGCCTTTACCACTTTTGCCGCCAATAACCCGCAATTCTCCATTGAAGTGGATTACCAGAAGGCCAAACAACTGGGCGTATCGGTAACAGAACTGATGCAAACCATGCAGATCTATTACGGTAGCAGCTTCGTTACTGACTTCAACCGGTTCGGTAAATATTACCGTGTTATGGCGCAGGCAGAAGCCCCGTTCCGTAATGATATAAATTCACTGGAAGGTATATATGTTAAGAACAACCAGGGTGAAATGGTTCCGGCCAAAACACTGGTAACGTTGAAACGCGTGTACGGACCGGAAACCGTTACCCGCAACAACCTGTTCAATGCCGTTACCATCAACGGTTCACCGAAACCAGGTTTCAGTACCGGTGACGCCATTAAGGCCATTGAAGAAACCGCTAAAAAAGTATTGCCAAGAGGTTACTCATATGAGTGGACAGGTGTAACCCGTGAGGAAATTAAAACGGGGAACCAGCAGGCGTTCATCTTCCTGCTGAGCGTATTGTTCGTTTACTTCCTGCTGGCAGCCCAATACGAAAGTTACATTCTGCCGCTGGCCGTTATCTTAACGGTTCCTACCGGTATATTGGGCGTATTTGCTTTCATTGGTTTTGCCGGTATCGACAACAACATTTACGTTCAGATCGGTTTGATCATGCTTGTAGGTTTGCTGGCCAAGAACGCGATCCTGATCGTGGAATATGCGGTTCAACGCAGAAGAAGCGGTATGGGCCTTATCGACGCGGCACTGGAAGCATCGAGGCTCAGGCTTCGTCCTATCCTCATGACCTCCTTTGCCTTTATCGTTGGTCTGTTACCACTGGTATGGACACATGGCGCCTCGGCCCTTGGTAACCACTCGATAGGTGTAAGTGCCATCGGAGGTATGCTTACCGGGGTAATACTTGGCGTATTCCTGATCCCCGTGCTGTTTGTGATCTTCCAGTACTTGCAGGAAAAGGTACAGCGCAGACCGGTCTTCGACCAAACCAATTTGCCAGATGCCGAAGCAGCAACTGTAAAACATTGATAAATCAAAGATCAGGGTGTACCATTTCGCCCGTTAGCGGAATGGTACACTCAATAACCTAAATAAGGAGATAATGCGAAAAAGTAATATCACTATTTATTCCACCCTGGCATTGATAGCGCTGTTGGCGGCCTGTCGCATGGGTAAAGATTACCAGCGCTCCGACCTGGCTTTACCTGCCCAGTTCGCCAATTCCACAGCACCGTCCGATTCCAGCGTGGCTGATATGGAATGGAAAAAATTCTTTTCTGATCCTGCCCTGCAATCGCTCATAGACCATGCATTGCAAAACAGCTTTGACGTACAACTGGCGGTAAAACGGGTTGATGAAGCACGCGCCTACGCCAACCAGGCAAAGGTTAACTGGGCCCCCACCATACAGGCACAGATAAACGTTTCTTCAACATTCCCTTCTGAGAACAGTTTGAACGGCTTAAGCCTGAAGACCTTCCTTGGTAAAAGTCATTTAGAGGATTATACATTAGGCGCCGGCTTAACATGGGAAATTGACATTTGGGGAAAATTGCGCCGCCAACGCGAAGCTGCAGGCGCCGTATTGCTGCAATCATATGAAGCCAGCAGAGCAGTGCAAACAGCCGTAGTGGCAAACATCGCCAGCAGCTATTTCAATTTGCTGATGCTCGATGCACAGCTGGCCATTGCCCGCCGCAATGTGAGCCTCGGCGATTCCATCGTTCAGATCATCAAACTGCAAAAAGCGGCCGGCGAAGTGAGCGAACTGGCAGTACAACAGGCAACCGCGCAACAACAAACAGCGGCCATTCTGGTGCCCCAGATCGAGCAACAAATAGCCATTCAGGAAAACGCCATCCGTATATTGAGCGGCGACCAGCCCGGCCCCGTTACCCGTACAGCACAACTAAGCAACTATAAAGTATGGGAAAGTTTACCTGCCGGCATACCCGCCGCTATGGTAAGTCGCCGGCCCGATGTTCGCACTACCGAAATGGCGCTTGTAGCCGCCAATGCCCGGGTAGGTATTGCTGAAGCCAGTATGTACCCTGCCATAAGCATTACAGCTAATGGCGGCATTAACGCTTATCAGTTCAGTAAGTGGTTCAACATACCAGCTTCGCTGTTCGCTACAGGCGTTGCCGGTTTAACGCAACCGATCTTCGCCCGTAAGGCCTTAAAAACTCAGTTTGAAGTAGCTAAGATCCAACGCGACCAGGCAGCCATCACCTTCCGCCAGTCGGCTACTGCCGCCCTCGGCGAAGTATCGAATGCACTGGTTCAGCTTGATAAACTGAAAACGCAATACCAGCTCACTACTGATAAAGTAAATACATTACGTGGTGCTATTGGTAATGCAGAGCTTTTATTTAAAAGCGGTTTGGCCAACTACCTCGAAGTGATCACCGCACAGGGCAGCCTGTTACAGGCAGAATTAAACCAGGTGACCGTAGAACGCGATCAGCTCAACGCAATGGTTGAACTGTACAGATCGCTCGGCGGCGGTTGGAAATAATTAGCTAATGTGATAATTCGATAATGTGATAATGGAATACAGTACCGATAATGAATATCGTGAATGCAAGAGCAAAATGCATTTAAAAGAAAGGAAGCGTAAATTAAGAGCGGTATTACTACGAAAGGATAATTGGTTTAGTAGGTAAAATAAAAAAGCCATCAGTTTAATAGCTGATGGCTTTTTTTATTGTTATGCTTTTAAAGCTTATACTTTCGCGCTTGCCAGTTGATCGGTACCCAACAGGTCAACACTGCGATTGATAAAGTTGGTAAGATTGCTTCCTTTCAGCAAACCCTGCGACAGCAAAGCCAGGTCGGCCAGGTTGTGCACCAGTTTAACCTGGGTATCTTTATTATCATTCTTCAGCACCTGCTGGTAAATGGGGTGGTTACCATTAACCGTCAGCGTTACTTCATCGGGCATATTGGCGTAAAAGCTACCCATTGGACCGCTCATAGCCGCCATGTCTTTCATCCGGCGCATAAATTCAGGACGTGTGGCCACTACAGGTGGGGCGTCGGTGCTAAGGCCTTTTACTTCTACGGTAGTGGTAAGGCCAGGTGTTTTGATATCGAACAGTTCTTTAAGCGCGGTTTCTTCGTCTTTGCTTAAAACGCTTTCGAGGTTCTCCTGTTTATCGATCAGGTTATCGGTAATATCCGAATCAACACGGGTAAAATGAACATCGCTCCACTTCATTTCAATCTGGTTAACAAAAGACGGATCGATTATCGTGTCAAGCTTTACAACAACAAAGTTCCGCGCTTCAGCCGCTCTGATGTAAGCATCCTGCTGTACCAGATCGGTAGTGTAAAGAATAACCAGTTTGCCTTCTTTATTCTTTTGCAGGGTTTCAGTGGCCATACGGTACTCTTCCAGCGTATTGAACTTTTTCTCTGCCCCCTCTTCTTTCGACACCAGTTCAAACAAATGGAACTTATTGGCCCTTTCAAAGAACTTGTCGTCGGTCATCATTCCATACTTCACAAACAAACCGAGGCTATCCCATTTTCCTTCAAACTCTTTTCTTTCCTTATTGAACAGCTCTTCCAGCTTATCGGCCACCTTTTTGGTAATGTGATTATTGATCTTTTTCACATTGGGATCGCCCTGCAGGTAGCTGCGGCTTACGTTCAAAGGAATGTCGGGACTATCAATAACCCCCTGCAACAGCATCAGGAACTCGGGCACAATATCCTTCACTTCTTCAGTAACGAATACCTGGTTGCTGTACAGTTGAATCTTGTCTTTCTGTATTTCGTAGCTCTGTTTTATTTTAGGGAAGTACAGGATCCCGGTAAGATTGAACGGGTAGTCGACATTCAGGTGTATCCAGAACAGTGGCGGCTCGTTGTACGGATACAGTTCTTTATAGAAATTCTGATAATCTTCGGCGGTGAGGTCGGAAGGTTTCTTTTTCCAGGCCGGCTGGGTATTGTTGATGGGCGCGGCCTCTTTTTCTTCGTCTTTATGACGGAAGTAAATTGGCACGGGCAGAAAACGGCAGAATTTGTTCAGGATACCACGAATACGCTCTGCATCTAAGAACTCGGCGCTGTCTTCGTTAATGTGTAATACGATATCGGTACCCCGTTCTGCTTTCCCGGTTTCTTCGAGTGTATATTCCGGACTGCCATCGCATTCCCAGCGAACGGCGGGTGCATCTTCCTTAAAGCTTTTGGTGAACACTTCCACTTTATCGCTCACCATAAATGCCGAATAAAAGCCCAGACCAAACTTACCAATGATGGCGTTCTCGTTCTGGCCCTTGTATTTTTTCACAAACTCTTCGGCGCCGCTAAATGCTACCTGGTTCAGGTATTTCTCCACCTCTGCGGCCGACATACCAATACCCCGGTCGGAAATGGTAATGGTCTTTTTTTCTTCATCGAGTTTCACCTCGATGAGCATGTCGCCAAACTCACCCTTTGCCTCGCCAATGGAGGAAAGCGTTTTTAATTTTTGAGAGGCGTCTACCGCATTACTTATAAGCTCACGCAGAAAAATATCGTGATCGCTATACAGGAATTTTTTGATTATCGGAAATATGTTCTCGGTATGTACCTGTATGGTCCCTTTTTGCATATGTATCGATTTTGGCAGTTTAATAGTATGGGAGGAACGCACCAAAGAGAGTGCCATTGGGCCTGCCTGCCTGAAAATCGGCAAAATTGTCAGTTCGGGTAGGGAAAATATTAGCCCTGACAACGTAAATACCGGTCAATCTGCTAATTTACCGGTGCTGCATCAGACAACCGATCACCCTGATAAAGATTAAAATAATCCATATCCAATGCCAGGTTTTAAGCCTACTGCCACCTGTGGGTGGTTGGTTCGAACGTGTTATGCGTACCCGGGGTGTCGGGAACTGTCGGCTGGCAGTATTATTGCGGGAAGCGTTTATTGCCTGTACCTCTTGTTCTGCCCGTTTTTGTTCGCGGCTCTGGTAATCGTACCCCCGAGCCAGCAGCACCTTACGGGCTGTTTCCACCTCACCTGCCAAATAGCTTCCACTTGTATCGGTTACTATTTCAATTAGTTGTTCGGTTGTATAACCGGCAAACTGGTCGTGGGTAGCGTCGCCGGTTTTAAAAAGAGGCATAAACTAACTTTTAGGTTCAGGTAAATATAGCCGTTTATTCAACAGGGCCACACAGGATTATTAATTAGTCCCCTTCGTTTATTATGTATTATATAAATCAGAAAATAGAAGTCAACGTATCAGCATCACAATACCCCTGAGCGGCGGTTCTCCATTTTTACAATCGATGATGTAGGTATAAGCGCCTTCGGGAAGCGCGTTGCCATTTCGGGTACCATCCCAGGGACGACTATAACCAACGGCATTGAAAACCATTTCGCCCCAGCGGTTATAAATCCGCACAGAACAAATATCGAACAGTTCGAGATAAGGAATTTTCCAGGTATCGTTCCTGCCGTCGTTATTAGGGGTAAAGGCATTGGGTACCGGAATTTTTTCGATCACCTTTACAGTCATTGCATCTTTGGCCACACAACCATGACTGGTAGTACCGGTGAGGATATAGGTGATATCCGTCTCAGGAGTAAAGTCTTCAAAAGAGATTGGATAATGATGAAACAAAGATATCATACAAACGACACAAACATGCATAAATCAACGCCAAGTTTATACACGTGCATATTTGGGCGATAAGTGTGTTGATTTTGGCAATAACCGTGTAAATAAACCGGTCATTTTTGCGCATATACATTAATCATCCGTTCGCTTTACCCAAAATATTTAATCCGTGGCTCAAAAAAATAAGTGCGTCCCGAAACAACGGAACGCACTTCTTATCTAATATTATTAACCGCTATTGCTTCACAAATTTGATCGTATAATGCTCTTCCGCATTATCGGCCGTCAATATATAAACGCCCGGAGCCAAACCGCCGAGGCGGTTATTCAGTTGCTGGTTCAATTGGTTTACGGCTCCTGCTCCATTGATAACTACACGACCATCTACACCGCTTACCCGCATGGTATAGGTTTTACCGGTTGTATTGATATTCAGGCTCACGTAACTGGTTACGGGGTTTGGCAATAATACCAGCCTTGCCCTGCTTTCGCTGGTAAACCGTACGGTGGCTGTCGATGATAAAGCAAACTGGCTATCGAAATCAACCTGCCGCAACCGGTAATAGCTGGTGCCCGGTAATGGGTTCACATCGGTGAACTGGTAACGTTGTTCATGATTGCTGTTCCCCGCTCCCGCTACCCGGCCGATCTCAGTGAAACTGCTTCCATCGGCAGAGCGCTCTACAATAAAATATTTATTGTTCACTTCCATGGAGGTATTCCAGTTAACCAAAACGGCATTGCCATTGGGCCGGGCGGTAAAATTCAGTAAAGTCACCGGTAACGGGCCGCTCGCCGCAAAAGAGAACCGGGTAAATACCGGCAGGTGGTCCGATGCGGTGCTATCGTTATAACCGGCGATATACGTGCGTGGGTCTTCAATAGCCGCTGAGCTGTCGATGTAATTCAACCTCAACGGATGGGTTATTACGATGTGATCGATAAGACCTGAACCACCGATAAAGCTCACTTTGCCGGCGCTATCGAGCGGGCGGGTGAGCGGTACATAATTCGCATTATCTGTAACAAAGGCATTGTATGGCGAAACGGATGCGCCTGAATATATTGAACCATACAGGCGGTCGTTGTAATCGCCGAGTATGATCACATTATCATTTTTGTACACCGCATCCAGCGTATCTTTTAATACCTGCGCATCGAAAAGGCGGCGGTTATAGCTTGCCGCATCGGATGATGATTTGCCGTGTACAACAACCAGTCTTACTTTTTTCATTTGTCCGTTTACATTCACATCGAATGTGGCCATATAAGGCAGGCGGCCCGATGCCCAGAAGTTCGAACCTACCCGGGTTGATAAACCGGCCCGTACGCTATCGTACATGGCTTCAAACAACACACGCGGTGGTTCGGCAGCCGTCAGCGTCATGGTAGCTGTATTATAAATGAACCCGATCTTTTGCGGCGGGAAATCAGGATCCGGCGCCTGGAATGAATACGACCATCTTGGTGAAGTAACAGCAGCATAACCGGGTAACTTCAACAGCAATTCATTCAACGCCGAATCGCTCGATACTTCTTCAAACCCTATCACATCCATATTGAGATGCTGCATTACGGTAGCGATATTGTCGATCTGTCCGGTGATCTTTTGCGGCGTTGGGTTATTGGTATCGTTTGAACCAAAGAAAGCCAGGTTGTAACAGGCCACATCAAATGTTTCCGCCTTCGGATAGGAAGAACCTGATAAAGCAATTGCATTCTTATTGATGCCAGTGCCACTGATATTCAAACTACCTGTAATGGTTAGCTTTTTAACTGTGGGTGAAAACCGAATGAATACCGTAGTACCTGCTGCAGCAGTTGCCTGATCTATGACCACCGGTGTACTGCTGAAGTTTATATTGTCGGTAGAGATCTGAAACCCTGCAGGAACAGTTAAAGTGATATCCGTACTGCCTACAGCCCGAACAGATACCGCCTGTGCCGCCGAGTTGGCGCCGGTGGCAGTTTCGCCAAAATTGATCTGGGTTGGTGTAACCGACAACAATGTCGATTGATCAGTGATGGCTATATCGTCAATTGACCAGCGCGCTGCATTCAATGCCGGTGATGAAGTGTACTTAAAGGCAACGTATACATTGGCAGCACTCTTATAAGCGCTCAGGTCAATATTATCAGAGAACGTCCAGGTAGTAGTGGCTGAACCGGGTGGTGTTGGAAAGTTGGCATTGGTGATCTCAGTCCAGGTGGCAGTGGCCGGACTGCTAACTCCATCATAGTCGGTTGAAACATACAATTGTAATACAGGCCCCGTGAATTCACCGCGACTGTAAAAACTCAATACCGGCATATTTACAATTCCGTTCAGTTGAAGGGCCGGTGAAATCAGCCACGATTCATTCGTTTGGGCACCGCTGCCCGATACAAACCCGTTCACCGATACGCCATTGGTGCTGTTCTGCCCAAACTGGCTGCAACCCCATTTTTGCGAACCTGTTGTATTGATCGATAACCAGCCCGATCCCGGAAGCCCGGCAATGGTACAGCTATTGAAATTAAAGGTGAGTGCAGCAGGATCGGTTGCCTCGCCGGTAAGCGAAATATTCTTGGTAACGGCGCCAACACTGGCATTGGTAATAGAGCCATTGAATACGCCGGCTGCCGTAGGAGCGAACTTTACATAGATCATCTTATTGGTGGCGTCGGCCGGAGCAACGGCTACACTATTGCTGAAGGTGATGTTATCGGTTGAAACACTGTAAGGTGCTGCCGTAGTTATTATTACCGGCTGATCGAGGTTGGTTTGACCCACGATGGTATAGGTTTGGGTGTTACTGCTGCCAATAGCGGTAGTTGCAAAATTCAGCGCGGTGGTATTCAGTGTAATTGTTTTGGCAGATGGGTCTTCCCATGACAGCACCAGATCATCGATGCCCGTGGTTGGCCTTGTGCCGCTGCCTGTTGAAGCATTCAACGCCACCACCCGGATGGTTATAACGCCCGGCTGGTTATCAAGCGCACTGCCAAAATTCACATGGATGGTATTGTTGGTAAAAGAGGATCCGCCAGTTGTTAACGTACCGGTTGTGGCAGGCACGGTAAAGCTGGTAGGATCATTTCCCAAAGCGTATTCAACCTGCCAGGTTGTAGTGCGGGTACTGTTGGCATCGAGTGATTGTAAATTAAAGTCGAGCGTAAAATTTATTTTACCGGTTGTATTGGCAATCTGGAATACAAAGGCGCCGCCGGGATCACCTGCACTTCCTGTTTGGCGAAGCCCCACTGCGCGGTCAGTGGCAGACGACTGCGGCTCACCGGTGCCTATATCGCCTGATGCGTAGTTATAGAAGCCGCCTGAAGTAGCCGTCCAACTGGTAGCAGTTGTTGAAAAGGTAGCTTTGGCGCCTAGGGTACTGGCAGTGGCGCCGGTTCGTAGGGTTACACCATCAGGTAGGCCGGACCCAATAGCATCGAATGTTTCTGTAAAGGGAGAAGAAACCAAATGAATATAACTAATACCCGTACCTGTAACGCCTGTCACTTTGGAAGTAGCGCCGGTACTGGCATTGGTAATGCTTGTTGAATAGGTAGTGGCAGCCGTGGGCGCAAACTTCACATAGATCGTTTTGCCGGTAGCCAGGCCGGCATCTGTTTGCAAAATAGTAAGAGAAGAACTGTACGTAATATCATCAATTGAAACGGTAAAAGGCGCTGCCGCAGTTACAATAACATCATTGGCAAGATCGGACCCGGTCAAAGTATATGTATGTGCGGCGGAAGTGGAACCGGTCGCCGTTTCCGGAAATATCAATACCCCGGGAGTAATAGCTAATGTGGGCGTACCGGGCCCCCCACCTGACGTCCAGCCCAGCGTAAAATCGTCTATTGCGGTAGAAGGCCGGTTTCCACTTCCGGTAGTGGCAGCCAACGTAACAATCCTGATGGTTATTACATCCGACTGGTTATCCAACGCACTGCCAAAATCTACGTGTATGGGATAGCTGTCATACGCACCGCCGCCGGTTGTAAGCGTTCCCGTAGCAGTAACCGCCGTAAAGCTGGCAGGACTGGCTCCAATGCCATAATCTATTTGCCAGTTCGCAGTACGCGGACTGCCGGCATCCAACGATTGTAATTTAAAATCGAGTGTAAAGTTGCTCAAACCGGTGGTATTAGCCACCTGAAATACAAAAGCTGCACTTCCGTCACCAAAACTACCGGTTTGCCGTACCCCTATAGCCCGGTCGGTTGCAGCAGCCTGCGTTGCTGCGCTTGCCCCGGAAGCAAGGCCATTATTGTACGATGCAAAATTTTTAAACGCTCCGGTGCTATTATTCCAGGCTGTGGCTGTCCTGGTCAGGGACCTTTCAGCTCCAATGGCTGAAGCCGATGCGCCGGTACGTACAGTGAACCCGGTTGGTAAACTGTCGGTGCCGATGTTATTGAAGTTCTGTGAGTAAGATGTTCCGGAAAGAGTGACCTGTGCTGATGTGGCAAGGGATAGGCATACCATAGCTGGTACGAAAAAGGCTCGTAATAATTTTCTCATAAATAGGTTTTGAACAAGTAATAAAAAACAAGCTTATCGTTTAGAGCTATCAGGCCGTGGCAGTATTTCAGGGGATATTAACTTTTAGGAGAGGGCCAAAACTAGAGCTTTCGCTAATTCTTACATATTACTGAATATTATTTTAAAGTGATCTTTGGAACAGCCGGAATTTTACTAAAATCCCCACAAACATTGGGTTTACAGGGTCTGAACAGGGTTGTACATATTAAAAAAACAGGCCGGTTGCCGGTAACAACAGTTTATGGGAATTCCCAACTAGCTGCCTTTCAAATCGTTATCTTTATAACTCCAACGCTATTCGGGGCGGATACCGTAAACCTGCCGATCAACACATCTTTAAACCCCTTGCCCATTGAGAAATTTGTGCTACTTTTGCAGCCCATTTTAAAAATTATTT
>CBIHPC010000013.1:0-63253 GCA_966211305.1 uncultured Niastella sp.
TACCATGAAATAGCATATAACCGCAAATTCATCCCCATGTACCACGAAACCGCCCGGGGTACCGTGCTTGAATTGCATAAATTGAGTAAGCACGAGGATGTTCAAAGTTCATAGTGCTCAGATCCTTGTTAACCCCTTAACTCAAAACATAATATACGGATCCCGGCATGGCAATAAGAAAGCTGCCTGTAAACGTAGGGGTTAGTAATAGAAACTAAGTTATATATCATCTTGGCAGATTTATTGCTTATCAGCAGGGACCAGATAATATATAACCAGATGAACAGGATACGCCGGTCCTGTACATCAACCTAACCGTACAAATAATGATAAACCAGGAAGCATTAACGCTGGCAAAAAAGTTATGGAACTATCATCAGCTGCATCATAAGCTGGAGAAATCTGATTGTATTCTGGTACTGGGCAGTCTCGATACCCGTACAGCCGAACGGGGCGCGGATATTTATTTGCAGGGTTATGCGCCTATCATTATTTTTTCAGGAGGGCTGGGTAAACTTACCAAAGATCTATGGCAGGGAACGGAGGCCGAACTGTTTGCTACCATTGCCCTCGACAAAGGGGTACCGCGCGAAGCCATTTTTATTGAGAACAAAAGCACCAATACGGGCGAGAATATACTTTTCACGCAACAATTATTACAGGAGAAGCACCTGAAAATGGAAAGCTTTATAGTGGTTCAGAAGCCCTATATGGAACGCCGCAGTTATGCCACTTTTAAAAAGCACTGGCCCGATAAAAAACTCCTCGTCACTTCTCCCCTGCTTTCGTTTGAAGAATATCCCAATGACACAATTTCTGTTGAAAAGCTCATCAACATGATGGTGGGCGATCTGCAACGGATAAAATTATATCCCGAAAAAGGCTTCCAGGTTTACCAGGAGATCCCTGTTGAAGTGTGGGGAGCGTATGAAGAGTTGGTTCGGATGGGATTTAACAGGCAATTGATTAAATAAGATTCCTGGTTACATATAGTTTTATGAAGTAAGAGGCAGGAAGTACGAAACTCGCGACATTCCGGCCTGTTGCTATTTGTTTTAAACCTTTTGCGTTTATTTAAGGGCTTTGAAATAAGCGACACCTGTATTCCTCTGTCAACACTATCACCTTTCTTAACTTTTCAACTCCAGCCAATAGTCAGAATGTAATAAATTAGTTCTCTTCTTACTTCTTACATCGTACCTCCTGCCTGTCTTTATTCAAACACTACTGTCTTATTCTTGTAAACAAGTACCCTGTCTTCGAAAACAAGGTGCAGCGCCTTCGCCAGCACGGCGGTCTCAATTTCCTTGCCGGCTTTCATCATATCGCCCGATGTATGCGCGTGGGTTACCGGAATGATCTGTTGCGCTATAATAGGCCCTTCATCCAGCTCATTGGTAACGAAATGAGCCGTTGCGCCTATCAACTTAACACCACGCTCAAAAGCCTGCCTGTACGGACTGGCGCCTACAAAGGCCGGCAAAAACGAATGGTGAATATTGATAATGCTGCCGCTATACTTTGCCACGAAATCGGGCGACAGAATGCGCATGAACTTGGCCAGCACAATATAATCGGGCGCATATTTATCTATAAGGCTTGCGATCTGTGCTTCAAATTCACCTTTATCTTTTTGCTCATGCGATACCTGGTAAAAGGGTATATCGAACCGCTGGCTGATATTCTGCAGCGTATCGTAATTGCCTATCACACATTGTACCCGGGCGCCCAGCGTTTTAAAATGATTGCGGATGAGGATATCGGCCAGGCAATGGTACTCTTTGGTTACCAGCACAACCACTTTCTTCTCGGGCTGCGGGTTCACTTTTATAATTGCATCGGGCGGCAGTACCGCTTTCAGTTTTTGCTCCAGCGCCTCCGGGCCGGTTTCCTGTTCAATATGCACCCGTATAAAAAAACGGTTCTCTATTTTGTCAACATGCTCGCGCAGGGAAACTATGTTCAGCTGTTCTTTAGCCAAAACGCCGGTAATACCGGCAACAAGTCCAACCTGGTCTTTACATTGAATAACAACGATCATACAGAATCAATATGCAGGCAAGATAAATCATTTCTGCCTTTATATAAAAGGCAAACCCACCGCTGATGCAATGGGTTTGTCCTGTATTTTCTCATGTGACCACATATTAAAAGCTGGCCGAAAGACTGATATAGTAATAACCGCCGTTCATGCCGAACTGGGTGGCATTGCGGCTGTATACAAAACGACCGTCGGAAGTATTGGCATAATAGGTATTGCTTTTATCGCCATTGCCATCCCGGAACCATTTCAGTTTATCGGGATAAACGTCGAACAGGTTATTAGCACCGATGGTTACGCGAACCTGGGGCAGGATACTATAACTGACGCTGGCGTCGGTAACCACTTTGGCTTCATATGTTTCATCGAGCTGCGGGTTCAGGTTCCATGAAGAAACCGCCCCAAAACGCGTGGCGCGAACCATGGCGCCAAATTTTTTGTACTGGTAACTGGCTGCCGCCGATATTTTATTTTTCGGATTGGCGAGCTCTACCCGCGATTGTTCGGCGCGGTCGAAAAAGAAATAATTGCCGGCCGCATCGGGTACCGCCGGTATATTACTGGTGCCCTTTACTTTTTTGATCTTTGTTTCATTGAAGTTAGCCGCCAACGTAAGGTCGAGGCTGCCCTTGCTTAACTGCGGACTAACTGAAAGTATCACATCTACACCCTGTGTTTTGGTATCTATGAAGTTGGCGAACGCCTGTACCACCTGCACGTCGCTGGAAATACCGTTGCGGTCGAGCACCTCGGCTACTATTGAACCCGGCGTTCTTCTGAAGGGGCCGGCCAGCAAAATGCGGTCCCTGATATCGATGCGATAGGCGTCTACGGTCAGGGATACATTCCTGCCCGGCTTCGATGTAATACCAAGGCTGTAATTCACCGATGTTTCTTCCTTCAGATCAGGAATACCCAATGCTTTTGCAATTTTATCATTATTGCGAACAGTTAAGGTATTGCTGGGGGATAAAGTGCCGTTAATGATCTGGAACTGCGTACTGGTATTATTGAAATAATACTGGTGAATGGAAGGCGCTCTGAACCCGTTGCTGATCGCTCCGCGAATGGATAATGCATCGACGATCTTATAGCGCAACGCCAGTTTACCGGCCAGGGCATTGCCAAAATCGCTGTACCGTTCAAAACGGCCGGCTACATTTACCAAAAATTTTTCGGTGATGTCCGACTCCACATCAACATAGGTACTGATCACACTGCGGCTTTCATCAACTTCATTCGCAGGCTGGTAACCCGGAAATACCTGTGCGCCGCCTACCTTGCTTTGATCATAATTACGCCACGACGCTTCCTCCCCCGCTTCGATTGTAAACATATCGAAACGCATTTCTGCACCAACCGCTACGTTGAACGATGATAGTTTGAGCTGTGAACCGAAATCTTTTGAAAAGTCGACATTGGTAGTGCTTTGATTAAAGCCCAGTTTGCCGCAATCAAATTCTGTGGGTGACGCGGCGCCCATACTGGCATTGTTTGAATTGGTTACTTCGAAACTGAACTGGTTGCCGCCATACACGGTGCTTACATCCCAGTTCCAGGCATTGGCAGTTTTGCCTTTAATGCCGGCCATTATCGACCGGTCGTTTATATCGGAACCGATGTAAGGCAGAAAACCCCGGGGATATAATTGAGCCACCACCTGTGTGGTTTGTTTGGGATAGCGGTAAAAACCGGCCGCTTTTCCTTTCCGGTAACTGTACATGCCCATTGCATAGATCCTGGTATTTGCTGTAACGGGCAGTTCAAGATTGGCTTCGCCATAAGCATTCAGCTGTTTTGAATTACCGATATACATATTGTTCTTTCTGTCCCAGCCGCCGTTCTGCGCAATCAACTGTTCGTCCTGCGCTACATTGTTGGTATATACTGTGCCCAGGTATTCGCCGGCCCGGTTGGTTGGCTGGCGGTGTCTTATTTCGCCGGTGATGTTCAGCACACCACTTTTGCCCAGTTTGAAGCCATGATTAAGCCCGAACTGTAAATTGGCGCCATCGCCTTCATATTGTTGTCCGGCATGGGCAAATACCTGCGTGCCGGTTTTCTTTTTCAGCACAACGTTTATAACGCCGGCAATAGCGTCTGAGCCATATTGTGATGCGGCGCCATCGCGCAACACTTCAATGCGTTCGATACTGCTGGCGGGAATGGAGTTCAGGTCGGTTCCAACCGAGCCCTTCCCTACCGTACCATTGATATTTACCAATGCCGTATTGTACCGGCGTTTGCCATTTACCAGTACCAGCACCTGGTCGGGGCCAAGACCGCGCAATGAAGCCGGATCAATATGATCGGTGCCATCGGCAACGGTTTGCCGGTTCGATACAAATGACGGGGCCGTGAACTGGATCTGTTGAGCTGGTTCAATTTGCCCGGTTGCCAGCAGGTCTTTGGAAGAAATGACATCAACCGGCACCGGCGATTCAACATTTGTCCGCGGTCTTAATGAGCGCGAGCCCACTACCACCGTAGTGAGCTCCGCCACTGCTTCCTCCAGGCTGATACTAATTTCATGCTGGCCGCCTACGGTCACTTCCTTTGTTTTGAAACCAATGATTGAAACAACCAGTATATCACCTTCATTGGCCTCGATACTAAAAACGCCGTTGGCATTGGTAGAGGTACCGCCGGGTTTGTTCTTTATCACAATGCTTACACCTGATAAAGGTTCACCTTTGGCATTGGTGATCTTACCGGTAATGGGAACCGGGATAATTTCAGGCAATGCTTCCGGTTCAGTTCCGGCTTTATCGGCCAGTTGCCGTTTCAGCAACACCTTATCTCCTATTACTTCATATTCGAGGTTGAGCTGGTCAGCAATTTCATTCAGCACAACCGATAACTTTTCCTTCGATTTGGTAATGGTAACCAGCCGGTTGCTTTGTATTAGTTTCGGACTGAAGACAAACATCACTTTTGTTTGTTCCTCAATTTTGGTCAATACATACTCCAGCTTTTTTTCTTTGACGTTCAGGGTAACTTCACGGTCGAGCACCCCCTGCGTATGGCCTGGTTCGGCATAACCGATAACGGCGAAAACAAGGGCCATTACCAGTTGCAGGGCGGTATGTTTGATAGTGTTTACACAAAAAGACAGCCTGAGCAAAGGGATATTTCTCATACCTTTGAGCGTTTTTGGTTTATAAGTTAGATCAAAAGCAATCCCGGCTCCTTTGTAAAAAGAAGCTATTAACGCAACGGGATATTTACCGGCCGGTGATGTAGCAGCATCGCCGGCTTTTTATTTAAGCGCCATAGTACTGGCGAAGGTGGATACCTGAGCGATCCCGGGCGGAATCGAAAGGCTTATGATGAGTCATGCATTGGTAATGTATTATTTAATTAGTATTTATTGCTCACAATCATGACCTGTTATGATCACCTGCCCGTCGGCCTGTTCGTAAGTGGCCTCGATGGCTTTGCATACCAGGTTAATCCGTTCAAAAAAAGATTCATTGGTAAATACGCCGGTAAAGGTGCAATGGCTCATCAGCTCTTCATCAAAAACAATGGAGATGCCATAGGCCTTTTGAATAGCCATAAATACTGCAGAGGCCGGCGCATCGGCAAACGCAGCCTGTTCGTTGCTTTTTGTATTACTTACATTAACCACCAGCGGTTGTGCGGCAATTGACCTTACGATGCTTGCCTGCTGCCGGTTATACAGCACCTGCTGGTTGGGGGTAATGATGGCGGCCCGGGCTTTTGCCATTTCCTGTTCGCGCTGATCTTTCCTGCGCTGGTATACAGTTACCTTGCCGGTATGCACCAATACCTTAACGGTATTATCGTGTGGAAATGCACGAACATCGAAACTGGTGCCCAATACTTTTGTCACCAGTTCATTGGTATAAACGTAAAAAGGCCGGGCCGGATCTTTGGTTACATGGAAAAACGCTTCGCCTTCAAGATAGATCTCCCGTTTGGTTGAATCGAACCGGGAGTAAGCAATTTTTGAGGCAGGCTGCAGAATAACATAACTACCATCATTCAGGGTAATACGTTGCGGAGCGGCGGTATTATTGATGCTTTCAGTTAATTTGTTTTGTTGCCGGCTTTGCTCGTATGAAAATGATTTGGGCATGGTAGTGAACAAAACGGAGGAGATTATTATAAACCCCGCCACCACAGCGGCGGCGGCAATATAGTATATCCGTTTCCTGCCACCGGCACGTTTCATATTCCCTTCCATTTCTATATGAGCCCACATTTCCTGTTCAATACTATCCAGTTCTTCCTGTTTTAATGCAGGCAGTTGGCGATCGTATAACAATTCATACCAGTGATCTGCCAGCGCCTTTTCTTCCGGCGTGGCGGTTCCGTTTACATATCTTACAAGAAGTTCCCTGAAAGCAATGCGGTCCATAAACTTATATTTACCATAACCCGGTATACTAACTTGACAGGCAAGTGCAGCCATACCCTAAACGGCCCGAAAAAAAATGAGGCGGAAGAATTATAATGCGGGATCGAGGTAATCTTTCAGGTAAAAGCGCAGTGTTTTTAACGACCGGGTGATGTGGTATTCAACGGCTTTTTCCGAAATATTCATACTGGCCGCAATTTCCCTTATAGAAAGCTGGTCGAAGCGGCTGAGCCGGAACACATGCCTGGTTTTTTCGGGGAGCATGTCGATCGCTTTTTCTATTGCCTGCGACAGCTCGTGAAAGTTGATGGTTGCCTGTGTGCTGTTACAGAAACCTGCAGAGGAGTCTACAACGTGCTGCTGGTATTTTTTATGCACAAGCGTAGATTCGAGGTAATTGATGATGCTGTTCCTGATTGAAGTTTGCAGGTAGGCGGCAAGATGTTGTATTTGATTGGAATGCCGTTTTTCCCAGATGCGCAGAAATATGGTTTGAACGAGTTCTTTGGCCACCTCTTTATTGGCGAGCCGGTAATAAGCTGCCTCGAATATGGGCTTCCAGTGGCGGGCATAGATCTCTTTAAAAGCCTTGTCATTATCGGCTTTTAGTAGTTGCAGCAGTATCTCATCAGTTAGTACCCGCAGGTCCATAGCTGAAGTTAGTAAAGTAAAATCACAAATAAGAAATCACAAATCTCAAATCTTAAGATCCAAATAAAGAAATCTCAAATTTCAAATCACAGGTTCCAAAGAATCATTTCCCTGCTTCTTTTAATTTTTTGTATTTCTTTTTTGGGTCCTGGTTCTTGGAATTTCCGGTACTGGTGCCTGTTTCCTGGAATTTTAAATTGCTTACCTATAGTGCCCTTACTGGACAGAAAAGGCAGTACGGGCAAGCCACTGTTAAAAACCTTCTATAATAGATCAAGAAAGGCCAATTAGTAAAAAATTGATGCCGTATATTAAATGAATCCGGGAGCCGGCAATGCCGGGGTTATAATCCTGGTCATTGGGAGAAAGCCGGGAGCGACTCGTCTTTCATCCCCGCAAAATAAGAGCAGGTGTAAATCAGTGACCCTCCTGCAAAATATCGTTCCACCTGACCCGTTGTAATGCCACCGGCCCCGGATCATCATTCTATAGCCCAAAAAATGTAAAGATCTTTACAGGCTTCCGCGTTAGTGCAATTGCAATCAATCATGCCTGTTATATAATATAAGAGTACGAATCAAATACACGGGCGTCAGCAGTGTAGCGGGGTACATATGGCCTGTTTAGCATTATTGTTGTTGAAGTACGCTTTGAGGGCTTATGCACCAGAGCACCCAATAAGTTTGTACCACCGCTAACACTTTCCGACTATGTATGTATTGAAAACCGTCCTTTCAAATATCTACTGCAATATACAACACATCATTTCTTTTATTTGCACAATTTCGATTTTTATTTTCACTTTTTCACATATTCCATACTGTTAGTGTTATTATAATATTAAACTCATCATTTGTATGGCAAAAGAAATATCGCCAAAGTGATTTCACTTTGCACGACAAGGTTTATATGTTCACTACGTCTTTAACCGTGAAGCCCGCTCCGCCATTCGGAGGGCGACTTGCTATATATTTTTTTGAACATTGTACTAAAACTACCCATGCTTTTATATCCTACCAGCGTCGATATTTCCTTTACACTTTTTTCCGTTTGTTCAAGCAACTCTTTCGCTTTTTCCATTCGCAGCAATATCCGGTAATCGTCAATGCTTATCCCAAACAACTGCTTGAATCCATACTGCAGTTTCGTTCTGTTGAGTTGTGTTTGCTGACTTAGATCGTTAATCGTTATATGATATCTTCTGTTCTTTGTTAATAATTCCCTCGCAAGCCTGATCCTTTCAATATCCTCTTTTTTCAATTTCATAAGAAAAGGTTTATTGCAAATAACAATAGCAGTTGTTCCGCAAACTTCGTATTGCCACTTGCCGGGCAAAATGCACTTGCACGTCAGCAGGTATTGGTCACCGTACTGAAATAACATAGGTTACTATTAAACAGTAAATAAGAATGCGATGGCCCTGCCTGTTGAGGGCAGTACCATGGTCTGATGAGGAGTTGTTGCTATCCGTTTTATCGCTGTTTCATATGACTGCCTGGTATCATTCGCCGCTGCTATGCGGTTCTGCCGTATCGTGACGACCGGAACCATTCCGGCACATATTCAGTACAACGTACGATCACCCTGAACCGGTTGGGAAGAACCGCCGGTTGCAGATCGGTAAACAAATGACGTTGATTGAACAATTTCGTTGAAACCTGCCAGTTGTACGGATTGACTATAAATGCAAAATATGAGAAGGCACACCAAAAATGCCCGCAGGCATATGAGATAATAAATAGAGATAAAAAGAGAAGAAATGGCGTAATGTGTTGAATCCGGTCCATCAGATAAGGTTTGTGCATCGGCTACATTGCTCGCCTCACCAGTTCTTGCTCACTTTCGCTGATTAGTGTTGCCAAAACAAAGATAAGGAGGTCTTTTCGATTGTGTGTTTCGAAAAATAAAATTTTTAGACACGCCGGAGAACGCCGTATACAGGTTAACCATTAATGATAGGTTGTCAATCCGGTGCCGCCGGAATATTATGGACTATCATTTAATAAATTATCATTTATTGGTTTCTGTTATATATTCCGAAAAATAAATATCGATAATTTATAAAGGTGAATGGGCATTGAAAAGATAAAACGACAAATGCGCAAAAGAGGTGAATGGTAAAGGAACAACTAAACTCGCGGCAATGCCGGCTTCCCGATATGCCGGAAACCATAGCGTTCAGTTGATCATAAATCAGTAATGCCGGAAAATGTATGAAGGCTGGAAAATCGAGCGCAATCCACAATCTGCAATAACCAAATTCCAACAAAAAAGTCGCTCCCGGCGGAAACGACTTGCTGTGATTATTTAAAACAAAATTAGTTGGCGATCGGTCGAAAATAAAAGCCTTCTTCACTTAAGATATGTGAATTGGGCACAAAACTCATTAATGACTGGCGTACCATATCTTCCGCTGCCATTTGATACCTTGTTCCTACTTCTGGATTCTTAACGGCAAATTTCCAGCTTTGGATTTTCAGAAGAGCTATCTTACTGGCGTGGGCAATATGATATTCCAGAATCATAAATTTCTCGGCCAGGTAATCCGTTTCGTTTTGGATGTACGGGGTCATAGGGATATCTGATTATAGGTTTTTACAGAATAAAAGGACATCAATACAACGATTTTATAGTCGTAAAATTGCGTGTTTAAAACATAATTTCTGCAATTTTTGCAGCTGATTTTTTTACAAATAAGGGTTTATCTATATATTCCTGTACTGAAACTGCAACTAAAAAGCAATTCTTTGAAGAAAATAAAACGAAACAGGTGTTCTATTATATAATTTTCAAAAATAGTCCCCTGTAAGTGTAATACTTACATTAAACATTCCCGCTGCTGCACCCCGCTAAGATCCATATATCCCTGCCCGGTCCTTGTTTTTATGTACCTGTTACACCGGCTCCAAAAAAAACATCACGGCCACCGGTTTTTCTTAACCCGCGGCAAGCTATTACCCAACAGCACGGCCCCGCATTTTTCGCCGTTTCCTGCACGCATTTCAACGCTGCCCTTCCAGCATTTCTTTCACCCGATTAAATTGTTACCGCCGAAAACCCGGTATATAATTCACCGCGCCGTTGATCGCACGGTAATTTGTGACACTGCATTTTTTTGCCGGCATTTTGAACCGGGTCATGCTTTGTAAACGACCTGTTAATGTTTTCTTATCTTAACCCGATACTATCTAAACCACACATAAAAAATACATTATAAAAAATTGGAAAGGACTGCTAAAACTTTACATTTATGCCTCTAAACCAATCGTCAATTTTAAAACTTTCTCACTCTTATGGGGGATCTTCAGGTAAAAAAGAACGCAAAGCAGTATGATGCCATCATCGTAGGCTCCGGCGCCGGTGGCGGCATGGCAGCTTACGTATTGTCGAAGGCTGGGTTGAAAGTATGTTTGATTGAGGCCGGACCAATGTACGATCCAAGGACCAATGTAACGCAATTAAAAAATCCATGGGAATCGCCACGTAGGGGTGCAAGCACCAAGTTCAGGCCGTTTGGTGATTTTGACGCATGTTATCATGGTTGGGAAATTGATGGCGAGCCCTACACCCGTGCAGATGATACCAAATTCGAATGGTGGCGCGCCCGTATGCTCGGCGGCCGTACCAATCACTGGGGACGTATCTCATTACGTTTTGGACCCAAAGATTTTAAACGCCGTAGTATCGATGGACTGGGTGACGACTGGCCAATTGGCTATGACGACATAAAACCTTATTACGATAAAGTCGACAGGCTGATCGGGGTGTTTGGCAGTAATGAAGGACTGGAAGATCATCCTGACGGAATTTTCCTTCCGCCTCCCAAACCCCGCCTGCACGAGCTCATGATCAAGAAAGCGGCCACCGGTATCGGCATTCCCGTAATTCCTTCCCGCCTTTCTATTCTTACCAAAAAGATCAACGACTCACGTGGGGAATGTATCTTTTGCGGGCAATGTAACCGCGCCTGCTCTTATGCTTATGCCGATTTCTCCTCTTCTTCCGTACTGATTAACCCTGCTATTCAAACGGGTAATATCGATGTGGTCACCAACGCCATGGCGCGTGAAGTGCTCACCAATAATGAAGGACAGGCTACCGGCGTATCGTATGTAAACAAAACCGATTTGACGGAATACCAGGTGATGGGCCGTACAGTGATCCTGGCTGCCAGCGCCTGCGAATCTGCCCGCCTGCTGCTGAATTCGAAATCGCCCCGCTATCCAAACGGACTGTCGAACAACAGCGGTGTGGTTGGTAAATACCTGCACGATTCAACCGGCGCCGATATGGGCGGTGTTATTCCCGAACTGTTCGGCCGCAAACGCTACAATGAAGACGGCGTTGGCGGTGCACATATATATTCTCCGTGGTGGGGCGACAACAAAAAACTCGATTTCCCCCGCGGTTACCACATTGAATACTGGGGCGGTTTTGGCCAGCCGGCTTATGGTTTTGGCGGCGGCATCCAGGAAATGAATGGCAAGTGGCTGGTAAACGGGCAGAAAAAAGAGGCCGGCGGTTACGGTAAGTCACTGAAAGAAGATTACCGTTATTTCTATGGCGCACGCGTTGGAATGGCCGGCCGTGGTGAAGCCCTTTCGGTTGAAAGCAATTACTGCGAAATAGATCCGAAGGTGGTTGACAAATACGGTATTCCTGTTTTACGCTTCAATGTAAAACCAACCGAATACGATATCAAACAGGCCAAACACATGAAGGAAACCTTTAAGGAGATCATGCATGCAATGGGCGCTGTTATTACCTGGGGCGGCGATGATGATGAAAAGAACAACTACGGTTTGCATGAGCCGGGGGTTATCATTCATGAAGCAGGTACGGTACGTATGGGCAACGATCCCAAAAAATCGGCATTGAACAAATGGGCACAGGGGCATGAATGTAAAAACCTGTTCTGCGTCGATGGCGGTCCGTTCGTTTCACAGGCCGATAAAAATATCACCTGGACCATCCTCGCTTTGTCGATGCGCACTTCCGAGTATATCATTGATGAAATGAAGAAAAGGAATATTAGTTGACGAGTTGACTGGTTGTATGCGCCTGCCCCGGCTACGCCGTGGTTTACAAGTAGATTAATAAACCAAGAAATTCATAACTTAGAACTAATTATGGATAGAAGAAAATCCCTGAAAGCAATTGCATTAGGTACCCTGTCGGCCGGCGTGCTGCTCGATGCCTGCAAAAGCGATGATAAAAAAGGCGCCGACGGCAAAGCTGCCGGGCCTGGCAACAGCGAGTTCACATTAGACCGCGCCGAAGAAGAAAAGGTTCGTGAGAGAGAATTGTTATCAACCACTTTCTTTACGCCGCACGAAATGGCTACTATCACCATCCTGGCCGATATCATCATTCCGCGTGATGAAGTAAGCGGCAGCGCATCCGATGCCAAAGTGCCCGATTTCATCGAATTCATGGTGAAAGACAGGCCCGAGAACCAGATCCCCATGCGGGGCGGTTTGCGCTGGCTCGATGTACAAAGCCTGAAACGCTTCAACAAATCGTTTGTCGATGCAAGCGAACAGGAACGTATGTCGCTGGTTGATGATATTGCCTGGCCTAAAAAAGCCAAACCCGACATGGCGCAGGGCGTTGCCTTCTTTAACCTGATGCGCGACTTTACCGCTTCCGGTTTTTACACCAGCGAAATCGGGGTGAAAGACCTCGGTTATGCCGGTAATACACCAAACAAATGGAACGGGGTGCCCGATGATGTGCTGAAACAGTATGGTTTGGCTTATAGCGAAAGAGAGTTGAAGGAGTGTGCGAAATACTGATGTAAGAAATAAGAAGAAGTCCGCAAGGCGTGCTACCACACTACTTGCGGACTTTATTTTTTTGTCAATTGCATTAGCTTTCTGCATTGGGCATTAGGCTGTATCCGCTCGTAGCAAGAAGCTGTATTTGCTTTTGGCTTTCGTCTTTAAGCCCTATTCCTACTTTACCGGAATATAAAAATAGAACGTAGCCCCCTGCCCCGGTAAACTTTCCGCCCGCATAAAACCCTGATGGTTCTCTACGATCTTTTTACAAATGGCCAGCCCTATACCCGAACCGGTATATTCATTACGGCCATGCAACCGCTGAAACAGTTCAAAAATCTTCTCTGCATATTCCTGTTCAAACCCGATACCGTTATCGGCCACTGAAAACTGAAAATAATCCTTACCCGGCAGGGCGTCTTTCGCATTCAGGTCCCTTGCTTTTATATAATCTGCTTTTATTTCAATTACCGGCGTTACCCCTTCCTTTGCATACTTCAGCGAATTACTGATCAGGTTCGACAGCAATTGTCTGAACTGGAACGGGATGATGGTCAGTGTAGGTAAATGAGCCGTTTCTATCACCGCCTTTTTTTCTTCAATGCGGTGCCCCAGTTCCTTTTTTACGTCATCGAGCAATACGTTCAGATCGGTATTTTCAAAATTCTTCCGCGCGGTTGTGGTGCGGGAGAATTCCAGTAAGGAGTCGATGAGGTTCTGCATGCGAACGGCCGCTTTTACCATACGGTCGAAATAATCCTTGCTGGTATCGCTTAAATTGGCAACGTCGCGTTGTTGTATGAGGTTACCGAATGCCTGGATCTTTCGCAATGGCTCCTGCAGGTCGTGACTGGCCACGTAACTGAATGACGACAATTCGCTATTGCTGCGTTCCAGTTCGCGGTTCTTTTGCTCCAGCTGCTCGGCATACATTTTCAGGCGGTCTTCTGCAAGCTTGCGTTGCGTAAGATCGCGCGTCACTTTTGAAAAGCCGATGATGTCGTTCCGGTCGTTATGCAATGCGGTGATCACCGTATACGCCCAAAAGGTTGACCCGTCCTTTCGAACACGCCAGCCTTCAAATGTTGATTTGCCATGCCTCACTGCTTCTTCAATCAATCTTTCCGCCAGGCCGTGTTGCTGATCGGTGTGGTTGTAAAAGAGCCTGAAGTGTCTGCCGATGATCTCATCCGCTGTATAGCCTTTTATTTTTTCGGCGCCTTTATTCCAGTTCTCGATATAGCCTTCCCTGCTCAGCAGGATGATGGCATAATCTTCCACTTCGTTGGTCATACGTAAATACCGTTCCTCGCTCTGACGCAGTTGCTGGTTGATCTCTTTCAGTTCCCGGGTTGTTTCTTCCAGGGCCTGGTTCTTCTGGTATAATTCATCTGTTCTTTCCGCTACCCGGTTTTCCAGTTCGATCCGGATCGTTTTACGTTCATGGATATCGATGCCTGAACCGATATAACCGAGAAAAGTGCCGTCGTACGAAAACCGCGGAATGCCCTGGCATACGATCCAGCGGTACTGGCCATCATGCCGTTGAAGGCGGAATTCCACTTCAAAGTCGCTCCTGGTTTCATACGCCTGGTTATAAATCGCAAGTCCGTTATTGAGGTCATCGGCATAGATGCCTTCTTTCCAGCCATCCCATAACTCCTGCTCCATCGTGCGGCCGGTAAATTCGAGCCACCGTTTATTGAAGAAGGTAAAGCGCTTTTGCGGGTCACTCATCCATACCATTACCGGCGCCGAATTCACCACTACCCTGAACCGTTCTTCGCTTTCGCGCAGGGTATGCTCTATCCGTTTTACTTCATCGATATCGGTACAGGTTCCATACCATTTAATGATGTGGCCATGTTCATTTGTAATAGGCCTGGCGCGCACCAGGAACCAGCTATATGCATCTATGGGCGCTTTTACCCTGAACCGGAATTCACCTTCATATGGTTCACCCGTCTTAACTACCGCATGCCAGGTAGATAAACACCGTTCATAGTCGTCGGGGTGCACATGAGCCATGAAGCTTTCATCTCCGTACTGGTTCTCTTCCCCTATCAGCAGGTACCATTGCTTGTTATAATAATCTACGTAGCCATCGGCTGCGGCCGTCCATACGATCTGTGGCATGGAATCGGCGAGCTGCCGGAATTGTGCTTCCCTTAACCGCACGGCATTTTCGGCCTGTTTACGCTTGTCGATATTGATCACCGAACCGATAAACCCTTCAAAGGCGCCCTGTTTGTCAAAAACAGGCGAACCGGAGTCGAGGATCCAGCGGTACACCCCATCTGCCCCTTTTATGCGGTATTCAAGATTGAAAGGCGCCTGCCGGGCATTGGCTTCCTGAAAAGCGGTTGCCATCTGATCTACATCATCGGGATGAACTACAGATAACCATCGCCGGCCCAGCGTTTCTTCCTGCGGCTGCCCCGTATAGTCGTACCATTTCTGATTAACATATGTGCAATTTCCGTCGGGTCGGGTGATCCAAAGCATTACCGGAACGGTGTCGGCCAGCCTGCGGAAATAATGCTCGCTGTTTTCCATCCGTTTTCTTTCCAGTTCAAAATCGGTTACTTCACGGGCAACCAGCATTACGCCCGTAGTACCCGCGGCTTCCTGAACCGGGTAGAACAGTATATTGAAATAAACTTCTACCAACCGGCCGTTTTGCATTACCTGGAACGGCATTCCGTTCTCGATATGCGATCGCCCGGTTTCCATAACCTCGTCAATCAGCTTTTTAAAAAGTTGTCCCTCCGGTTCGGATGATCGCCCGAAAATCGAATGCCCGGCCAGGTCGTTGCCAGCCCTGCCCGTCATTTTTAAATAGGCCTCATTGGCCAGTTCAACCACATAATCCTGCTTTCTTAAAACAAGTATTCCAATGGGAAGCTGCAATAATACGTCATAGATCTTTTTATTCCGGGCCGAAAGGCGGGTGTTGTTTTCGCTGGCGGTAACCAGTATGCCGCCTGTTTCTCCTGTTTCGGTTACGAGTGGAATGCACGAAAAAGTATATGCTGTTGCTTCGGAATTGCCCTGCCGGCTGGTAACGAACGTAATATCGGATATTGTTGAAGGCCGCCCCTGTCTGGCCTGCTCAAACGCCGGGGACAGGGTATTCCATTGTTCGGCGAATACAGTTTGAACCGGCTGGCCCATAGCTTCGCCGGGGAAAGCCGCTATCAGCGGCTGGCACGCATCGTTATACAATAAAGCGCCTGCCGGGCCCCAGGCGACGAACATGGGTACGTGCGAATGCAATATGATAAGGATGGCAGTGTGCAGTTGTTGTGGCCACGTTGCCGGTACTCCCGCCGGGCTGGCCGACCAGTTGGTCGACCTCATCAGTTGCCCTGCTTCACCACCACCTGATATAAATTCAGGTTTATTCAAGGCGTTCACCTCCATAAAAAAAAAATGATTTGAGCACAGGGCGCTGACCGGTTTTACATTCGTTTTTTTGGTTATGACAGCGTTCAGTGCCCTTTTCATTACTCATTGAAAATAACTGATATTCACGAATTCAAATAAAATTTTTAATAGCCTGCATGGGCAACGTTTACAAAAGAACATCGATGTTTTATTGGCAAGAAAAATAGCCACCCGGAGGTAGCTATTATATATGCTAGGGCCAAGTTGGTTCGAAAGCCAATGAAATAATTCGATAATTTGATAATGTGATAATGCCGTGAATTTGAAATCGAAAGCTGTATTCAATTATCACATTATCTCATCATCAAATTATCACATTTTTATACAAGTTCTTCCTTCGCCGTCTTCGAATAATCGTCAATCAACCTGCGCTGCTCATCGAACGGCACGGCAACATAGTCATAAAACCTCATGGTGAACTTGGCGCGGCCCTGGGTAATTGACCTCAGGGATGAGGAATACCCGTCCATTTCGGCCAGCGGCACCTTGGCGATCACTTTCTGGAAATGGCCCTGGGTATCGATACCTTCCACTACGGCCCGTCGGCTTTGCAGATCGCCCATAACGGCGCCGGTCAAATCGTCGGGACATAACACATCAACCTGGTAAACGGGTTCCAGGATCTGCGGGTCGGCTTGCTGAAAAGCCTGTTTAAAGGCCATTAAACCGGCTATCTTGAAAGAAATATCATTACTATCCACCGGGTGCATTTTGCCGTCGTAAACCGATACCCGAACGTCACGTACATACGACCCGGTCAGCGGGCCTGTGTTCATTTTCTCCATAACACCTTTTAAAATCGAAGGCTGGAAGCGATTGTCGATCGCACCGCCCACAATACAGTTAAAATAAACGAGTTTACCACCCCAGTCAAGATCATGCACATCGCGGCCGCGAACGGTCAATCCCTGCGGATCGGGCATGCCTTCATGCCAGGGCTCTATCCGAAGGAACACTTCGCCAAACTGTCCGGCCCCCCCGCTCTGCTTTTTGTGGCGGTAGCTGGCTTCGGCCATGCGGCGAATGGTTTCGCGATATGGGATCCGTGGTTTTACGAATTTTACTTCTACTTTATGTAAATGCTCTATTTTCCATTTGGCCACCGCCAGGTGCATATCGCCCTGGCAATGGATCAGCGTTTGTTTTAGCTCCTGCGATACTTCCACTATCAGCGTGGGATCTTCTTCCTTCAACTGGTGCAATGCCTGCGACAGTTTTTCTTCTTCGCCTTTCTTCAGCGTTTCTATGGCCACCGACATATTGGGTGGTGGAAATTCAATGGCAGGCAGTTCGTAATTCTTTCCCTTTATGTGCAGGGTATTGTTAACATGCGTGTTTTTAAGTTTAAGCGTGGCGCCTATATCGCCGGCAACCAGCTCGCTAATGTTCGTGCGTTTATTTCCTTCTACCAAAAACAACTGGTTCAGCTTTTCTGTAACGCCTGTTGATTCGTTCTCCAGTTCCATACCGCTTTGCACGGTGCCTGAATATACTTTAAAGAACGACAATTCGCCAACGTGCGGCTCACTGATGGTCTTGAAAATAAAGATGCAGGCCGGGCCGCCGGCATCGCAGGGCAATGGTTGTCCGCCCCTTGTTTTTTGCGCCGGCATTTCATTGGCGCTGGGACAAACATTATCTATAAATCCCATCAGGCGGCCGCTGCCCATATTCCGTTCTGCCGAAAGACAGAATACGGGAAACAGATCATGATTGATCATGGCTTTTTTCAAACCGCTTTTCATTTCATCTTCATCCAGCTCGCCTTTGTCGAAGTATTTTTCCATCAGCGTTTCGTCGTTGCTGGCAACCGCTTCAATAAGTTCCTTGTGCAGTTCATCGGCGCGTTCCCGTTCATCGTCGGGTATGGGCATTTTTTCGGGTTTACCGCCCGTGTCTTTGAATTTATACATGGTCATACGAAGCACATCGATGATCTCGTGAAAGCCGGCGCCCTGTTGCCGCGGATATTGCACCACAGCTACCTTGCCGCCAAAATGGGCTTTTGCTTCGCGAATGGTTTTTTCGAAATCGGCATTGTCTTCATCGAGTTTATTCACCGCAAAGATCATGGGCGTTTTAAATTGTTCGGTGTAATCCCAGATGATGTCGGTGCCCACTTCAACACCCATAACGGCATTGAGCAGCATTACGCCGGTATCGGCTACCCTGAGGGCCGAGATCACTTCACCAACGAAGTCGTCGTAACCGGGTGTGTCAATGATGTTGATCTTATAACCCCGCCATTTGGTGTGCATTAATTTGGAGAAGATGGAGTTACCGCGTTCCTGTTCCAGTTCGTGGTAATCACCGATGGTGTTTCTTTCGGCAATGGAGCCGCGGCGGGTAATGAGGCCTGCTTCATATAGCATGCATTCCGCCAACGTGGTCTTGCCGCAGCCGGCGTGGCCCAGCAAGACTACATTCTTTACGTGTGAGGTATCAAATTCAGCCATAGCAAACAATTTTTTAAAATGAAGAATAGGTAGTTTTAAAAGGTATGGATGCGGCTGATAGGGAGGGATGGTCAATACGCATTAAGCGTTTAACAAAAGAAAGTTGCTATTGAGTGCGCTATTTGCAGAAGCAGGAAGTAAGAAGTATGAAGAGTCTGATATTTCGAACTCCTGAGTTGTTTCAGATTGCTGAAAAATAGCGGGCTTCTTACATCCTGCTTCTTACGTCTTTTATATAACTTGAAAAACAAGTAGTGATAATCAATAGCTTTTCAAGTTATAAATCCGGAGATATTGAACTTTTGAAGACCCTTGTAAACCTGTTAACTCGTCAACTTACTTCTTACCCCTTACATCTGGTCCTTAAAAACGTAAAGTCTGCTATTTTACCAGCAGACATTCATAATATGAGTTACGCTATATGGCTCGCAAAGTGCGAGAACTCCTGCTTTACATCGTGCAGGGTATTTTCCAGTTGCTGATAATCGTTGAATAATTTTTCGTGATCGGAGGTCGTGTCGTCTGCCAGTTGCCCATTTGTTTCAGCCATCTCCGTGTTGAGCTTGCGGTGGTGATGTTTGATGGCTTGCTTGAGGTCGTGAATGTTAATGAGCTGAATGTGGAACTGATTGTCGAGGTGTTCAATTTCCAGGAGGATGTCTCTGTTGGTTTGGTGCCCGGCAAGATCCTGGAGGCGGTGTTTAAGTTGACCGAATTCATCTCGGTAAGAACGCAATGTCTCCCTCCAGGCATTGCATTCTCTTGATAGCTGTGCGATATCAGTAGTTACCATGGGAGAAAATTTATAAATGAAGAAATAAAAGAACTTCTATTATAGTTGGTCGGTAAGGTGTACGACGGAGTAGTAATCTAATTTAAGAAACATTTGCCGAATAAACTGGGGAAAGCGCATAAAAATTATGAACCGGTTGTTAACGGAGGGGAACCGGTTTCAGCCCGTTGCTTTTAGCTATGGTTCAAGAGAATATATACAAATTTCTGTAATTCATTAAGTTGCCGGGCGTGGTAAGTTACCGTAGGTTTACGGCTTAGTGTTGTTAAGGATTGCAGGGCATACCCTGGCCCGAAAGGATGTCTTTTTCGATTTTAGACAGCGCTTCAATGACATTCAGTTTTTGTTTGTAATTGCCAATGCCTGATTTAATTGATATAGCTTGCTCCTAATCCCTCTTTCATTTCTATCCGAATATATTTCTTTTCTTTAATGCCTTTTTTCCCACACCCCCATTTCTTATCCAACATCAATTTCCAAATTATTAAATTTGCCAATCAATGATCAGTCAGCAAACCATACAGCAGATTTTAAGCCGCATAGATATAATTGAAATTGTAGGCGGTTTTATCAAGTTGAAGAAGAGAGGCGCTAACTACCTGGGGCTTTGCCCGTTCCATGGTGAAAAAACACCTTCTTTCACCGTTTCTCCCGCCAAAGAGATCTATAAGTGTTTTGGCTGCGGCCGCAGCGGCAATACCATCAGCTTCATTATGGAGCATGAGAAGTATTCCTATGTGGAAGCCCTGCGCTGGCTTGCTGCAAAATATAATGTCGAAGTTGAGGAAACAGCCGTCAGCCCCGAAGTTAAGCAACAGCAGATGGTGGCCGACAGCCTTTTCATCCTGAATAATTTCGCCCGGCAGTATTTCTCTAAAAACCTGTTCGAAAGCGAGGAAGGCCAGGCCATTGGTTTAAGCTACCTCAAAGAACGTGGTTTCAGGGAAGAGATCATGGAGCGCTTTCAGCTGGGATATTGTTTGCAAACCCGCGATTCCTTTGCGCAAACCGCGCTTGCCGCCCAATACAGTATCGAGAACCTGCAAAAGAGCGGACTGGTAGTGGTGCGTGACGATAAACCATTGGATAATTACCGCGGCCGAATCATTTTCCCGGTGCATAACCAAACGGGCAAGGTGATTGGTTTTGGGGCCCGCATCATTGGCAAAAGCGACCGGGCGCCCAAATACATCAACACGCCGGAGAACGAAGTATATGTAAAGAGCAAGATCCTGTATGGAACATACTTTGCCCGGCAGGCCATTGATAAATTCGATGAATGTTTACTGGTTGAAGGGTACACCGATGTGATCTCGCTGCACCAGGCCGGTATCGAAAACGTAGTGGCCTCAGGCGGTACTTCGCTTACCATTGACCAGCTACGGCTTATAAAGAAGTACACCAATAACCTCACCATCATTTATGACGGCGATGCCGCCGGCGTAAAAGCCGCCCTGCGTGGTTTGGATATGGCCCTCGAAGAAGGCCTGAATGTAAAGCTGGTATTGATCCCCGATAAGGAAGACCCCGATAGTTATGTAAATAAAGTGGGCGCAGCCAGTTTCCGCGATTTTATAGATAAGAATAAAAAAGACTTCATCTTATTTCAACTCGAAGTACAGATGAAAGATGTGGGCAACGATGCCAGTAAAAAAGCGGCGGTAGTGACCCACGTAGCTGAAACCATTGCCAAAATCAACAAGCTCGAAGATTTTACCAAACAGCAGGATTATATCAAAAAGTGCGCTGAACTGTTGCACATTGAAGAGAACGGACTGGTTAACCTGGTGAATAAATTCATCAGGGAAAAAGTGGCTAAGGACGAAGCGAAACATCAACAGCAACCTGCAGATTTCGGGCCGTATTATGAAGATAATGCAATGCAGGGCGAAGCAGGCAATTACAGTGATGAAAGCTTCAACCTCATCTTCAAACATGAAATGCAGGAAAAGGCGCTGTTGAAAATTTTGCTTGAACATGGCATGACGCCGTGGGACCACCAGCAAAAAATAGCCGAGTATATTTTCAATGAAGCCATCGTTGAAGAAATGCTGGAGAATCAAACGATAGCAAAGATCATGAAGATGTACAAAGATATGATGGCCAGTAACCAGGAGCCTACCGATAAAGATTTTATATTCTCCCAGGAAAATGATATTAGTACACTGGTGGTAAGTTTATTGAACTCACCGTATGAGTTAAGCGAACGCTGGCAGGCTGAAGCGCAGCAATTCTCTTCGCTGGAACAGGGCTTTAGAAAATACCTGAACATGGAATACAAACACAAGCCCCTGACGAAAGAGGAGAAAACGTATAAAGATGATGTAATATCCACCTTACAGCACCTGAAGCTGAAAAAGATAAAACACCTGATGGAACAAAACCTCGGCGACCTGGAAGCCAATAATTCTTACGAGAAGTTTCTGGAATTATTACCGCCGCATCTGCACATCAAGGAAATGGAAATGGAGATCACGAAGATGACGGGTATAGTATTTAAAAAGCTTTAAGGCACAAGAGAGAAAGCTTAGAGAATGGAAAGACTGAAATTAATCAGAGACTCCGGATTTCAGCCTTTTGCGTTTAGCATTGAGCGTTACATCTTCAACGAATTAACCCCGCTCCGGACTTCATCCTGGCGGGGTTAAAAATTAATTTAATTTGCTGTCGTGATGAGACAGTTTACATGCTTAGTTAAAAATGCACGGGAAAATGTTGATCTTAATTTACCATTGCAGGGGCAGGAGCAACTGATCTCTTTCTGCCACCAGCACTAGCTTTTACTGTGGCGGCCCTGTTGAACCGGACAGCGGTCCATACATGGTCTAAAGCCACTTCACCAGCGTTATCGAAACCGGCGTTTTTAACGCCATCCCAACTACATCCCCTGCTGAGGTCGGTAGCAATTTTTGAAGTGCTTTTTGGATAAGCAATCCAGAACTTGCTCTCCTCCTGGAGGGCGGGAAGAACATCCCTTAAAATGCAGTTTAATTGATTTTCGTTTACTGCGAACACCAGAGCAAAGTCGATCTTTCGGGTTTTTAACAGTGGTGTTACATTTTTGGCAAACGATAATTTGGCAAATTGCTTCTCAATAGAGGAAGGCAAACCCTGAATTAAAACGTTCTTTTCTTCCTGTAATTGAAGCTTTTCTAACAAATTTTGCGACATGCCGAAGGTTTTTGTAATAAGCTTTTCAGGTTATAAAAAATAGACGGGATTGCAAAGGTATGAAATGTTGTTCACGGGATAAAAAAAAATTAACAACATTGGTGCAGCGCACTAAAATCTGCACCAGATGCTGTTAAAATTTATAGGATGGGTTTAATCTAAAACCGTCAGCCTCAGGCTACAAGCCACCATCGCATGTAAATACTGAGGTTATAAAAAATATTGGATGAACAGGCGTAGCTTAAGTGTTTTGCCGCTGAAAAAACGCTAAACCCCTTCATATAATAAATTGCATTATGTGTATTAATGACAAAAATGATACTGTATCCTGCATATAACACGCCTGAATCGTACTGCTGTATCTTCTTCCGGCTTTCGGCGGTATGCTAATTCCCTGCAGGTACTACCCCATCCGCAGTATCTAAGTTTATCTTCCTGAAACGGTGACTATCATTATCGGTAACATTAGTGTTCACTGCAGACAATGTCCATTTCTGACGGCTCTTGCCTGTATAACCGGTTTGCAATACGGCCGCCCCATTGTTTGCCGAACCGGCAAACACGTCAAGCACTTTGCCGCTTGCTTTATTAACCAGTTTGAATTCGCCTTTACTGCCGATTTCGATTAATCGCCACAGTTGGCTGTCATTCTCTTTTGTATCTTTTAAACAGATCTGAACATGTTCTTTTGTTCCGCCCGGCACATCGAGGGCGCGACCGCTTACTAAACTGGTGATGCGGTACCAGCCCTCCCCTGCATAGTCAAAGCGCCAGCACTGACAGTTCAACCCGCTCCAGGTTGTTTGGGTAACCTTAGCCATTTGAATGCCCGAGCAATTGCGGGTGTTCAATACTTTTTTACTGCTCACATTGGTAATGCGGTAAACGCCATTGGCAACGGTCATGAATTTAATTTCCTTCCCATCCGCTATCGTTTCTCTTTGCATCACGAGGTCGGCATACTTGTGCCAGTTCCAGTATTTACCGGGGTCTGTATGGGTTTGACCATTGAAATGCTGATGCCCTTTTATACTGAAGGCTGCCGACAGCAGGTGGGCGCCGGCCGAAGCAGCGCCGCGGTAACAGGCTGTTTCATCGATGGAACGGCGGGTACAGATATCACGCACAAGTGCAGCCGAAGAGCGGTATAGTTTATCTGTGTACCATTTATTACCGTTCTGGATATATCCTTCATGTTCGATCCCTATTGTATAAGCATTGGCATTTTGTGCATGCAATGCCATATCGCCTTCCTTCACCATTTGCGTTATTTGTCCATCGCCCGACCGTACAATGTAATGCGATGATCGGTGTGCGCCGCTATTCCTGAACCAGGAGATAGTGGCGGCATAACTCCCCTCCGTGGTATGAATGGCTACGTGGGTGATCTTGCTGCCATTGCGCCCGCGTTGGTAATTATTCCTGTTTGCCTTTACGTACAGCGCCGGCTGGTAATCTGCTTCCGTTACTGCTGCCTCATGAGTGCCGGCTGCGGTTGCTACATGCGTAGCCGGGATGATGGCGGTGGTAAAGGTTTGCGCCGTTGTGTTATGGCTGTATCCAATGCTGTCCTTCCCAACGTTGATCTCGATGGCCGGTGATTGCAGTTTTCTTAATAAAGGCGCCGGGAAGATCTGTTCCATCCCGATCTTAACCGGCGCTCTTTTCAGCGAAGCCGTGGTAAACCCGTTTCTCAGGTGATCATATATATCATATTTGTACAGGGCCAATGCATACCTGTTGATCACCGAACTGTCGTTGGGAAACTCTGCCAGTTTATCAAAGATCTCCGCAAACGCTTCCGGACTGAGCTTTACATCTATTTGTTTGAAGCTGGCTTCCCGGCTCAGGAACTTGGCTACAGCCAGGATCTGTAACCGCACATCTTTGTTGTATTGCTCAGGTGTGATGTCGCTGCCGCTGCAAACCGTTAGCAGGTTGTTTTTGAAATAACCGCGGCCGTTCTCAACAAGTGCGAACAGCCCGTACCGTTGGGGCATGCCGGTGCAGTTACCGGCATCGGTTGCAGACGGCTGCAGGTTCGTCATGCGAGAGGCAGAATACGCTGCCGCTTCCAGAACGCCGTTCGGAATGTTTGGATAGCGCCAGTAAGCCTCTTCAAAATATGTTTCCAAACCTAAAATGGTTTGTTGTGCCTGTACCAGCAAATGAAACAGGATTCCCACGGTAGTTAGTGCAAGCAATTTCCGCTTTCTCATAAATAAACGGGTTTGAAGATGACGTGAAACGGCAAACATGAAAGAATCTATTCCTGATTTCCACATTGTTCGCTTGTTTCGTGAATGTTCATCAAGAAGGCGACTCCTCATGCTGAAATTTCATGAGGCAGCAGGTGAACAAGAGCTTTGAATTATTTTCACGTTTCACGTTTGCCGTTTCACGATAATAAGTCATGCCTACATTCACGATGCCCTTCTTGATCGATAATGTAACTGAAATGGATATATGGACCCTTCCGACGGTGCTGTTATTCTACAATCCGGTGTGGGGTAAACGTACCGGTAGTGTAAAACGGGTAAGATAAATCAGACGTTAACCGCGTATACATATAACAGCTTGTTAAGGCTAAGATGCTGTTGCAAAATTACAGGGGGTAGAAAACAAGCTATGTGCCACTTTTCCTGTTTAAGATCATAAAAACTGGCTTTATCAGGGCAGGTTATTCACATTCAGGTACAATTGCTTCAGTTTTTACTAAAGCGTATCGTAAATACACCTCTCCATTGACCTAATGCTAAAGGCAGGACTCCCCCAATATATTCCAGCGTTCTTCGTCAGAACTTTTCGGCGGGAAGGGTAATATCGGGTGCATATCATCAAAATTATTATCTTTGTACCTGATGACACGCCAATCACCATATTATCTCCTTACGATCATTGTTGCCTGACGCAGGTTCACAAAGCGATTTCGCTTTAACAGACTCCGTTTACCTGCGTAATTACTGTCGTTAATTAATTTATAATATCCGATGCTGTGCATGTTCCGCACACGCAGGGGGAAAAAATTGTTATTACCATGTCGACGCTACAGTCGTACGGATGGAATGAGCATTATATGCATCATTACGAAATAAATATGTCTGAGGGTCTCGAAGCAGCCAGGGTCCTGTCCATCCAGGGATTTAAACACCTGTTGATCACGGAAGCAGGTAACGTGGATGCACAACTCTCCGGCGCTCTTATTAACAGCCGCGAACCGGAAGCTTATCCTAAAGTGGGAGATTGGGTGTTGGTAAAATGCTATGAAGAGGAAGGAGTTATCGTCGATACACTTCCACGTATCAATGAACTCAGCCGGAAAGCACCAGGCACTCAAAATACCCGGCAGGTACTCGCTGCCAACATCGATGCGGCGTTTATCGTACAGGGTCTCGATCGCGACTATAACCTCATGCGCCTGCAACGTTACCTGCAACAGGTTGTGCAGTGCAATATTCAACCTGTCATCATCCTCAATAAGGCTGACCTTGTTCCCGATCCGGAAATATACCGGCAACAGGTGCGGGAACTGGGGTATAACTGTCCGGTGGCGCTCAACAGTGCACTAAACCCGGTGCAGCAAAATGAGTGGGTCAGCCAATTCCTCCTGCCCCGCCACACCTACATCCTGCTGGGATCTTCGGGGGTTGGTAAAAGCACCCTGCTCAACAGTCTGCTGGGTTATAAGGTACAGGAAGAGGGCGTTATAAGCAGTGCCAACAGCAAGGGAAAACATACCACCACAGCGAGGCATCTCGTATTGCTACCCAATGGCAGCATGATCATCGACACACCCGGAATGCGCGAGTTCGGCATTACCGCAGAAGCTGAAAGTGAAGGTGTAAATCATCCGCTGATAAATGAGTTGGCATCGCTGTGCCGGTTTGGCAACTGCACCCATCAGCAGGAACCCGGCTGTGCCATCATAACAGCCGTCGATAACGGTACATTGCCCGAACTCGTATATCGCAGTTACCTGAAATTTTTGCGTGAGCAAAATCACTTTCAGACCAGCAAAGCCGACAAGCGGCGAGCCGAAAGGCAGTTTTCTAAAATGGCAAAGCAGGTGGTCAAACACCGCAAAAACCGGAAGTATTGAGATGCGTTTACCCAAAAAAATAAGACTGAGCACATCGCTCAGTCTTATTATAAAATCAGTTGTATGTTGATTATTAACCTGAAAGCCAGTATTACTATTTATTCACGGGTTTGTAGTATTTCATAGCTTCAGGCATCATTTCACGCAGCCTGGCGATACGGGTATCTTCGGCCGGGTGGGTGCTCAGGATCTCTGGTGGTTTTGAACCTCCGGAGGCTGCTTTCATTCTTTCCCATAAAGGAACAGCTTCCTGTGGATTGTAACCGGCCATTGCTGAGAATATAAGACCATAGCGGTCGGCTTCCAGCTCCTGTTTGCGGGAAAAAGGCAATAAGGCGCCTACATTGCTACCGATACCATAAGCGCTCAGCAGAATGTTCTGCGCAGCGGCGCTTTTATTGGCAATGGCAGTTTGTAAGGCCACACCACCCAACTGTTGCAGGGAAGCCTGGCTCATTCTTTCATTACCGTGTTTGGCAAGGGCATGGGCAATTTCATGTCCAACCACCACCGCCAGCGCGGCTTCGTTCTGTGTAATGGGCAATAAGCCGGTATACACTACGATCTTACCGCCGGGCATACACCAGGCGTTCACTTCTTTTGAGTCAACAAGGTTGTATTCCCATTTATAGCCTTCCAGTTCTTTTGTAAGGCCTTTCTGAGAATAATACTTATTGATGGCCTGTACAAGCCTGGATCCTACCCTGCGCACCATTTCAGCGTCTTTATTGGCACTGGCGCTTACTACTTTATTCTCGGTTAAAAACTGCTGGTATTGCTGAGCGGCCATTGACTGAATGTCGGCTTCATTGTACAACGATAACTGATTCCTGCCTGTGATCGAGTTTTGCGAGCAGGAAGCTATGCCTGTTGCCAAAACTGCGGCAAACATAACTTTATGCATGACTTGTTTCATTTCCTTGTGTGTTTACTTCATTTTATTTAAACAATCCTTATACCAACCTGTTCGGTGAAACAGCAAATTCCTGCGTTGACCGCAGGATATAACTCCTTCTTTTACAAACTTATAAAATCAAAGCAATACCATCAAATTAAGAAAATCAACAAGGTTATTTTTAAATTATAACAATTATTGATGTATGGGTGGGAATTAATTGCCACAAATAGCCTACCGCCCGCTAAACGTGAAACGGCAAACTGAACAACTGAACAACTGAACAACTGAACAACTCAGGAAGGCCTATGAATTAATGACTATTTACTGCGTCTCCGTTCTTTCCGGCGATCGCGATACTTCAGGATAGGCACCTTGCTCTCGCTGCCACGCAATAAACGGGTGATGTTCTTTTGGTGAGTGAGCACTACCAGCAAGGCCACAGCAATGGCAAAAGCCCTGTACAACGGTTCTTTTTCATTGAAGATGACGAGAATGAAAACCGCGAATGCTATGCTGGCTAAAATAGAGCTGAGTGATACAAACCGGGTGAGATACAATACCACAAGAAAAATACCCACACACAATACAGCCACCAGGGGCTGAATGGCGAGGATCATTCCAAACAGGGTGGCAACCCCTTTTCCGCCACGGAAATCGGCCCAGATAGGGAATATATGACCCACCACCGCGGCCAGACCAAGACCTACCATAAAGTTGGTCCTTTCTAACTCGCTGTGCATATAGTATGGGAGAAGAATGTATAAACTGGTAGCGGCTACGCCCTTGAGCATGTCAATGATCATGACAAATGTGCCCCAGCGGGAGCCTAAAACACGAAAAGTATTGGTAGCACCGGCATTTCCACTGCCGTAATCACGGATATCGATTCCAAAAAACGCTTTACTAACCCAAACTGCTGTTGGAATAGAGCCGATCAAATATGCTATTACAATGAGTAAAGCTTCTTTCATTGAATAGTTGGTTGAAGTTAGATGACGAAAATATGGAAAAAAAGTTAATTAATTGATAACTATAAGGTTCCTGGAGTTATTATTTTTTAAACAGTAAGCATATCCAATCGCCTTTTGCCTTATAATCAATCACTCTCAATCCATTGTCTTTTGCGCACTTTTCAATATCAGGCCTGTCACCCGTTAAAAGTCCACTCATAATTACAACGCCACCCTGTGTTAAATGTTGTTTAATTCCGCCCATATTTGCCAGTAAAACATGTTTATTGATATTGGCCAATATTATGTCGAATTCGGTTGACATTTGTAAGCTGTCTGCCCGGGAAAGTGCAATGTTCGAACAGTGATTAAGCGCAATATTTTCTTCGGCATTGGTGATGCTCCATTCGTCGTTGTCGATAGCTGTTATACCGGCAGCACCCAGCCGTTCGGCCAGTATTGCCAGTACGCCGGTGCCGGTTCCGAAATCAAGCACGTTCTTTCCCTTGAAATCGTACTGCTGCATGCTTTGGATCATCAGGTACGTGGTAGCGTGATGACCGGTGCCGAAACTCATTTTAGGCGTAATGATTATTTCATGCTGCACCTTTTCCAGTGGCGCATGAAAATGGGCGCGGATGCCACAAAAATCATCGATGACCACCGGTTGAAAATTTTGCTCCCATTCCGCATTCCAGTTCCTCGGCGCTATCACCTCTTTGGTTATGGCAGTACCGGTACCTGCAACCAGTTGGTAAGTGTCGGCTTCATTGTACTGATCGTCGGGGATATAGGCAGAAATATAATTCAGGCCTTCTTCAAAACCTTCGTAATTAAGTTCTGTAAGTTGCGCCAACAGTATCTCCTGTTGTTCCTTTGTTACCGGTTGAAATTTGATATGAATATAGTTCTGCATTTAAGTTAACTCGTTGACAAGTTAACTAGTTAACGGGTTAACTCGTCAACTAGCTTAAATAAAAGAAGGTCTGCATTTTAATTACAGACCTTCTTTATATTTCAATAGTTTGAATTACTATGCTGTTGGCCCTTCCGGCTTCTTACCCTCAGGTTTCGGCATCAGGATCTTCCGGCTCAGTTTGAACTTGCCGGTCTTGTGATCAATACCGATCAGTTTTACTTTCACCTTCTCGCCTTCTTTCAGCACACCTTCCATCGTTTCCAGGCGTTTCCAGCTTATTTCACTGATGTGTAACAAACCTTGTTTGCCAGGCAGGAATTCAACGAATGCGCCGAACTCTTTAATGCCTTTAACAGTGGCTTCGTATACTGAACCTACTTCAGGAACGGCAACAATGCCTTTGATCCAGGCAACAGCTTTGTCAAGCCCTTCTTTGGCCGGACTAAAGATGCTAACCTCGCCGTAGTTACCAACTTCTTCAATGTTGATGGTAGCGCCGGTTTCGCGTTGAATTTCCTGAATGATCTTGCCCTGGGGCCCTATCACCGCACCAATGAATTCCTTGTCAATAAACAATTTCTCCATTCTCGGTGCATGTGGTTTCACCTCGCTTCTGGCTTCGCTGATGCTTTCATACATGGCTTCAACGATGTGCAGGCGGCCTTTACGGGCCTGCTCCAGCGCTTCGCGCATGGTGTTCATGCTTAAGCCATCGATCTTGATATCCATTTGCACACCGCAAATACCATCGCGGGTACCGGTTACTTTAAAGTCCATATCGCCCAGGTGATCTTCATCGCCGAGGATATCGGTAAGAATGGCGTATTTACCATCGCTTGCGCGGGTGATCAATCCCATAGCCACACCACTTACGTGTTTTGGAATGGGTACACCGGCATCCATCAACGCCAGTGAACCGGCGCAAACGGTGGCCATGGAAGAAGAACCATTCGACTCAAGAATATCGCTCACGATACGAACCGTGTAAGGATACTCATTGCCGGGCATCATTTTCTTCAGCGAACGCATGGCCAGGTTACCGTGACCAACTTCGCGGCGGCCGGGGGCACGCATCATTTTCACCTCACCGGTTGAAAATGGCGGGAAGTTATAGTGTAAAATGAATTTTGTGTAATCTGACACAGCCGCGCTCTCCACCAGCAGTTCATCCAAAGGCGTACCTAAGGTAACAGTGGTCAGAGACTGCGTTTCACCACGGGTGAACAACGCAGAACCGTGTGGTGAAGGCAGAACGTCTACTTCCATGTTGAGCGGACGAACCTGATCGAGCTGACGGCCATCCAAACGGATACGGTCGTCGAGGATCATGTTACGAACCACTTCCCATTGCAGATCGTCGAAATATTTTTTAGCCAGCTTTTTCACATTGTCTTCCACTTCTTCGCCCAGGCTGGTGATCAGTTCTTCTTTCAATGCATCGATAGCATCGCTTCTGTCGTGTTTTGCAGAAGCAGAGCGGCTGATCTGGTAGATCTTATCCTTTGCAAAGTCGGCCACTTTTTGTTGCAGTTCGGCATCCTGCTCGGGTTTTGTATATTCCCTTTTGCCGGTTACACCTTTTTTAGCACGCAGTTCTTCCTGTGCTTTGATCTGAACGCGGATGGCGTCGTGTGCAATTTCCAGGGCCTTTACCAGGTCTTCTTCTGCACATTCTTCGGCTTCACCTTCCACCATCATCAGGTTCTTGTCGGTAGCGCCAATGATGAAATCCATATCGGCCTTTGCCAGCTCGGTGCGGCTGGGGTTAACTACGAACTGACCCTCGATGCGGGCAATACGCACTTCAGAAATGATCTCCTTAATGGGAACATCTGAAACGGCAAGCGCAGCAGAAGCAGCCAGGCACGCGAGTGCGTCGGGCATTACTTCCTTATCGCTTGAAATAAGCGTTATCAATACCTGAACATCGCATAAATAATCTTCAGGGAAAAGCGGGCGTAAAGCACGGTCGATCAAACGGCTTACCAGTACTTCATAATCACTCAGTTTACCTTCGCGTTTGAAGAATGAACCGGGAATACGGCCGGCAGAAGCAAATTTTTCATTGTAATCAACTACAAGGGGAAAGAAAGATTGTCCTTCTTTAGGCTCTTTGTTGGCAACAACAGTGGCCAGAATGATACAATTGCCCTGGCGAACTGTAACGGCTCCGTCGGCCTGACGGGCCAGGCGGCCGGTTTCAATAGAAACCTCGCGTCCGCCCCCTATATCAAAAGTTACGCTAATTGGTTGAGAGAGCATACTAAAAATGTAGTTTAATGGTCGCTATTAAAGCCTGCAATAGGTGGGATGTAGCGCCGGCAATAAGCAGCAACCGGTTATTTAAAACAACAAGGTCAGAAAAAAAGTATAGCAAAAACAACTATTCCCAACCGGAAAACAGTTGGGAATAGTTGTTTATTATAATATACACTTATTTTCTGATTCCAAGTTTTTCGATTAAAGCACGGTAACCTTGCAGGTTATGTTTGCTCAGGTAAGTGAGCAGGCGCTTACGTTGACCCACCAGCTGCATTAAGCCACGGTGAGTAGAGAAATCCTTCTTATTTTGTTGAAGGTGTAAAGAAATACTGTTGATGCGTTCTGTCAACAACGCAATCTGGCCCTCTGTGGACCCTGTGTTTTTAGCATTGCCACCATATTGTGCAAATACGCTCGAAACTTTCTCTTTTGTTAAATAAGGCATCTCAATTTTTTTAAAAACATCCAGAAATTATCTTCTTAATTTGCCGGCAAAGGTATGTAAAAATTATAATTGAGTGGAATTTTTTAGAAATAAAAACCTGTTTTTGCCTGTTTTACAGTACTGAAATCAAGCAGTTTGTGGTTTATGGTTTGTAGCTTCTGGTTGACTCCTCATTTTGAGGCTCGCCTTCAATTGTTTAGACTCAAAAAATGATAAAACACAAACCGATTGCCTTATTTTGAGGCTCGAAATTACTCAGAGATCTGAAAGAAAGAACCACAAACAACAAACCACAAACGACAAACAAATCCTATTTTGAGCCCCGAAATTAGTTATGCATCCGGAAATAGAACGGAACCACAAACTACAAACCACAAACCACAAACACTAACTATTTAGATATCAGCCAAATATAGCAAATAGACACCCTTAAAACCGAATGAAGCACCTCGTTTTCGCCGTCACAAATGATCTTAATTACGATCAGCGGATGATTCGCATTTGCACGTCCCTGGCCGAAGCCGGCTATGCAGTAACCCTCATCGGCCGTCGGTGGGCCAACACCCCGGCCCTTGTGCCCCGCCCTTTCGCTCAAAAACGGCTGTTTTGTTTTACCCGCACCGGTAAATTAAGCTACCTCGAATACAACCTGCGGCTGTTTTTCTATTTATTGTTCAAAAAAGCCGATGCGGTTTGCGCCATCGATCTCGATACCATTCTCCCCTTTTATTATATTTCAAAACTAAAACGCCTTCCCCGCGTTTATGATGCACACGAGTTATTTTGCGAAATGAAGGAAGTGGTTACCCGGCCTGCGGTATACCGGGTTTGGAAATGGGTGGAAAAACATACCGTTCCCCATTTTAAATATGGCTATACAGTAAATGAGGCCATTGCCGCGGAGTTCAACCGGTTATACCAGGTGCAATACGAAGTGGTACGAAATGTGCCCGTGCTGCACCCGATTACAATACCCGGGAAACCGGAAAAATATATTTTGTACCAGGGCGCGGTGAACGAAGGCCGTAGTTTCGAAACGCTGATCCCCGCAATGAAATATGTACATGCCCGGCTGATCATTTGCGGCGACGGCAATTTTATGGAGAATGCCCGCCAACTGGTGCAGGAACATGGGCTACAGGAGAAGGTTATATTCAAGGGTAAAATATTACCGGCTGAGTTAAGGCTATATACATTGAATGCCTGGGCCGGGGTTACGCTGTTTGAAAATAACGGCATGAACAACTATCATTCGCTTGGCAACCGGTTCTTCGATTACCTGCATGCCGGTTTGCCGCAATTGTGTGTGAATTACCCGGCTTATTCAGTAATAAACAATCGGTACCAGATCGCTGTTCTTATAAATGACCTGTCGCCCGAAACAATAGCCGGGGGACTAAATGAATTATTGAATAACATAAAATTATATAATCAGTTGCAACAAAATTGCTTACAGGCCCGTGAAGCCATTAACTGGCAGCAGGAAGAAAAAAAGCTATTGGAGTTCTATAAAAACATATTCTAGCCAGTGGAAAAGCATTTACATATCATTTCATTCGACGTACCCTACCCGGTTGATCATGGCGGCTATTTTGACCTTTTTTACAAACTGGTAGCGCTGTATCAGCAAGGCATCCGTATCCATTTACATTGTTTTGAACACAAACGCAGCCAGCAGGAGGAACTGGAGCAGTATTGCGCCGAAGTATTTTATTATCCGCGTCAGTGCGGTCACAAAGGTTTCTCCCATAAACTGCCTTACATAGTGGCATCCCGCACCAATGCAGAGCTGGAAGAAAGGTTACTGAAGGACAGTCATCCCATTTTGCTGGAAGGTGTACATTGTACCTACCTGTTACAGGATGAGCGTTTCAACAACCGCAAAATGGTGCTTCGCCTGCACAATGTAGAATATAAATACTACAAACAGTTATTCCATTCAAGCCATTCCCTCTTCAGAAAAATGTATTACCTGAATGAGAGCAGGCTGCTGAAACAATACGAAGAAAGTATTGCCAATAAAGCGCTGGTACTGGCCGTATCGGAGCAGGATTCAAATACCTACCGGAAAGAATTTGGCGCAAAACAGGTAGCTACCCTGCCGGTTTTTCTGCCCTTTAATGAAATCTCGGCGCCTGAAGGCGTAGGTTGCTTTTGTTTATATCATGGCAACCTGTCGGTAAACGAAAATGAAGAAGCGGCCATTTGGCTAATGAAGAAAGTGTTCAACGATCTGAAGATCCCACTGGTGATCGCAGGCAAGAACCCTTCACCCAGGTTACAGCGCTTAGCCAACAAGTATGGTAATGCCTGCCTGGTGGCCGACCCGTCTGAACAGGAAATGCAGGATATGATCGGTAAGGCGCAGATAAACATACTGCCATCCTTCAATATAACGGGGGTTAAGCTGAAACTGCTGAATGCCCTTTTCAACGGGCGGCATTGCCTGGTTAATGAAGCTACGGTACAAAGCACAGGGCTTGAATCGGCCTGCCATATCGGAAACAATGCAACGGCTTTCAAAAGCCAGATCGTTCAGTTATACCGGCAGCCATTTGCGGAAGAAGAGATCCGTTTGCGAAAAACATTACTGCTTTCCACATTCGACAATAAACGCAACGCACAACGGCTTATTCAATGGTTATTTTAGCATTGTCAATAACCCGGCCTCTTTCGGTACGCACCGTACGGGCGGGGTATTTGTTGATAACGATGTAGTCGTGTGTAGCCATTACGATAGCGGTACCATAATCGCGGCTGATGTGGAACAACAGCTGCATGATCTCATCGGAAGTTTCGGGATCGAGGTTACCGGTAGGCTCATCGGCCAAAATCAGCTTGGGTGAATTGAGCAGGGCGCGGGCGATATCAACACGTTGTTGTTCGCCGCCGCTTAACTCAAATGGCATTTTAAAGCCTTTGGCCTTGAGGCCGACCTTATCAAGCACATCGAGGATCTTTTCGTCCATCAGCTTTTCATCCTTCCAGCCGGTGGCGCGCAGCACAAAACGCAGGTTATCGTTCACATTACGATCGGTGAGCAACTGGAAATCCTGGAAAACCACGCCAAGGTTCCGGCGAAGGAAAGGAACTTTTTTCCAGTCCATATCACGCAGGTTAAAACCTACCACGGTACCATCACCTTCTTTAAGGCGCAGATCGCCATACATAGTCTTCAACAGGCTGCTTTTGCCGGTACCTGTTTTACCAACCAGGTAAACGAATTCCCCTTTCTGAACTTTGAAGTTTACATCCTGTAAAACAAGATTGTTCCCCTGATAGATATTTACGTGCTTTAGGTCAATGATGTTCTCCTGCATACTGATCCGTTAAGTTGTAACAAAAATAAGCAATTCGGGCCAGTTATAAATTTTGTATTATACCACAATTGAAGGCCCCAATGTGAATAAGCTCAGCGATTTACAAATTTCAGGTTTATGAGCCGGTTCAGGCTCAGGGTATTTTTAGCGAGTAAAATACTTGTTAGCAATGGCCGTAGCACCCCGCTAATATATTGTTAATTCCTGATATGGGCAAGGAGCGTCGACATGTTGATATGTTGACGGGTTGACAAGGTAACCTGAATATGGTGACCACCGACAAAATTCAGCCTGTTGTCTTTGCGGAAATGGGCGCATAGGGTTCCGCCCTTGCCAGGCGCGGGTTTCAGCGCAGGCACACCCTGTCGTTCATAGGAGAGGGAAATAGATATCCCGGAAATATCCCCGATATGTTCCGGAGATAAGCCCGTAATATTCCGGCTTTATTTAAGGCCGGAATATATATGGAATAGTACCGGAACACTGTTTAGTTGTTTCTATAATATATATGCAGCCCCTCAATGTAAAACCCAGGCCATTCAGCATTAAACCATAAATTATGGCAAAGCTCGACGGTACTATTCAATTCACCGGTTCTCTCCAAAACCTGAGCGCTTACAAAATGCGCGGCTCAGATAAAATAATCCTGCGTAAAAAGGGCGGTCCTACCAAAAAACAGGTAAAGCATTCACCAAACTTTGAGCTCACCCGCAGGAACAATATGGAATTTGGCGGCAGGTCATTATCCGCTTCCTGCATAAAGAGTGTATTGCACCCGTTGCTTTTTTTGGCCGATCACAACATTACGGCGCCCCTCAATGCGCTGCTGCGGGTCATTCAAAAATTGGATACTGAAAGCGATTATGGCAAACGGCATATTATGCTAACCAGGCAACCGCGGTTACTGGAAGGCTTTACCCTGAACCGCAGTTTTTTGTTTGAAACGATAGTAAGAACACCGGTTATCTGCCACCTGCAGGAAGAAGAGATCTTTATCGACCTGCCGGCACTGGTGCCAGGCATCAACTTTATGCCGCCCGGTAATTTTACTGTATATAAGTTTATCGGCGTGGCCGGACTGGTTCCGGATATTTATTACACAGAACATGGTTACCAGTCGAGAAACAGGGAATGGTATTTTTTCAATCATACCAATACCGACTGGTTGCCGGTGAACGCCCCCGCCCCTGCCCGCAGGCTAACGCTGGAGGCGCCATTGAACAAACCGGCCGATTGCAGTACCCTGATCGCGCTGGGCGTAGCCTTTGGAGTAATGAACGGCACGGAAATAAAACCCGTAAAATATGTTGGCGCGGCAAAGGTGCTCATGATGGCCTGACGAAAATTGAACCCAAATAAAAAGCCCTCCCGATGCATTGGGAGGGCTTACCCTTTTATACAGGAAAATATTATTTAATGATATGCTTCGGCAGATCAACGATCTGCTCGCAGCAAATTTGCTCCATTACCTGTTGTAACTGCGTTTTCAGCATTGCGATCACGTGATCGCCACCGGCATCGCCCAGTGCAGCCACGCTGTACATAAACGAACGGCCCATAAATGTAAAATCGGCGCCGGCAGCCATTACCCTTGCCACATCGGGTCCCGAGCGCAGGCCGCTGTCCATCATGATCTTTATTTTTCCTTCATAACGATCTATGATCGGGTGCATTGACCGTATGGCCGACTGACCCGCATCGAGCTGTCTGCCGCCGTGATTCGATACCACGATGCCATCAACACCCAGTTTGATACACATTTCGGTATCGGCCTCCGTGGCAATTCCCTTCACTACAATTTTCCCTTTCCATTTATCGCGAATGGGGGCAATTTTATCAGCATTCAACCGGCCGGCAAACGTGCGGTTCATGAACAGTCCCAGCTGTTTCATATTTAACCCTTTTGGCATATAGGGCTTCAGGGTGGCAAAATTAGGCGTACCGTACTTCAGGGTTTTCAATGCCCACTCAGGCCGCGTCATGATCTGGAGAATATTCTTCAGCGTCATGCGGGGCGGCATGGCCAGGCCATTACGAATATCCCTTGGGCGGAAACCAAATGAAGGCACATCGCTCAGCAGCACCAGCACCGGGTATTGGGCGGCTTCAAGTCGTTTTAAGATATCATCACGCACTTCATCGGCGGCAGGATGGTACAATTGATACCAGGCCCGGCCTTCTGTAATTTTACTAATGGTTTCAATATCGGCGGTAGTAACCGTACTAAGTATAAAAGGAATATTATGTTGCAGGGCCGCTTTGGCAAGGATCTGCGGCGAATTGGGCCAAATGAGCCCCTGCAATCCAACGGGTGCAATACCAAAAGGCGCATCGTATACATGGCCGAACAACTCGGTTTGCAGGTTAGAGCCCCTGTGTTTGCTGAGGTAATAGGGAGCCAATTCAACCTCCCTGATCTCTGCCGTGTTCTTATACAGGTTTACGTCTTCATTACATCCGCCATCGAGATACTCGAAGGCAAATTTCGGGATCTTTCTTTTGGCCTTATTGCGCAGGTCTTCAATGGAAGGATAACTGGTATTATACTTCACCTGGGGAACTTGTTTGCTCATTGACTATTTGATTTCAAATGCGCAAAAATAGTTCATTATTGAAGGAATGCATCCTGCTCCATATGCTCTTTGTTCATTCTTTTATTCAAAAATCGGGCTGCCCGGCGAACTTTTTCAGCCTGGCAGGATTGCCGGAAAGCTTGCAGGAAAACGGCAATTGTGTATTTTAGCGTCACATGTTCGACTTTCGACTAAAAGTATTTTATACTGTTGCCCGTAGATTGAATTTTACCAAAGCGGCGGAAGAGTTGTTTGTTACGCAACCGGCGGTAACCAAACATATTCATGAAATAGAGACTTATTTCAAGACCCAATTATTTCAGCGCAACGGCACAAAAATTAAACTCACCCCCGCAGGTACTACCCTGCTGGCACATGCAGAACAGCTTTTTACTATTTACCGCAATATAGAAGTTGATCTGGCCGCTATCAACGAAAACGTAAAAGGAACCCTGCGCATTGGCGCCAGCACCACCGTTGCACAATATGTGCTGCCCAAATACCTTGCTTCATTCCGCCAGAAATTTCCTGAGATCAATATCGCCCTTACGGCCAACAATACCGAGTATATTGAGAATGCCCTTATAGCCGGTAAAATTGATTTCGGTATCATTGAAGGACAATCAAAACGTCCACAGATCAGGTATGCCAGCTTCCTCAAAGATGAAATAGTGCTTTGCACCCGCACCGGAAACCCATTGATAAAAAAACAAACCATCTCGCTGCCGGCATTAAAGGAACTGCCCCTGCTGATGCGGGAACAGGGCTCCGGTTCGCAGGAAGTGATCGTCGCTGCATTAAAGAAGGCCGGCGTTAAGCTATCGCAGTTAAAGATTGAAATGGTGCTGGAAAGTACCGAAAGCATAAAATCATATATCAGCAGTTCCGACAGCTTTGCACTCCTTTCCATTCATTCGATTTTGAAAGAATTAAAAAGCAACGAGCTTACCATCATCGACATAAAAGACCTGCACATTGAGCGGAATTTTTTCTTTGTAAAACAACAGGGCGATAACCAGCCCCTTACCGGGCTGTTTATGAAATTCATTTCCTCTGATAACTTAAAGTTATAGCAGATTAATAGAGGTCATTTCTCTTTCGGCTGGCCGTTTATCAACTTTGTGCCCGGAATAATTAAATGCACAAGATGAAAACGGACAATATCAGGCCAAAAGAAGAACGAAATTTCCTGGACAAAACCCTCGCCCGTACGACCTTTAGAAAGGCCGGCATTACCACCCGCGAGCTGATCTTTTTACTGGCGCTTGTATTTTGTATTTCTCCCCTTATTTCCCCGCCTTTTGCGTTGCTGGTGGGACTGATCATTGCCCGGTTCATGGGTCACCCCTACCTGCATTTGAACCATAAGGTATCACATGTTCTATTGCAAATTTCTGTAGTGAGCCTGGGCTTTCGCGTACATATTGGTACCGCTTTAAAGACCGGGAAGGAAAGTTTTTTGATCACCATTGTAACCATACTGGGCACATTGCTTATTGGTTACCTGACCGGTCGTATTTTTAAAACCGATAACAAAACATCGTACCTGATTGCGGCCGGTACTGCCATTTGTGGCGGAAGCGCCATTGCCGCCATTTCACCGGTTATAAGGGCCGAAGAAAAACAGATAAGCGTCGCGCTGGCCACCACGTTTATTTTAAATTCTATTGCCCTTGTGTTATTTCCCCTCATCGGGTATCATTTGCAATTGAGCCAAGCGCAGTTCGGGCTTTGGTGCGCCATAGCCATTCACGATACCAGTTCTGTAATTGGTGCGGCCGGTAAATACGGCGCACAGGCACTGGACATTGCCGCAACCGTAAAGCTTACCCGCGCCTTGTGGATCGTTCCGCTAACGTTCAGCAGTACTTTTATTTTCAGCAACCGGGAAGCCCGTATAAAGATCCCCTGGTTTATCGGGTTGTTTGTAATGGCCATGTGTATGAACAGTTTTTTCCCGGCAATACAGCAATACAGTGCGTATATTTCCAGCATTTCAAGGTCTGTATTGACGGTTACGCTTTTCCTTATAGGCTGCGGCTTATCGGGCAAACCGGTAAGAAGCATAGGTTTGAAACCCGTTTTGCAGGGGCTGATATTGTGGGTGGCTGTATCTGTGGGGACGTTGCTGGTGATAGTATACTTATAGATTCGTTAAACAACATTCTGCCATTGTATTATTGTTTTATTTTGGGCAACTTAACCCTTATATAAACAAATGACCCGTTTTGTTTACCTGTCAATTCTTGCGGCTATCTGTGTAGTAACAGGATGTGCAACCTCGCACCACACTCCTTCTTTTACTGTCATTGCCTGGAATGAAGATTCGGTGAATAGTTATCAACTTGCTTTTACAAAAAAAGGTTCATTCTATTATTCAATAAAAACAAAGGATGGGGTTGAAAATTACAAAGGAGCATATGGTGAAACGGAGAATGATATTTATCTGAAATATTCCGATAATACACCTGCCGGCATGGTGCCATATATCATAAAAGAAGCTTCGGGTAATTATTATATTCAAAACTTTACGGATGGCAGAAAACGGATTTTCTTAAGGATCCGGAAACCGCATTTTTATTACTGATACACCACGGTACCAACCAGGGTATTGCTTCCATTACCCTGTTGTAATATATTGGCACCATATAAAAGGTAAAGAACTACTTCTTCACCTTCCCCATCGCATACTGAATGCCGCCCCATAAATGCTGCAGGAACAACGGATCGGCGTAAGACTCGTCGGTATGTCCTAACCCGGTATAAAAAGCGCGGCCGCCATCGTAGTTGTGGTACCAGGCCATAGAATGATTGGCGCCATTGCTGCCGCCCGTATAGGAGCTTTCATCGATGGTTATCAATACATGCAGATCGGTGGCCACGTATTTGAAATTGTACCATTCATCGGTACGCTTCCACGGCCGGGGTAAATGTTTGGTGGCGATGTGCGTACTGTCATTGATCACCAGCACCGCTTCCTGAATTTTTGGATGCTTCACAAAATAAGCGCCTACCAGGTTGCCATACCAGGGCCAGCCGTATTCGGTATCGGAAGCCGAATGGATGCCAACAAAGCCGCCACCAGACTGAATGTACTGTTGAAACGCTTTTTGCTGCTCATCATTCAGCACATCGCCGGTGGTGTTCAAAAATATCACAGCGGCGTATTGTTTCAGGTTGTTATAGACAAACTTCGTTGAATCTGTGGTGGTATCTACTTCAAACTTGTACTTTACACCCATCTCCTTCAGGGCTTTTATGCCCGCATCGATCGACTTATGATGGTAACCTGCTGTTTTTGAAAATACCAGTACCCTGTCTTTTGCCAGGGGATCAGTTGTACAGGACAATAAACAGAACACAGTTAAAATAAAACAGAACGTAGTGAATACTATTTTCATTTGGCAGGCTATCGCTTTCTTCATGATATGATTAATTTTTACATATTAGATCCGGTCTGTAAGATACCAAATTCCGGATTATGTATTCGTACCAAAAAGTCGCTGGCAACAGTAAAATGGTTGCATTCACATATTCGGTAAGCGTCACAGAGGTTGCGGGGAGCCCCAAAATACAATGGCCCGGAATTTCTCCCGGGCCTGAAAATATTGTGATCTCTTTTAAATACTATCGTTTCGTTTGCGAACTGTAGGTACTTTCAAAGATCTTATCCGCATTGCCCGCTTCAAAGCCTTCCCGCCGGTGTACCCGCCGGATCTGGTCTTTCGGCAAATGCGCAAATTGCGGCAAAACCCGCCGCTCGGCAAATTCTATATACGACCCCGAAATCGAATGTACCTCCCCGCCGGCAAAGGTGGCATCGATCATTTCGGCAACGGTGGAGCTTTGTAACAAACCGCCATCGGGACTGGTCTTAATTTTACCACCGGCATCGTTCAGCTTAAAGCCATTGCGCTCGAGAAACTCATTGAACTGAGCAATGGTGTTATACCCCTCTTTAAGGTTATGCACACTGATGGTAAAATGGTTCAGGTAATACCGGTTGTAAATTACCCAGGCCGCATATTCGCTTTGTTTTCCCAGCGTTTCAAAATCGTGCCAGGTGGGCAGGCGCCAAAGCCCGCTGTGCAGGAACTGGTCTACCGCACCGGCATCATCGAGGTTAAGCGCTTCAACCGGGTCGCTTGTTACTTCGTTTGTATAACTGGTTATGATCTGTTGTATTTCGGGCGACAGGTCTTTTACCCGTAGCTCGCTGATAAAGATCCTTGGGTATTGAGGCGACGGCGGTGCATACCAGTAAGCGTCCAGCTTTTTTTCAGGAAAATGATAGTAATCCCTTTTCTCATACCCGTAATGTAAAAAGATCTTTTCCAATGATTGAACGCCCAGTTGCGGCACGCCCATGGTGCGAAATGCAATATGATCATTTTCAATATCACCCGCCTGTTGTATGATATTCTCCTTTATCATGGCGTTGATAATACCCGATACATCGGGAACGCGGGCTTTATATCTTGTCATTAAGCCGTTTAAAACATTCTCAAGTACTATTGACATGCTTTATGGTTTATCAGTAACAGTTTATGGTTTGTCGTTCATGGTTTATGGTTCGTTTGTTCGGAATTACCTTTTACATTTCAGGACTCGCTAATTTCAGAAATTGTCGAATTCATAATTCCCTGATTCCTTAATTCCAAACTCCCAATTCCTAATTCCCAACTCCTACTGGCCTTTACTGTACAAACTTCCGTTCTTCGTTTTCAGGAACTTCTCGAAAGGGATCTCTTCCTGTTTAATAAATCCTTTCTGAGGTAATTCTTTATTGGCTACCATTTCCACTACGGCGGCTACAGACGCGGCGGTTGTCCAGGAAATGGCGCGCCACTCTTTGCCATTGATCGTAATGGGATGATACGCCTGGTAAAATTCTTCCCTTGCCAGCTCCTGTCCTTTCCAGCCTTCCACTACCGCATACACATACACCACATCTTCCCGCACGGGTGGCTTGGCTTCCGTTAGTATTTGTTCAGTCAACTCACGTTTATCTTTCAAAATCAGTTCATATAATAAAAATCGCATCAGCCGGGCATGACCGGGATACCGGATGGTTTTGTAGTTCAGCGTATCTACTTTACCTTCCAGTGTTTCGCATAAAGTGCCCAATCCACCACTGGTGCTGAAGGCTTCGAACTCCTGTCCTTCTATATTGATCTGTTCAATACCATCGAGCGAAGGCACCATTTTGCGGATGCCATTGTGGATCACCTCCGCATCGTTTATATATTCATTGATAACGCCGGCCGGCGACCAGGTGAATGAATAGGCCATTAAACCATTGGGAAAACGGGGCAATGCGCCTACGCGCAATTCCACATCGCGTAATTTGGTAAAGCGATGGCACAGATCGGCCCCAACGATACCGATAAAACCCGGGGCCAGCCCGCACTGCGGGGCCATAACGCCCTTTGAAGTTTCGGCCATTTTGCGGATAGCGCTGGTAGTGGGAACATCTTCGGTAAGATCGAAATAGTGAATACCGGTTTTGAATGCAGCTTCGGCAACTGGCAGGTTCAGGTTGTATGGCAGACACGATACCACGGCATCCTGTTTACCCAACAGGTCTTCCAGGAACGTAGCATCCTGGATATTTCCGGTAACTACTTTGAATGGAAGGTCGGCGGGTGATTTTTGGTCAACACCGGTAACAGTGAATACATCGTTCAGCAATGTGGCAACCAGTGAACCCACCTTGCCCAGTCCGATAACGGCAATATTTTTCATATTTTTTTATGAGTTAATAGAATGAGTAATAATATAGTTAATCAACCAGCCTGTTTAATAACTGCAGGTGGAATGTCAATTAAATATACAGCAACAGATCAGGATTGAGTACCGGCGACATGCAGTACCATGAACATGAATATTATGGCACGTTGGCACATGCGCTGCGCAGAAATGCCAGGTAGGAGTAGAATATTTTTACGTGGTCGTTCACCATGCGAATGTAAAGAAAAAAGCTAAAAGCCTAAAGCCTAAAGCTGAAAGCTGCTCTCCTATTTGCAAACAGGCCTTCTTTCCTAAGCCTCACGAGGGGGCGGCGGGCTGTCGCAAAAAAACGCAAGACTTAGCTCTAAGTCTTAAGTTCTTTAGTTCAGGGCTCGCGATAAATCGCATTTGGGCTGAATTTCTTTCGGCTTCAGGCATTCGCCTTTCGCCTGTATTCGCTTGCAACTTACGGCTTGAAACTTGCAGCTGTATTTGTATTCGCTTTCGCCTTTCGGCTTTCAGCTTTCGCCTGTATTTGTATTCGTTTTCGGATTTTATCTTTCGGATTTAGGCTCTATTACAAATCACTATACATTTTCTTCAGCCCCGTCTTTATATAATCAGGCAAATTCATTTGCGCCGCTACTTTTTTAAAAAACGAGCTATCCCCTGCAACCGTAAGGGCGTCGAGTTTTATGGGTACCAGCACATCGGGCGTTATTTCCATGGGCGCCAGTTTCTTCAATGGCAGGCCATGTTTTACCATGGGGTCGAAATTGGGCCGAACCGCCTCGCCCTCATCTTCATTATGATCGAGTACCAGCACCCATTCGGGTTCGGCATTGGCCTCCGGACGATCTTTTAAAGGCACCAGGAACCGGTTCCCCTCTTTATCTAACATCCCGCGCAACGGTAATGAACGGGTGGCCAGTTTCCTGATATTTAGCAAGCCCTCTTTTACGCGTTGAGTAGCTGCGGAGAGTGTCAGTGTGCCTACTACAGGATCCTGCGTTATTTGATGCAGGTAGAACAGTTTTGCTTTTTTACTGATCGTCTTTTTTTCCATACCGCTGCTGCTGCCGAACTTACGCATCAGTGTGGCATCGCCATAACGGGGCGTACCATTCACCACTACCAGCGTTATGCTTTTTTCCGAAGCCTGCAAGAGGGTTTTGTAGGGATCATTCCCCTGCCCTTTTATTACTATCAGGTCGGCGCGTTTGCCTATCTCCAGGGTACCCAGCTCTTTGTCCCATTTTATAATTTTGGCAGCATTCTTTGTAGCCATGGCCACCAGCTCATAATCGGTGAACAGCTTGCCATTCGCTTCATTGTACAGTTTGGCCACTTTCAGTTCGCCCAGCAAATTCTTGCTGCCGCTGGGGCTCCAGTCGCTGCCCAACGCAATGAGCATACCACTTTCCTTCGCGCTTTTGATATCGGCTGTTTGTCCGTATAACAACAGGTTGCTGAATGGCGACCATACCATGGATGCGCCCTTTTGTTTCATAATGGTGAAGTCCTGCTTTTGCAGGGCCACACAGTGTATACCGCATAGTGATGGACCAATGGCCCACTCATCAGCGTTGAATTGCAGGTTCTCGAAATGCCTGCGGGCCGACGCATTCGTTCCTTCGCTCAAATGCAACAACAGGCAACTGCTTTTCTGTATTTGCTTAGCGAACTTTTCCGCATCGCGTGCCGTGATGTCGGGTATACGCGCATCTACATCAGGCAGGTCGGCATCGGCGGTCTCTTCCACATTGCGTACGATGCCGCGGTAATATTTTTTAATACCGGCATTGCTGAATAACATTATTCCCTGCGAAGTGGTAACGCCGCCGGCGAGGCATTTGCATTCCACATACCGCACAATGGCTTCCACATAACCCTTTGTTTTCCCCAGCAGGTTCATAGGATAGCTGATGTTTTGTTTGTACGGTTCAATACCGCTCCATTGTGCCCGGTTCTCGTACCGTTTGGGTACTTTCCACATGGGCAGACAATTATAACTTAAGTGATTGTGCAACTCGATAAACCCGGGGAAGATGGTGCCTTTCGTTTTGTACACGGGAACACCGGTGAGGGTATCCGGTACCGGTTTGCTATGGGGGATAATGGCCTCTATGCGGGCGGCATTGATATAGATGGTGCCTTTTACAATTTCATTGGGGCCGGCCATGGTTACAATGGTGCCATGCAATCCATAGCGGGCGCTTTCCAGCGGATCTATCGGGGGCTTTGCAGGTTTTTTGGGCATATCAGTTGAATTTAGGGGCTTTCCATTCAAGGGTGTGACGGTCATCGGGCGAAGGCCTGCTAACACTGTTCATACCACGCTTTTTTCTGAAGAAGGCGTCGTTCCCAAACCAGTCGGGCAAACCAAACGGCAGATCGGCATGCGGTATGGCTGCATAATCCTGTTCGGCGAATTTGGCGCCATAGAGTGGTTTGTTTGCCGATGCGCCATCATCGGGTGTAATGATCCGGCGCAGTCCGGTCACCACACGGTTCCAGTCGTTGAGCATTTTCTTTTCACCGGCTGCACCGCCGGAGTGATAACTGGGGTGATAGGTTTCAAAAACAGGAATGTTGCCTTTTGTATCCCACAGGTCAACCGCTTTTTGCGCAACGGCGCCGAAGGCCACCACCGCCTGCAGCGAAGGTTTCTTAAGCATATTGAATAACCTGTTGCGCCAGGCTGTTAGATCGGGACGGCTTAACAGTTTGATGCCATCGCTCAGGTGGCTGGGGAATAATGCGTATGAAAAACCATTGAGCAAAACATACGATTGGGTTAGCCCGATCTTATTCAGGAAACCCTGCACCCGTTGCCCGGCATTGCCTACCAGGTTTCTGCCGGCTATCCGTTCGGTTGGACCGGGGTCGGAAGCCACGCAAATGATCTTTGCGCTGCCATTGAGACGACCGCGATAGAATACCGGGCCCCAGTCGTACCAGAAATGTTCTTTGATCTCATCATGATCGGGCAGGGCTGCAAAGTGTTTGGCAAACGCAACGCCGGGCCCTTTGTCGAACTGGATCATCGTTAGTAGGTTTATTAGTAAATCATTGGTTACTTATCGATCCGAAGTTTCATTTAGGATACTTGAATACAGGCTAAAGGTGAAAGCCGAAAGGCGAACGCGAATACAGCTACACGCTGCACGCAAATACAAAATACAGCTGTAGACTTCAAGCAAAAACAAATACAGCTATAAGCCGTAAGCTTTAAGCTATAAGCGAATACAAAATACAGCTACAAGCGGTTGTCAACTTGTTAACCAGTCAACTTCCCTTGTATTCACTTCGTCATTGGAAATTCGTTATTCAGTATTCTTCTGTTTTCTGTATTCCTTTCTAATTCCTCATTCTTAATTTCTCATTTTTCATTTCCCGGGTAACGCGGCAGTTGGTAATCGTACGGATAAAATATCCAGGTACAGAATTTCAGTAGTTCATTAAAAAGAGGTCAATCGGTGGGAATCTCAATTAACTAAAGCTACTATATTAGCGGTTTTATTTCAACCGTAGTTTTACTGATTTTCGTTATGGTTTGTATTAAAAAGTATACCTGTTCAGCTCCTTAACCGCTTTTTCAACATCGGCCTCATTCCACCAGCCCGCTTCTTTATATTTTTTGGCTATCACTTCGGCCATCTCTTTTTTGCTGAGTTGTTTTGCCTTTTTAACCGTGGGCGGAAGTATTTTCGATTCATCCAGACTGGCCAGCTCGATGCGGGTGGCAAACCAGGTGGTGTAATAACGGGGTATGGCCAGTCCCAGTATCATACCCGGTAAACCGGTAAAGAATTCCGGCCCGCCCTGCGGCACAATTTCCGGACAATAAAACGCTACCACATAAACGCTGTCGTGAATGATGCCAATGGCTTTCCGGCATTCAAAACCCGCGATCCTGCGCAGCTCATTCTCAATTCTCCATTTTACGGGTTGAATACTGTCCTCAAACACATACGGCTCGTTCACAAATTGTTGCTTCGCTATGGTTTTCCGGTTATCAAGATCGGTATATACGCTGTTGTCACTCAAATAAGCGGTTGGCGTTCCCTTGCGTAAGGGCACATACAGGAGCTGGTTCCAGGAGAAGATCAGTTCCTTGTACACAATATCGAATTCAGGCATATTGGCGATCCAGGTACTTTTGGCGCGGTCTTCATCGCTGTATATTCTTTTATTGTTCCTTTTAATCTCGTATTCTATTTTTCCCCGGGTAATAAAATCCTGCGCCGCCAAATTAGCTGCCATGAATAGGCCGCAAACCAATACTATCAGGCACTTTTGCATACCACAATCAGTTTATATTTTTTTTGTAAAGTTCCAGGTAAAGGATAACAGCCAGTATCTTTTGATCACAAACCGGTTCGATTCATACACATTGATACCGTTCACCCGACGCGAGTAACCATTATTGCTGTTTAGGATATCATTAACGGTCAGCTTCACAACCGCCTGGTCGCTTTTCAGGAATTTCTTTTGTAATGACGCATTCCATTGAATGTTATTGATACTCGAATTGAACGATGCGTTCCTCGGCTGAAAGTTAAAGGTACTTTCGCTCATCAATTCCATCTTCCACGGTAAATACCCTGTAACACCGGCAGTATGGTTGTGGGAAACAGATCGTGTATTCGGTTGGTTCTGAACATCAGACCAGCCCCACATATTAGTTACATTGCCCCTGTAACTGGTGATCATTATATTTTTCCATTCATGCTGCAGGTTGAAGGTGACATTTGCGTTCACGCTTTCATTTTTCAACTTTTCGTTGTTCAGGATATTATAATGACCATTTTTGTTTACCGACAGGTTTATAGATGGCTTCAGGTGATATTTTTTATATTCCCAGCTATAATATACATAACCATGTAATGCCGGCAATGCATCGAGGTTGATGTACTGGCTGATGGTGCGCCCCTGTTTATCGATCTCCGATCTCGAAGTAATGCCATTGCTGACGTAATTGAAACTCAGGCTCACGCTTAAGCTATTACCTTTTGCCCAGTTGCCGCGATAATAATAGAGGCGGGAATTATGTCTGAACCCCTGTTCAAGGTAAGGATTGCCTATTTGCACATACAACCGGTTGCTGCTTCGGCGCAATGGCTGTAATTGTTCAACACCGGGTTGCACGGTTTCACCGCTATAAAAAAATGTAAGACTGGTAGATTGTTTTGGCCGCCAGGCTACATTTGCCTGAGGCGCAAAATTGGTAAAGCGCCGGGTGATCTTGTCATGCAGGTCATTGTTCATTTGGTTGAAACCGGTTAGGTACATATTGCCTCCAAGGGTTACCGAAAACTTTTTAAGTGTGTACATCAACGATGTACCGGCTATATGAGTGGTAGTTTTGAACGTGTAATTATTACTGAGCGTATCAACACGGTCGGTGAACTTGTCGTTCACATTGTTCAGCGTATTGAATATATTGTCCGATGAATTGTGCTTCAACCCATATTCAAGCATAAACCGCCATTTGTCGCTCAGCTTTTCGGTAAAGCTCATTTTACCCGCCCATGCCGCATATGAATTACTGCTCCTTTGTAACTGGTTCAGGGTATCGGCATTGTTGGGCTGACCGGTAGTGGCATCAAAATAGTTATTGGTTGAATAGTTATAACTGTCGCCCTCCCGGTTATTATAACCCTGCTGTAATGCAACCGACAATGTTCGGCCCTCTTTTCTGAACTTTCGCTGGTAACTGACATTGCTGCCGAATTTTTTATTATTGAAATCGTTCGTCGTGAGCTGGTTACTGGTATTTACCCGGATCCCTTTTTCATTGACCGAACCTGAAACATTACTTCGCCGCTCTGTTGAGTTGCCCATGTTCCCATTGACCGATATTTTCATTACCGAAAAAGAATCGAGCGCAAACGTGAAACTTCCATTGCCTTTTTGCATAAAACTGTACGTTCTTTCCTGGGTCTCGCTTTTATTATTAAAGGAAGTACCATTGGCCAGCACGTTCAAATTATTGCTGTTCGACCAGCCGCTGGCTTCTATTTTTTTAATGCGGTAATTGCTGGTCAGTTTGAGCTTATCATGGTTCCATTTATCGGCAAAATGCGCCCCGCCCGTCTGGATCGATGGCAGGCCGTTGCCGTAATAGTTTTCATTTTCATAATCACCGTTCATGTGGTATATAACCCCGCCTACGCCATCGGCGATGATCTCATATTCCTGCGTTGTGTATTTGCCCAGCTCCTGGTACGACAGGCCTTCTTTACCGGTTTTGGATGAAAGACCGAATGCCGAGATCTTTTGCGTTCCGTTGAACAGGGCGCCCATAGCTTCGTGATGAAAGAAATCGTCGCCATTGCTTCCGGCCGACACCTTGCCGAAATACCCGTTCTTTTTATCTTTCTTCAGCTTCAGGTTGATCGTTTTGGTACGGGCGCCATCATCGATACCGGTAAACTTTGCCTTTTCGCTTTTGTCGTCAAACACCTGTACTTTTTCAACCGCGCCGGCCTGCAGATAACGGGAGGCCAGTTTGGGATCGTCTGAAAAGAACTCATCGCCATCAACCAGGATCTTTTTTACTTCTTCACCCTGGGCTATGATCTTTCCATCCTTCTCTACCTGTACACCCGGCAGACGTTTCAATAATTCTTCTACATTGGAACCTGGTTTTACAGCAAAACTGTCGGCCGTATATTCCAGTGTGTCGCCGCGCATCCGGATGGGCACACCGGCACGCACCACCACTTCTTCCAGCAGCTGGGCCTTGCTGATCATGTTTATATACTTAAGATCGATCTTCGATGTATCGGTAATGACCAGTTCCTGCAGATGATCGGCCATACGGGGGTATGATACCATCAGCGTATACCGGCCCGGGGGAATTTTGGTAAATTCAAATTTTCCCGCTGCATCAGCCCGTACCGATTGGTACAGCGTGGAATCGCTGCGATTGATCAATGCTATAATGGAGAAATGGAGGTCTTTTTTTTCTGATGTGTCTACAATTGTTCCTTTGAGAGAGTTCTTCTGTGCAAATACGGGAATGGAAAATAGATAACAGGCTGCCAGTAGCAGTACTGTTTTGGTGGCAGGCCATACCGGGTGTATCATGGGTTGTAATTGGGCTGTACCAAAAATAGGCGTATAGCAAATGCATTACAACAGGTATGTCTACCTTAAAACAGAATTAGATATTTATTAACGTATGCGTATGAACAATTAAGCGAAAACGGCCAATTGTAACGATCTCAAGATAAGCATAATAGTTACCATGAGTTGTTAGTCGTCATTTCCTTTGCTTTCAAATGAGCTGAATACGGCGCTGTTTGTAGTGGGCGCTCCATTTGATGTGGCATACATCGCATACATGCAACCAGTAAAACCACCGGCGGTTTGGGTGCTCAGGAAACTGGCGTCAACTCCTTCCTTCATCAGGCGCCAGTTGGCACCACCTTTTTCTGCATAATAAAAAGAATAGGCATTGCCGTTGGTTTGAATTCTCAATTGCAAAGGCTGATTACCGGTTTGAATTTTAAACACTTCCAGTAACTGCGGTTCGCCAGAGGTTTTACCCGGGCCTTTGTAGAGTTGTAATACCGGCTGTCCCTTGCTAACCGACTGGCAGAGATAGTAATAATGTTTTTCGTTCTGAAATACTATTAACCCTGCTTTTTCCTGTTCACTGACCGGGGTAAACGACAAGGCGGTGGCGGCGTATCCTTTCAGGTGCGACTGCCTGAAACCGATAAATGCGGGATTGGCCTTTTCCTGCACCGTGGCAGGTTTTAGTTTTATAGTGAGCAAACCTTTTACGCTGTTGATATGGTACCAGGGCTCGCGAACGGTGCGCAGGAACTGGTACCGGTTGTTGAGGTTGGTATTTTTGAAATCGTCTTTGAAATGATAATCGCTGTTAAAAGGCAACGGGCTTTTGGCGCTTACGCCGGAGATGCTCAGTTTTTTCGGCACCGGTTCATTGGGTTTCAGAATAACGGGCCAGCCATCTTTCCATTCAACTTTTGCCATAAAGGTTTCGCGGCCGGTATTGTAGTGATCGCCGGAATAGGGACGGCAGCCCAGGAATACTGCATACCAGTTGCCATCGCTGGCATTCACAAAATCGGCATGGCCGGTTGATGTAACGGGATGCCGCCGGTTCGCATCCAGGGTGCGTTGGGTAAGTATGGGATTGCCCTTATATGATTCATAAGGCCCTTCCACTTTTTTACTTCTGAAAATAACAGCGGAATGATTGAACGCGGTGCCGCCTTCGGCACATAACAGATAATAATAACTGTTGTATTTGAATATATGCGGCCCTTCTATCCATACAGGCTTCTGTGTTATATCGGTACCGCCGTCGATCAGCAGTTTTTCTTCTCCCTTTGTTTGCAGGGTGGCGAGGTCCATCTCATACATCCTGATGGTGCGGTGGCCATCGTACTGCGGTTTATCATCGGGCGCCACGCTGTTGTAGATGATGTATGCTTTTCCATTATCGTCGAAGAACATGGATGGGTCTATCCCCTTTACTGCCGGTAAATACACGGGGTCGCTCCAGCCGTTTTTTGGATTTTTGGTGGTAATGATGAAGTTGCCGCCTTTATCGATGTTAGTACAGGTGATGTAAAATGTACCCTTATAGAAACGAATGGAAGGCGCGAATAATCCGCGCGACACCCCTGCTTCATCCAGATCGAGCTGCTCAGGCCTGTCCATGGCGAAGCCCAGCTGCACCCAGTTTACCATGTCATTGCTTTTAAATACGGGTAACCCCGGATAATAAGCAAAGGTGGAATTCACCAGGTAATAATCGTTGCCGGCGCGGCAAATGGAGGGGTCGGGATAAAAGCCCGCCAGGATGGGATTGTCTATTTTCGCTGTTTGGGCCTGGATGGTTTGGGTGATGAGCAGGGTGCTTAAAAAGAATAATATTCGTTTCATTGGTTAATCGTGATATTATGTTTGGGAAGTGAAGGACTCTGCATTCCTTAATAAACTGTAATTTAAGAAATTATCCCTAACTGTATTTCCTGCTTCCTAACTCTTACCTCCTCCTTCATAAAACTATATTCTCGCAGCTACAATTCAGAAAAATGCCCCTGCAATCTACCAACCCTCACTACAAATAAAAAACCTGTCAGAACAAAGCACCGCTAAGCGCTCTGCCCTCACAGGTTGAACCATCCCGTTTATTATTTCAACTGGAGACCGGTAAGAAACCCGGTATACGCCTGTTTTTTGTTATAGTTTTCATCCCACAACAGCGGGTAATCTTTTGTATGATACGGTAAGCGGTTGCGCAACCACGAATCTTTATCGCCCACACCCCATACCGTTATACCGTAACGCTGCGCTTCGGGCACGTTGTGAAAATACGCCTCCACCACATGTTGGTATTTGGCCGCCTGTTGCGGCAGCATGGTGGGCGATAATACAAAGTTGGCCGTCTCGGGGTTGTTCTGATCGCCGAGATTTACGCTGATATCGAGCTCCGTTATTTTAACCAGGATACCGAGGCGGGCCATTTTCATGAGGCAATAATCGATTGCAGGGGTCGACACGAGGTACGACATATGCATCTGCAGGCCAACCCCATCGATGGGCACACCGTTGGCCCGTAACCTGGTCACAACGGCTATCAGGCTGTCCATCTTACGCGTATTGGTTTCATGCGCATAATCGTTCAGGAATAATTTGGCTGTAGGGTCGGCAGCGTGGGCATAGCGGAAGGCTTTTGCGATCATGCTGTCGCCATTTGTAACCATTGACTTCGATGCGTTCCTGTCGCCCAGGTAATCGCCCCAGTAAAAAGCATCGCTGCTGCTGGTACCGGTACGTACAACGCCGTTATCGTCAAACGGCTCATTGATCACATCCCAGGCCCGCACCTTGTCTTTATACCGGTTAACCGTGGTGGTGATAAAATTCTTCAAAGATGTATCTATTCGCATTTGCTGTTCGGCAAAGGAAGCAGCATTGGCGGGCGGATTGGTGAGTATTACGCTTACGCTGTCGATGTAATAGGTATTGGGCGTAGAACCGAGATCGAACACGATGCGTTTGCTGCTGCTGTTCGAAGCGAAGGTCCATTCATAAGCGGCCCAGGTAGTGGTGGGTGCATAATCGCCTGAATATTGTGCCGAACCGCCATTGTTCGATAACCTGAACTTACCACCTGCGGCAGCGGCTTTGGCATAGAAACGCACTTTGTACGATGTGCCTGACGTCATGGTAATAGCATCGCTTACAACCTGTATATCCCAGGGGTTGCCGGCCACCGTTGGCGCTGCCTTAAGCGATTGGGTACCTTCATACATTTCACCGGCGCCGGTGCCTGCGCTTACATTGGCCCCGCCATTCCATGCGCTCCAGTTGGCAAAGGTCGATCCGCTGCCTGCCGTTTCGAATGTACCGTTCATAACAAGGCTGGGATTTGCCGGCGGGGTGCTGCCACCCAATGCCAGTAAGGCGCGCAAATAGTTCCCGTTGTTGTTCTGGAACCAGCACAGGGTGTGGCCGTATACGCCCATGCCCGCCGCCGTTGCTGTGCTTACCAGTTCATCGGCTTTGGCAAAGTTATAGCTGCCATTGTTCTGTACTATTGCGCCGTGTTTCATTACATAACCGGCCGTAATATTGTCAAACTCAGTTTTAATAATACCTGCATAATCACCGCCGGCTATGAAATCTTCATAATCTACTCCTACCCCAACCTCGAAAGGTGCTGCCGCTTTTAACGTAAGGGTAAGGTCGGCATCGATGGTATCCGGTTCAAAATTATCTTTCTTACAGCCCGTTATACAGAGCGCTGCCAGTACACCGGGCATCAATATATTCAGCAATTTCATCTGTAAATATTTATTTTGTTTTTGCCATGGACGTTTCATTGTAATACGTTTTGTTGTTAATAAGCAAACCGCACGTTATCGATATTGGCTTCCATGGCCACGCCGTTATAACCGGTGAAATGGAATTTCACTTTGGTAATATTAGCCGGCGTTGGGTTGAGGGTGCCGCCGCCATAGTTGTTGAACATTTCAGTGAGCGGGATGGAAATGGTGTTCCAGTCAGTTCCGCTTATGGCAACGGTTTTGGCATAATTGTTCGCATTATTATCTGTAGTGGTTTCCTGAACGATCACCTGCAATATCGTGCCCGTTTTACCATTATTATTGACATCGAACTTCAATTGGGTTGCCGCTGTGGTGGAAGTTAAACCGCTAAATGTTTCGGCCCCACTGCCCAATGCATAGGTAGAAATTCCCGCATACCCTGCACTGCTGGTGGCATTGGGACTGGCTTTATAAAAGTTGCCATTCTTTGGATTGGGGTTTGATCCGGCCACTGTTTTCGTATTCATATCGCCGTAGGAGTACCAGCTACTGCCATTGGGACGAACGCCGGCGCCATCAAAATCGGCTATCAGTATAGCTCTTTCGCCAACGGTAAGTAACGAAGAACTGTATGCGGTGCCGCCCTGTGTTACAATAGAAAGCAATCCTGAAGCCGCTCCCACGGGGATCTTAATTTTCAACTGCGTACGGCTCGATGAATCGGTTATAATGGCTTTTACATTGCCGATATAAACGCCGCTGATATTTGTGAACATGCTGCCGGTGAGGGTAACGGTATCGCCTTCCGGTGCATTGCTGGGAAGAAAGCTGTTGATCAGCGGTGCCGGCTGCAACACCTCAAAATCAACCGTGGCTGTTTTACCCGCACGGTTGGTAATGGAGATCACCTGGCGGCCAAATTTCGGGTTTGTCGGTACATTGGTGAATATAACGTCCGCGGTATTGAACACCGGGCTGAACGAGGCGGTAGTGGTATCGAATTTTATCGACACAATATCCTGGATATCGGTTCCCTTAATAGTGATGAATGTTTCGGGTAAGGCCGCGGCCGGACTGACCGACAAATCAGCGGGCGTATCATTGGTTTCCTTTTTACAACCTGTATAGAGTGTGGCTGCCAGTATGCAAAGCACTGTACAACCTAAAATTTGTTTCTTCATATTGGCCAATGTTTTCTGATTAATAATAAGGTACCGGGGCTTCTGCCAGTTTGGGATCGATGTCCATTTCCGACTGCGGTATCGGGAACAGCAACATATTGGCCGTTACATTGATCTTGTTCGACACAACGGTACCGCTGCCGCACCAGCTTTCAAACAATCCTCTTTCGGAATTGCTCAGTTTCAGCATCGCTTTGTCCTGCGGCAGACGCAGGATATCGTACCAGTACTGGCCTTCGAAAGCGAACTCCAGCCTTCTTTCACGCAGCAGGTCGTCGGTGGTTATGCTGCTCACGGGCATACTGCCGAGGCCGGCCCGCGTACGTACCCGCAGGAATTGCGCAATAGCTTCCGGATCAGCCGTAGCGCCGTTATTGCCGATCTCCGCTTCCACATACGTGAGCAATACATCGCTGTAGCGGATCATATAGGTATTGATGCCGGTAGACATGGAATAAACCCCACCAGTAGCCGCATTGTCTTCATAGTTACCTACTACATATTTTTTTACATTGGCGCCGGTGCGCGATTTACAGGATGGATAGGTATACCCGCCTTTTGCCTGCAGTAATTCGGGGTAAAAATCATTGGCGCGCATATAGGTGGGTTTTCTTCGCAGATCGCCGGCGATGGAATCGCGCTGGAGATCGATACTGGGTTTAAAGCTGCCCCAGCCGTCGGTGCCGCCGGTCAACTCCTGTCCGTAAGCCGCGCAATACGCCTGGGTTACATTACCGGTACCATAGGCGCCATCTGCATTGCTGGCAACCCATTGCAGCGCCCACACAGATTCTTTGTTGTTATTATTCCGTGTATAGAAGAGCTCGGCGAAATTGTCCATTAACCCATAACCATAGGTGCTTTCATTGCTGATCACCTCCCAGGCCTTCGCTTTGGCATTTGTAAAATCATCGATGGTGAGATATACTTTTGCCAGCAACGCTTTGGCTGCGCCTGCCGATACCCGGCCCGGCGCCGCGCTTCTGGCTGGCAGTTTCGTTTCGGCCTGTTTACAATCGTGGATGATGAACTTATAAACATCCGGCACAATATGGCGGGGCAACTGGTAATTGGAAGCAAATTGTACGGTTTCATCGATGAGCGGCACCGCGCCGTAATTTCTTACCAACTGAAAGTACGCGGCGGCCCGCATAAAATAACATTCGCCTATAGCCGTATTCTTTGTGGCCGCGGTTAACCCGGCTGCATTGGGATTGTTGTTCAGGTTCTGCATGATCGCATTCGCCTGCCCTATCACCGTATACAACGAAGCCCAGCCTTTATACAAATATTCGTTCGACTGGGTTACGTTCATGTTCTGAAACTGGATCATGGCGGCATTGGCATCGCCGGTGGAGTTGCCTGAGTACACATCGCCAATGCTCATACTGTAGGTACAGTTGTAGTTGAACCAGGGCGCGCCATACAGCGCAGCTGTGGCCGCCTGCACTTCCCCGTCAGATTTAAAATAATTGTCTACCGTGTATTGTCCAATGGGAGTTCCGTTAAAAAATGACTTTTTGCATGACGCCATTGCCGATATAGCCAGGCCCATTCCCAATACAAAGGTTATATTTTTGATATTTGGCTTCATCGTTATTATTTTTTGTAAGGCTGGAAAGGATTTAGAATTCAAGGTTGATACCGCCGGTAAATGTTCGCGGAACCGGGTAACGGCCCAGATCGATACCGCTCAGGAATACGTTCCCGTTCACCGGGCCCACCTCAGGGTCATAGCCTGAATAATTCGTGAACGTATACAGGTTTTGCACGGTAATGTAAGCGCGCAACCTCGACACAGCTTTCAGTCTTCTTTGCAGCAGGCCGGTAAAATTGTAACCCAGGGTTATATTCTGAATGCGCAGGTAAGAACCATCTTCAATAAAGCGGTTTGAAATACCGGAATTGTCATTGGGGTCGCCGTTTGCATAACGGGGAATGTTCGTATTTGTGTTCTCAAACGTCCAGCGGTCTTTTACTCTGGCCAGTTGATTACCTGCCGTTGCGGTCATGGCCTCACCCCATACCCGGGTATAGTTGAAGATATCGTTGCCATATGAGCCAGCGAGGAAAACGGAAAGATCGAAGTCTTTATAGTTCAGATTATTGGTAAAACCAAACGTGAATTTCGGGTTGGGGTTGCCGATGAAAACCCGGTCTTCCCCATCGATAACGCCGCTTTTATCGTGATCCCTGAACTGTATATCACCAAGGTAAGTACCGTTCCTGGGATTTCTTTCATTGCCAGCCCTGATGGCCGACGCATACAACTGATCTACCGTTCTAAATAAGCCAGCCATATCATAGCCGTAAAACAAACCAATTGCCTGCCCTACCATCGTTTTGGTAACGGGCGGGTTGCCATTTACAGAAAGTGTTTGTGTAATATGGCTCAACTGATCGTTCAGCGCTTTTACCGTATTGCGGTAATGTGAGAAGATTAGCGTGCTCTTCCAGTTGATTGTCGATTTTTTACCGGTGTGGTAGGCGATGGAAATATCGTACCCCCTGTTCTGCAGTTCACCATAGTTTACATAGGGAGCCGCCATTCCCAGCGTTCCACTATTGGGTATACCCGTTCCCGTAATAGCCGGATAGGTGGCGGGGAACAGGAACTTGTTGGAGATCTTATTGTACAAATCGATGGTAATATCCCATTGGCGGGCAATGCCGATATCGATGCCAAGGTTGCCCGATACCTGGTGCTCCCAGGTAACATCGGGATTGCCGAAATTGCTGATGTATTGTCCCAGCCCTACTCCCATGGCTGTTGGATTAACGAAGATCGGGTTCAGTGCAGAACCATAGGTGTAGATGGGTACATTCTGATTGCCTACTTCACCAAAACCGCCCCTTAATTTCAAATGGTTCACCAAAGAAACGTTCCGGAAGAATGCTTCATTGGAAGGCGTCCATGACACCGCCAGTCCGGGAAATACACCTACCTGTTTGCCGGGAGCAAATTTTGAGGTACGGTCCCTGCGCACATTGGCGGTAAATGAATACCGGTTATCGTATGAATATATGATACGGCTGAAATATGATTCCTGCGTACTTTGTTCAACCCGCTGCGTTGAAGCGGCAGTAGCAGGATCGCCAAGGCTCAGTGAATACAAATCGTTGGAAGCGAATTTTGAGCGGGACGAGGTGATGACATTTACATCGTTCTTTTGCGATTCCTGGCCGGCCATTACCGTTATATCGTGCATATTGATCTTCTTTTGCCAGGTAAGCACGTTACGCCAGTTCCAGAACACCGACTTATTGGTTTGCACTTTATACGTGTTCAAACTGTTGATAGAACGACCCCAGGCAAAGGTGGGCATGAAGGCGTCACTGTTGTTCCAGTTCAGGTCGCTGCCGAAATCGGAACGGAAAGTGAAGTTCTTTAAAAAGGTCGTTTGCGCGTAAATGTTGCTTTGCAGTTTGTTTTTGGTGAGCAGCGTATGCCAGGTAGTAGCCTGCGCTACGGGGTTACCGCCGCTCATGGCGCCGAGGCCGGTAATATCACTGGGGCCGCCAAAACTGCCGTCGATATTGCGTACAGGCACATCGGGCGACTGCTGAATGGCCATGGCTATTACATTACCATAGTTGTTGTTTGAATTGTTGGTAAGTGTAATGGTTTGCGAAGTACTGCCGTAGGTGGCATTCACCCCCAGTTTGAACCAGGGTTTTATCTGGTTATCGAGGTTTACGCGTACAGTTTTGCGTTTTAACCCCGAACCGATGATGGTACCTTCCTGGTTGTAATAGTTACCCGAAATATAATAGGTGGTGCCCATTTTACCGCCTGATAAGGACAACTGATAGTTTTGAACAGTAGCTGAATTGAAGATCTCCCGTTGCCAGTCTGTTCCATTGCCCAGCAGATCGATATCGTTGTATTGGGGCGACCGTTCGGTTCCGGTGAAATCGGCAATACTGTTCTTATAGGCAGCATAGCCTTTCAGATCGAGCAGGTCTAAATATTTTGAAATGGCAGAAAGACCATAATATGCATCGAATGTGATACGGCCATCACCGGCTTTTCCTTTTTTAGTAGTGATGATGATAACACCATTGGCCGCACGGTTACCGTAAATGGAAGTGGCGGACGCATCTTTCAGAATATCTACCGATAAGATATCGCTGGGATTTAAATAAGCCAGGGCGCTCATATTGGCTTCACCGTCGCCCACAAAAGAAATGGCGTCTTTGTTGTTGTTGCCTTCTATTGGCATACCGTCAATTACGTATAAGGGCTCATTGCCGCCGAAGGTGGAGATGCCACGGATCTTCACCGAAACGCCGCCCCCGGGTGCGCCGGAGTTTTGCGTTACGGTAACGCCCGAAGCTTTACCCTGCAGCATTTGATCGATACCGGTTTGCGGCAGGTTCTTTATATCATCTGCTTTTATGGAAACGATTGAACTGTTTACATCTTTACGTTTCTGGGTGCCATAACCGATCACCACCACATCGTCGAGGTTGGCTATCTGCGGTTTCAGAATGAACAGGAATTTTGTTTCCTTACCAATGGCAATTTCCTGCTTTTCGTAATTGACCGCCGAAACGATCAATACCCTGTCGTCGTCGTTTATATTCAGTTCGAATACTCCTTCCTTGTTGGTAGAAGTGCCGCGGGTAGTGCCTTTTATCTGGATGTTGGCGCTGAAGATCGGGCTGCCGTCTTCAGCTACCACTTTACCGGAGATCTTTCCCGGCGGTTCTGCCTGTATCGCTTCATAGCCGGCATGCTCAGCCAATGCGTTTTCGCCGGCAACCTTATTACCGGAGGCTGCGATATTATTTAAAAAGATATACCCGTTCTTGTCCAGCTCAAAACTAATGTGCAACGGGGTAAGCACCTGGTTCAGGAAATCGGCCAGCGGCTTGTCCTTTACACTAATGGTAACGCGCCGCTCGCTTTGAATAATTTCCCGGCTATAGAGGAATTTGGCGCCGGTCATTTTGCTTACATCTTTCAGTACCGCTTTCAATTCTTTATCGGTTACCGAAATGGTTACATTTTTGGCCAGAACATCCTGCGCCGTGGTAACTTTGGCAAGGCTACAAAACGAGGTCAGCAACAACAGGACCGGGATGGCAGATAGTTTCATAATGGCAGTCGCTAATGAAAAATTATTTTTCATAAATTGCAATCCTTGGTTTTAATAGTAATTGAAATCAACGGCCTGTATCCCACTGTGCAAATAGCAGATACAGGTTAGAACCGGAGGCTTGTAATGGGCCAACATTACAGGCTTCCTTTTTGCCCCCCAGCCCCCTGAAGGGGGAGTTCAGAAAGATCAGGAAAGAAATAATTGGAGGTTACATAGCTGCTGGTTTTGGTTACTGAATAAGTTTAGAGTTCAGAGTTCCTGGTATTGGAGTTGAGACAGAAAGCAGAAAGCCAGTTAAACAGGATATGGATCACACTAATATTTTATAATTGTATCTTCTCTTATTCCTGCATTCTGTATTTCATAATCACATTATCACATTAATTCTTGCATCCTTTCGTATTGATCACAACCGTTCCATCTATCACTTCATACGTTGCATTGATGATCTTACAAATGATGCGCAGTTTTTCATAGAAATCTTCATTGCCCAGCGATGCCGAAATGGTGCAGGTCGCCAGCACTTCATCATCGTGCATAACCGGAACGCCATAGGCAGCCTGCAGGGTCCTGAACACCTCAGTGGCCGGCGTATCGTCAAATTCGAAACCGGGGGGCGCCTTGGTTGATAAGGCCGGTTTTTCAACCAGAGATTTATTCATTTGCTCATTTGAAATATCGTAGATCACCTGCTGGTTGGGTGTTACCAACATTCCTTTCAACGTAGCGGAACCGGCATCGGTACTGGTAAAATTCTCGCGTTTGAAGACCGATACTTTTCCTGTTTTCACCACCACGCTGGCAGTTTCCGCGCTGGTATTAGCCTTTACATAAAAGCTGGTGCCCAATACTTTGGTAACTATCGTGTGGGTATATACTATAAAAGGCCGTTCAGGATTACGGGCAATATTGAAAAATGCATTGCCTTCAAGATACACTTCCCTTTTGCCCGATGAAAAATTTGCGGCATAGGTAAGGCGGCTGTTCTTTTCGAGGACCACTTCACTTCCGTCTGACAGCACAATATGTTGTTCGCCATCGGAATTATTATTGTACTCGAAGCTTTTGTGCTCGGTTTCCTGCATAAAAGCTTTGTAGGCATTGTTGTTCGAAGAAGGCAACGACCTGTTCGAAAAATACCAGTAAAAGCCTGCGATCAGGAGCAGACAGGCCGCCAGGCCGGCCACATACCGGGTACGAAATAAAAAGAGGATGCCTTTCGATCCCTTCTCCTTACCGTCGTTCCAGGGCTCCAGGTATCCGGCTTCTTCTTCATACAATTCCGGGTGAAGGGATAAGATCTTTTGCCTGATCAGCTCCGCTTCTTCATTTACTTCCCGGTCGCTTAACCTGTTACTGTTTTGGGTTAAGGTTTCTATAATGGCTTTGGCCGCGGCCACCCATTCGAGGCGGGCCGGGTTCTTATCGATCCACTGGCTAAAGAAGTTGGCAGCCGCTTCATCTTTATCTATGATCCATTTCCTGAACAACTCGCTGGCAAGTAAATCGTCTATACTATTGAATTCCTGATCTTTCATGTGGTGTTTTTAAAAAAATCCAAAACCCAAACTCTAAAACGGGGTTTTAATAATTCTATACACAGTAGAGGTAATTATCTACTGTGTTTTTTGAAACTATTTTTAAAAATCTCAGGAACCAGGATCCAAAGAATAAAAGCCAACAACCAAAATCCAAGACCAAATAAATCTCAAACTCCAAATCAGCACTTTTTGGAATTTTGGATCTTGTATTTCTTCTTTGGACCCTGTGATTTGGAATTTGTGATTTCTTCTATAACTGGCTTAAGATCAACAATAAGATAATAGAGAAAGTAATGGCAGGTTTGAAATAAGCCCCGGTGCTTTGGCGCAGTTTATTAAGGGCGTCGTGCAGCAGGTTGTAAACCGACTGGCGGTTGAGTTGCATAATGTCGGCAATATCGGCGGGATTGACATTCAGATAAAAGCGCAGGTAAATGATCTCCTGCTGCCGGTTAGAGAGTTGGAGAATACATTGTTTTATTTTATCGGCGAGCGCGGTTTTCTGTTCCTGTTGAATGATCCTGTCATCGGGGGCGGCGCCGGTATCGGTAACCTCTAAAAAGCCAATACCTTCGGTTGAACCGGTTTTCGAAAGCGAACGTTCGAGCCGGCGGCGCAAACCTTTCATCAGGTAATGTTCTACCGAAGCGGTTTCATTGAGCGCATTCCTTTTTTGCCAGATATACA
>CBIHPC010000014.1:0-62888 GCA_966211305.1 uncultured Niastella sp.
TCAATCATTTAAAAGTGCAGCAGGCCTGCCAAACGCTGGCCTTTAAATCGAAACCCATAAAAGAGATCGCCGACGAGCTGGGCTTTTCCGATCAGTATTATTTCTCTCGCATGTTCTCGCGCCTGATGGGCATGTCGCCAAAAGAGTACCGTAAACGGAATAGATCCACCGAGCGGAAGCCGGCTGAGGGAGTAGTTAAGGAACAAAACAGGTGATCGTAATGGTATCGTTAAAACATAAGCAATAAAAAGGGCCCCGCAGGACGGCGGGGGCCACTTTTTCAGGTTGCATGACTCTTAAAAAACCAAACACTGCTACGTACAAAAAACAAACTTCATGCTGATCATGGGCTTAATATTATTCTGCCAGCGTATTGAAATCAGTTTCTCTTAAGGGTAATTTCCAGGTCCATTTGTTGTTAGCATCCGGCGTAATAGTTACCGCCAGGCTTGCTATGAAATTACCTCCGCCGGCATAAGCTTTCCTGATGACGGGTTCGTTCCATCTTTTCATATCGAACCAGTCGAATCCCTCACCCCATAGTTCAATACCGCGGTATAATTTGATCTCATCGAGCAGGTCAACACCTGTTTTGGTACAGGTATAACCTGTATTGCGGCCCGATGTATTATTCAGTTCAACCAGCAAATTCTGTACTTCAACATCCGGTTTGCCCTGGCGGTATTTTGCCTCGGCCTCTATGAGGTACATTTCGGCCGACCTGAAATGATTGAGATTGCCCACACCCGGCAGATCATTGGCTGCGATCTTAAACTGCATGTAGGCATATACGGTCGCGGCACTGTTCAGCGACGGACGCGTGGCGAATGCATGTTTGTACAACAGTGTGGAAGAAGACGCATTACCGGTTGATGTTGTGTAAGTAAACCCGGTGGGGTCGAGGAACAAACTTCTGCGCATGTCGGTAGAAGGTATTTTATTATACAGTTCCCGGCTGATCATCTTCGGCGACGTTCTCACTGCGCTGGCGCTGGAGTTATAAGCGATATATGAAAAATAAGAATAGAAGTATAAGGTTTCGTCCGAAGCGCCAAAACTGCTCCAGATCCATTCCTTATTAGGCGTACAAAACCCGGCATTGTACTCGGTGTTGCTCATGAGCGGATACCCGTCCCTTGCCTTTACGGCATAGGCTTCGGCATTGGCATAATCCTGCCGCGTCAATGCAGCCCTGGCGTAAATGGCGTAAGCAACATTCAGATCCATTTCATAATTCTTTGTTCTTTTCAAACCCGAACTTTTATACAGGGAAATTGCCTGGTCGAGGTCGGAATATATTTGCTTATAGGTCTCCTCCATAGTGGCCCGTGGCAGATCGCCCGACGATTCATCGGTTCTTAATACCATGCCTGGCGTAGCGCCTCCGTTGGTATCGCCCCAGCGGTTACCATACAACTGCGACAGCATAAAAAAGCTGTACGCCCTGTAGGTCAATGCCTGCGCTTTCAGGAAATCCTTTTTTGCCGGCGCGCCGGTTGCCTCATCGGCATGCAGGATGATCGTATTGGCATTCCCTATTATTTTATAATAGTAATACCATGGAAAATAGCAATAAATGCTTGTGGTGTTTTCATTGTAGGTGGCGTTGATAATGGGCGCCCACCCCGACAGGTTCACCGAAAAATGATTACCGGGGTAGTTCCCATAATACATTTTGATAGTACCTTCCCCGTTAAACCCCTGGGAACCGAGGTATTGCTGCGTCATCATTTTGGCAAGGCCGTTCACCGCCATGCCTACATTATCGGCGTTTTGAAAAACTTTACCGATTGAAATGGCATCGGTAGGCGCAGTATCGAGGTAAGTTTTTTTACAGCTTACGACAGATGAAGCAGCCGTAACGATCAATATTATTTTATATAATCTTTTCATAGTAAAGGTTTTTACAATCCAACATTTAACATAAACGATAAGATCCTGGGTGTTACAAACGTATTGTCGCTTGTTCCGGTGAAAGACTGCTGTGGATTCATTCCTCTTAGCTTCGTACGGGTATACAGGTTTTCAGCGCTTATACCTATCGAAAGCGACCGCAGGTTTACTGCGCTTAACTGTTCTTTCGAAAACTTGTAGCTGAGGTTTACATTTTTTACAACCAGGTAAGAGCTGTTCTGCAGGAACCGGGTTGAAGCGGCGTTGTTCTTATCGCTTCTGAAAAAGTCAACGACAGGAACACCTTTCGCCGCTATACGGTCGGGCGATGTTTCAGTCATGTCTTTGGGCACACCGTCCCAGGCATTCAACAGGTTTTTATGTAAAGCCGATGGATTGCCACTCATACTTACCAGGTCAACATAAGAGTTATCGTAGGTTTTTCCGCCTACCGCATAAGTAAACAAGCCGGCAAGGGTTATGTTTTTATAACTGAATGTAGAAGCTACACTTCCGAATACATCGGGAATGGCGCTGCCGCTCCAGTCTCTTTTTGCATAGGTAGTATAGGTGGTATAGGTTTGTCCGTTTACAGTTACCAGGTATTGCGCCGGAATCGGGTTCGCGGCAGAATAAGTAACTGTATCTGGCAAATACAGTGCATTACCGGTCATTTGATCAACGCCAACGAATTGAGGCAGCCAGAAGTCATAAACACCATGTCCCACCATGATCTTCTTATTGCCACTGATGATCCCATTCTCTTTGTTTTCATCGGGCAGCTTCATCACGCGGTTCTTCATGATAGTGGCATTGGCGCCGAGGTTAATACGAAAGTCATTCGACCTTACCAGGTCAACATCGAATGTAAGTTCCCATCCCCTGTTCGATACGGAGCCGATGTTCTTGGTAACTACAGAAACGGCGCTTGAAGAAGAGGTGGCGCCGGCCGATAAAGGCAGGTTCACATCGAAGATGAGGTTATGCGATTGTTTGTCGAAATATTCCACCATGAAATTAGCGCGGCCGAAAATACGGCCTTCAATGGCGGCGCCTGCAGAGGCGGAAGTTTCCCATATCAGGTCTTTGTTCGCATTCTGTTTCTTATACAGCGCCGATGCATTGCCGTTCTGATTCATATCATACAACGGCATCCACGCATAGTAGCCTATACCGGCGTCGCTTCCCACTTCCCCATAGGAAGTGCGCAGTTTCAGGAAATTGACCTTATCGGAAATAAATTCAAAAAAGGGTTCACGGGATATTATCCAGCTGCCACCCACAGAAAAGAAATTCCCCCATTTGCCAAAGAACTTCGACGAGGCATCTTTCCTGTATGATCCTTCCATAAAGTATTTATCGGCATAATTATACCGTACCCGGCTGAAATAAGCCTCTGTGCGGTATACATCTTTATAATCGGTAAGGCTGGTAATGGTAGTGAAATTTTCGAGTTGTATCCCATTGGCAAATGACTCATTTGTTTTATAGGCATACAGGTAGTTATAGTCATAGTTGAAATTCTCATGGCCAAGCATCACTTCCAGGGAATGTGCATCCAGCTTTTTATTCCAGGTAAGCGATTCCCGCAATGTATAGTTGCGGTACCGGTAATTGTTACGCGATGCACGGCCATGATTGCCGGCGCCGTCGCCGATGATGGCATTACTATAAACCTGCTCGTCATCGGTTCGCGTATTCATATCGCCTGTAATCCCCAATGTAAAATCCCTTAAAAAATTAACATTCACATACACCTGCCCCATGATGGTATTTCTGAAATACTGGTCTTTATTCAACTCATTTTCCCAAATGGCATGGCGGCCCAGGAACTGGCCTCTTGAGGTACTGCCATCATCGTACTGTTTATTTCCCAGGGCATCGGGTATATATTCACCGGTGCCGGCCGCATGGAGGTGAACGGGATAAATGGGTGCAATATTCCTTGAGAAATAAATTGGATTTACAAATGAGGTAGAACTGCTGGTTGAAGCAGGCGTGTTGTTGGAGATCTGATGGGTGGCGCCGATATTGACACCGTACTTCATCCATTTGGCGGCCTGCATTTCGGCGTTTATCCGGCCCGAAAAACGTTTGAAATCAGAATAAGCTATATAACCTTTTTCATTAAGATAGCCCACCGAAAAATACAGGGTGCTTTTATCGGAACCGGTCCTTCCGCTTAAATTATAATCTGAACGTTGACCCAGGCGTTCATAGTCCCTGTACCAGTCAAGATCTTCGGCATATCCCGGTAACATCTGCGCATCCGGCACCAGTTTTCCATTTGCATCGAATAACGCATTGTCGGGCTTATCATAGATATTGGATTTTAAATAATCGCTGATCAACGATTGGGTAGCCTTTGCGCCGGCTACATCGTCGGTGGGGTACGAAGTGGGGTTCGAACTTCTGAGATAGTTCCGGTAACCCTTCCACATGGTTTCCATAAACTCATTAGCGTTCATTTTTTCATACTCATTGATCCCTTTGTCGTACACACCCTGATTAATGGTAAAGGTTAAACTGGCATTGCTTTTACTGCCTTTTTTTGTGGTCATGATGATAACACCATTGGAAGCGCGGCTACCGTATAATGCCGAAGAAGCAGCATCCTTCAGCACTGAAATGGTTTCAATGTCGGCCGGATTAATGTCGGCGACATTACCGCCGAATGGAACGCCATCGATAACATACAGCGGGTCGTTGCTATAATTTACCGAAGCGAAGCCGCGGATGCGCACGATTGGTGAAGCGCCCGGCTGCCCTACTGTATTATTTACCTGAACCCCCGCTGCAGCGCCTTCCAAAGCAGCAATGGCATTGGTCAATGGTCGCTTTTCGAGCGAGGTGGCAGAAACGGTAGCAACCGAGCCTGTTAACGATTGCTTACGTGCAGTGCCATAGGCTACCACTACGATCTCATGCATGTTCTCAGCCTCCATGGTGAGCGAAATATTAAATTCAGTTTCATCGTTCACCTGAACGTCTTTAACGGCATAGCCAAGTGCAGAAACAACAAGCACTTTGGCTTCAGAAGGAATTCTTAACTGAAACCTGCCTGCGGTGTCGGTAATAGTTCCGGTAGTGGAAGCTTTAACATTTACATTGGCGCCGCGCACAGGGGCGCCTTTTTCATCGGTTACTTTTCCCCGTATAACCTGCTGGGCCCATGAAGCCGACGCGGTTGTTAGGAATACGAAAATGATCAAAAGCGAGTGTCTCATGAACTTATGATTGGTTTTTAAATAGGAACAGGGCAAAGCATTCCCGGCAGCCTTCCTTACCTGTTGTATTACCGTTCACCTACAGGCATGCAATGGCAGCCCGGCAATACACGACAGGAATGGAAAGCATATTCCGATGCTATTCTTCTATGGCATTAAGTACATGTGATCGAAAAAATTACCTGGAAGCGCACATTCCGGATTTGGATTTACGCATGGGACAAACCGGCTTACGTTCATACCGGTAGCATAATCATGAAAAAGTTCCATTAGCAGTAAATAGGCCGAATAACAGATTATTAAGCAATCGTTACTGAGGTAATCTGCCCCGGTTATATGATACAAGACAAATATATAATTTGCTTTTAATCTACCTTCTCCAATAAATTGGATTTTTGGGCAGGCGGGGCTGTCCGGGTGCGAACGAAAAACGTCCGCTTTCGAACAGTTACAGCAGCCGGCAGCTTATAAAACCTTTACCAGCAAAGGGACAACTGGGCCCTGGCGGCAGAAATTCCATTTTAAGGAATGGTTTAGTGATTTTTCAATTCACTACTTCCATTTGTTTGATCATCGGCACCATTTTAGTATATACCCAAACAAAGTATATCCTCAATACAAAGGTGGGTTTCGATAAAGACCAGGTGTTACTTATACAGGGAACCAATACGCTTGGCGGCAAAAGAGAGGCTTTTAAGAACGAGCTGTTGAAATCGTCAACGATAAAAAGTATTTCCGTAAGTGATTACCTGCCCATTTCGGGTACCAAACGGGATGGCAATACATTTTTCAACCAGGGAAAAAAGAAAGAGGAAGCAGGGGTGTTTGCGCAGAAATGGACCATCGATCATGCCTATCTCAATACAATGGGCATGCATATTACTGCAAGGGCGATACTTTTCAAAAGAAATTGCTTCCGACTCCGAAGCAACGGTCATCAATGAAGCAATGGCGGCAAAGCTTGGCTTAAAAGACCCGATCGGCAAACAAATAGAAAACGGCTGGCAAAAGTTTACGGTAATTGGCGTAGTGGAAGATTTCAATTTCGAATCAATGAAACAAAGCGTAAACCCGCTTTGCCTTGTGTTGGCGAATTATAATTCTTCCATTTATCGCCGCTCCTATCGCATACTGGGCAATGTCGAAATGGCTGCAGGATTTCGCCTTCCGCATTTCCATAAGCTGGTGGATGATCGCTATTGCAGGTTTTGCCGCCGTAATAATTGCCCTGTTTACAATATGTTTTCATTCAATTAAGGCAGCATTGATGAACCCGGTAAAAAGTATAAGAACGGAATAAATGAAAAAAGGGGTTAACCTGAACGGTCAACCCCTGAAGACTATTTTATAATAACTATCGAAGTTTGTGTAAACGCGCCTACCGTTACCCGCACCAGGTACATGCCGTTTGCCGGGCATCTCATCCTGATCTCCTTTTGATACATCGTGCCCTGCTTGCGATCGGTTACCTGATGAATGGTATTGCCGGCTGCATTACTAATGGTAATGGTCACACTGCCGGTTTCCTGGCTGTTCAGCCGCACCCTGAAATGCCCGTTTGATGGGTTGGGAAAGATCGTGAGCATTTCCTGCGATCCATTGCCACCGTGGCCATTGTTATTGGAAAACCTTACCGGGCCGCTGGCCAACGACAGGTTACCGGCCGCATCTGCGGCGATCACCGTATAAGTATACACGATACGGCCATGTGGCGCATCGGTAATAAAAGTATTCCCGGTTACCGGAACCGCATTGAGCTGAACGCCGTCCTGGTAAATATAATAGCCAACAACGCCAACATCGTCGGTGGAAGCAAGCCACATCAGTTTTACCCGCCCGCCGTTGCTTTTGATGGCTGTAAGCGCCTGCGGCTGCGTGGGCGCGGTAAGGTCTTTAACCGTAAGCAACCGTACCACTGTTGCGGCGGCCTTATATTTATCATTGCCTGGCTGCGCAGCGGAAATTGCGGTTGTGCCCAGGCCGGTAATATGCACTTTACCATTGACGATGGTGGCTACCGCAGTGCTGGAAGATGTATATTCCACGGGCAAGCCGGAAGAAGCGGTGGCGCCGGCATCAAAATCTGCAATACCATATGCTTTTACGCCAATAGAATCAAATATGATGGTTTGTTCCTGTTTCGCTATGTCAATATTCGGCATGGGCGGCGTTGGCATATCGTAGCCCAGATAAAACGAAGGATGCGGCGGCTGGTTGTAACCCGAGTTCTGCCAGGCCACTGCGGTGCGGTACTGCGGGTCGTGCATCAGGGTATGAATGCGATGTTGTGTAAGAATATTGGTGGTAAATATTACCAGTTTTGTATTGTCGGAATAACGCAGGATCATTTCTTCGCGCCAGTCGCCAAACAGATCGGCGGTAAGGCAGGGATTCTTTTTGGTGTCGTTATTGCCCGTTACAGGCGCCGCCTGGTAAATGGTAAACAACCGCCCCATTGAATTCAAAGGCGCCGGCCGCCATTTATCCATCACATTTCCATCGAGCAGCTCGCGGGCGAGATCGCCATCCCACCAGATGGCATGGTTGTAGGAAGGCCTGTTGGTGCTGATCAGTTCTCCTTTAACATTGTATAACCCATTGCCGGAAGAACCCCACACCTCATATCCTTTATGCGTAGAATCAATATCTGCCGCAAGTGCGCGGCCCACATCGCCGCCGGTGGGCACACCAAAGATCGTTTGACCGGTAGCGGCGTCGTTTAACCGTAAACCCATGCCTTCGTATTCACCCGGACTTTCATGGCACATCCAGATCTCCTGACCGGGCCGGTCGGGGTCCATATCGCTCATATGCAGTGCATCGCCATGACCATTGCGGTTACTCCACAGGCGGGTACCATCATCATCGATGGCGCAAGAACCGTTGATCACTTCATCTTTGCCATCGCCATCTACATCACCAATGGTCATCTGGTGGTTACCCTGGCTGCTGTAGGCATTGTTGGCCGGCTCATTGGGATCTTTGCTGTCGAATTTCCAGCGCAGCGTCAACTGGCCGTTCCGCCAGTCATAAGCGGCGCGCGCCAGTTTGTTATAATAACCGCGGCCAATGATCACACTGGGGCGAACGCCATCGAGGTAAGCCACCGCATCTACATACCGTTCTGCGCGATTGCCCCAGGTATCGCCCCAATCGGAATAAACGCCGCGGGCAGGTTCATAATCAACGGTAGCCATAGCCTTTCCCGTTAGTCCATTGAATACGGTAAGGAATTCAGGGCCGTTATCGACCCAGCCGTTTGCATTGCGGTAATCGACCACCGGATCACCGATCACTATGCCGGCGCCATCGATCGTACCATCGGCCGTTTTACAGATCATTTCGGCTTTACCATCACCATCAAAATCGTAGACCATGAACTGCGTAAAGTGTGGACCGGCATTGAGGTTCTTACCCAAATTGATACGCCACAACAGGGTGCCATCGAGTTTATAACAATCGATAAGGTGCTCACCCGAATAGCCACCCGAATTATGATTCAGCAAGGTGGGATCCCATTTAAGGAAAACCTCGTACGTACCGTCGCCATCTACATCGCCCACCGAACAGTCGTTGGCCGTATAGCTGTAGGCATTGCCATTGACAATGCCTTCGGCGGGTTTTTGCAGCGCTATGTGCAACTGGTTATTGGCCCATACAGGTACCGGCTCCGAAGCAGCGCCTTCTTCTCCATTCAACACCGGGCGTACGGTATAAGTACCGTTGGAGGTTATGGAATCAATATAATTCGTAGAACCGGTAAGCGGCATGTTATTGATCTTCACGCTATCGCGGTACAGGTTGAATGCGATGTTGGCAGGATCGGTTCCCAGCAGGCGCCAGCCTATATATACAGTGGCGGCATTGCGGCGCACCGCTACTACCCCGCGGTTAAGGTATTCCATTTGTTTAGGATCATTCACCGCAGCATCAGGCGTTGGCAGGGAACTCAGGCGTACATTATTACCATAGTAAGTGCCCCCGGCATTGATGGCATAGGCACGCACATAATACGCAGTAGCGGCGTCGAGACCGTTCAGTGTAATGCTATATGTGCCGGTATCGGCGCCGGCAGCAACCACTTTATTATCGGCAACAGTGGGGTTGGTATTAAGGCCATATACTATTCCCCTTTCCATCACCGGCGAACCACCATCGTTTAAAATGCGCCCGCCGCCTGAAGCGGTTGTTGAGCTGATATTACTTACCGGTAAAGTGACAAGTACCATAGGTGGCGGCGGCGGTATGAACTTCCGTACTACCGGTGTGGAGAAACCGGCGGCGTTCGTTCTTGTGTACACTACGAATGCGGTGGAGGTGTCGCTTCCTGCGGTAATTGAAAGGTTGCCCACCGGCTGATCGATGCCATTGGCCACGAGCGGGTCCTTTAACTCTTTCCACGCTGTGCTGCCTGCATACAATTTGAACACGCGGGCAGCCGATACATAAGCCGAAGAAACCGCATCAATAAAAGAGCAGTACAGGTTGCCGCTGTTATCCCTGAGCATACTGATGCCAGGCGCATCGCGGCCACTCAGGGAAACGGCGGTGCCCCAGGCGCCGGATGTTTTATTATAAGTGATCACGGTAGCCCGGTTTGAGTTACCGGTATTGAAATAGGCTATCGACAGGTTGCCTTCGGCATTGAGGACCATACTGGTATGGCGAATACCGCCAATAGCTGCCGGAATATTCACCCATACGCTACCGTTATACCTGTACAACGTCATGCTGCCGGTGGTGGAGGTATTGCCGGTGAGGCTGCAATATACCAGCCAGGGCATATCGTTCTCATCTATCACCAGACTCAGGGCAACGCCCTTTCCGGTTGAATGAACGGCGCTGTCGCCTACGGTCGCCCATGATGTGCCGTCGAACTTTTTGACGAAGGGAACCAGGTTGCCATTATCGCCAAAGGCAATGTAGGGTGTATGATTTGAATCGAATACCATCGAACTGCGGGGCGTGCTGCTGTACTGGGAAACGGAATTATTTATTGAACCTGCGGAAACATAGAGGTTGGCGCTGTTGCCTTCCAACGGTTCCCAGCTGTCTGAATCATTGCTGTACTTTTTTACTGCCAGCCGGTTACCGGCAGTTCCATCCATGTAAGTCACATACAAACCACCGGCCTGGTCGTTATAGATGCGTGTATAGGCAGCGCCGCCGGTGGTTACATTACCGCCCACCTGCACCCACGAACTGTCGGGCTGCCGCTTTTTTACTTTGGCCACGCCGCTCTCGGTGTATACCACGTATGGCGCCTCAGCAGTGCCTTCACTCACCAATACAATACTGGTGTGGGCTGAAACCGCCGAAGCTACAGCCTGTTCATTGCCGATTACCTGCCATTGCTGGCCGCGAACAACGCCGGCAAACAGCGATAACATCAGTACAAAGAAAACAGGAAGAAATTGTTTGACTGTCAGAAACGTTTGGAAAGGAGCGGCTTTGGAAGGGCAAGCCGGGCCCGTATGGATTGGCATCCATAGCAATCGCGTGTTTTTTTTCATACGAAGCGTTAGTTTTGAAAATAGTTATAGCATAAGCATTCCTGTAGCAAACCTGCCAGGCTACCTGAAAAGCCTTTTCGGTTTGCCGGTTCTGTTGTTCAAATTAACACTGCGGTATTAAACAAGCGTCACGTACCTACCTGTTACAGGTAAATCAGAACTGAAACAATATGCTCCTGTGCACCATCCAGTTTAACGCCCGATTCTTTTGACTTTGCGGCCCCAGGGAAGGTGCCGGTTTGAACTTGGTGCCAATAGGGCTTATGTTGTTAAAAAAGCCAATGGTGTTGCCGGGAAATGGCGGACTGGTATTGTCGTTACCGGCCGCTACCGGTTTTGCGGGTTGCAACATTTGCAGAAATACATTTTCATCCGTAGCATAAATGGTAAAGTCAGCATCCTTGTTTTGTATGGTTACCCAATACAATGCGGCATGCCATCCTTTGAACTCGGGATAATTCCAGCTTTCACCGGTAATGGTGTTATTATAATTCTTTTGCCAGACGCCGAGGCATTGTCCTTTTAAACGGTTCTTCCATACCCGGTAAGGACCGCGGCCCAACCACCGCATGCCGGTTATTTTATTTTCGGGAAAAGAAAAGGTAATGCCCGTATAGTCTGTTTCACTTTTTACACTATAAGCATATTCAAGCCCCGGCAGCTTTCCAGGCTCAAATATCCATTTAACAACAAACAATTCATCGCCTTTATAAACGGGTTCAACAACAAACGCCTTATCCTTCCTGTATTTTTTAAAGGCTGTTAATTGTTGTGTTGCACCTGTATATAACGGTCCATCCCCAAGCGAAATATTGGTTTTTCCATTAAAAACATTTTGCAAAAAACCGGTTTTCGTATTGAAACTATAGGCAATGCCGTCGCAGGTAAGCGTAAACTGGTCGCCGGCCTCTTTAATAACAACATCAGCAACAGGCGCTGCAACTGAATTATTTTTCGCCGCTATCTGAGCGGGTGAGGCTATGCCCCAGCTCCACGTAAAAACTTCATTGTTACCGGCATCATAAGCGGTGACATATAAAGCATCGGCATTTTTATAGCCGGCATTCAGATTCAGATAGAGCCAGCCCTTTTCACCCGGCAGCAGATCGATCGGTGTGGCAAAACCGGTGGCAACGATCTTTTCCTTTTGCGATGTATCGCCGGCAATTGGAAACGCCACCAGTTTCCAGTTAAAACGGCATTGCTGCAGGTTCGTATATAAGTACCTGTTCTCTACAAGCAACTTCCCATCAAAATCAACAGGCAATTTTTTCAATGCGATCTGTATAGGGCTCCATATTTCCCTGATGGTATAAAAACTACCTTCTTTTTCGCGGTGCGGGCCAACGATCCCATCCGGCGCCTGGTTGCCCGCCACATCGATACTATCGTGCCGGTCTGCACGCACCACACCCTCATCGTGCAAGCTCCACAGAAAACCACCTGCAGTCATTGGATGTTTCATCATTTCCTGCCAGTAATCGTCTAACCCCGCCCCATGGCCGCCATCGAACAGCCCATGCAAAAATTCCGTTGGAAAGAATACATCGTCGCCATACAACACCGAGTTTGTTACGAAATTGAACCCGGGATAATGTTTTGTATCGGTGCCATTAAAGCTTTCCCAGGGATGGATGACCCATCTTTTCTGCGGATCGTACAAGGCAAAATCATTATCCACTCCCCTGTTCCAGCCACCTTCATTTCCATTATCCCAGAGAACGATACAGGGATGATTCACATCACGGATAACCAGCTCTTTTACCAAACGTTTTGCCGTAGCGGTATCATAAGCAGCCTGCCAGCCGGTGAGTTCGTCCAGGACAAAAAGCCCCAGCGAATCGCAGAGATCGAGAAATGCCGCATCGGGCGGATAATGACTCATGCGCACCGCATTCATGTTCATTTCCTTCATTAAACCTATATCCATTAAATGAATGGCCCGGCTCAGCGTACGCCCGCTTTCGGGCCATTGGCTGTGGCGGTTTACGCCCTTGAAGATCACCTTTACACCATTTACATAAAAGCCATCCCGTGGTTTCATTTCAACGGTTCTGAAACCAAAACGCTGTTTGATGGTGTGAACGATCCTGTCTTTTTCTTTAACCGATACGATAACATTATATAAGTTGGGCTGTTCGGGATTCCAGGAGTTGATGTTTTTGAAAGAATAGCTTAATACAACACTATCAGCAGCTGTTACAGAAAACGGTTCCCCGGCCTGCTTCCCATTCAGCTCTTCAACGCGGGCTTCAATGGTTTGGATTTTGGCAGCGCCCTGTGAAAATACCTGCATGGAAAATTGTCCATCGGCCTTTGCATCGATAGCCACCCGCTCAATAAAAACAGGTGGAACAATTTCAAGGTAAACCGGCCTGAAAATGCCGCCAAAGATCCAGAAATCAGCTTTACGTTCTGCCCGGTTTACCGATTCATTAGCGGAACGTTTACTTACTTTTACTTCAAGCAGGTTTTGTTTACCATATTTCAATAAATGAGTAATGTTATATTTAAACTGATAGAATGCCCCCTGGTGAACCGGCCCCGCCGCCTGCCCGTTAACGGTAACCGCTGCATCGGTCATCACCCCGTCAAATACAATAAACACATTCTTACCCTTCAATGCAGCATCGATAGTAAACTTATGTTTGTACAAACCCTGTTCCTCGGGATTGATCCTGTCCTGCGAATAGTTGAATGTACCAAAGCCCTGCATTTCCCAGTTGGAAGGCACCGGTATTTTTTGCCATTTACCGCTGTTGCGGCCTTTGGTGCATAAAAAGTCCCATGCAACCGTATGGTCTTTATCGGTACCCGATAAATATTGAATAATTGTTTGCTGTGCAATAGAGAAAAAGGAAACAAGAAGGCAAAAGGAAACGGCAATCGATTTTTTCATGTGTTTGTGCAATGAGAACAAATATAACGATCCCTCTTGAAAAAAAGCCATTGATACAATGGTTTACGCCTCTTATCCATACTTGAAATGTTAAAATACCACATACTATACAGGGGTATAGTACTATACTTTGTATAGCATAGATCAGGTAACTTTGTGGTATCAAAAAAAGAAGATCATGACAATCAAAAGAAAACTTATCAAAATACAAACACCGGCCGGGCAACCCGGGTTTCTGGGCCGCGGTCATATTGCCCGCCCGGTTATACAGGTTGATTATACAGAGAGCGATCCATTTATATTGCTGATGGATGATATGCTCGACAAAAAAGATGAAACACCGGTTGGTGGTCCGCACCCGCATGCAGGTTTTGAAACCGTTTCATTATTGCTGGAAGGCGAAATTGGCGATGACAACCACAAAATGAAAGGCGGCGATTTTCAAATGATGACGGCAGGCAGCGGTGTTATACATACCGAAACCATAGAAAAGAAAACCAAAATGCGGTTATTGCAGTTATGGTTGAACCTTCCTGAAAAACACCGGTGGACATTACCCCGCTTACAGGATATATCACTTGAACATGTGCCGCAACGAACGGAGAACGGTATACAGGCAAAAGTATATAGCGGTTCATTTGCCGGCCTCACCTCTCCCGTTAAAAATTATGTTCCGGTGATAATAGCCGATATAGAAATGCAACCCGGTATTACAACTGTACAGCAAATTCCGGCTTCGTATAACGGTTTCCTGTATGTTATTAGTGGCAGTGTACAGGTAGGAGAAGATAAACAACTGTTACAACAGGACCAGGTAGGCTGGTTGAACCGCTTTACCGATACTGCAGACAGTGAATTGATCTTAACCGCATCGGATGCAGGCGCCCGTTTTGTATTGTATGCGGGGCAACCCCAGGGCGATGCCATTGTTTCGCATGGACCGTTTATTGGCAGTACAACGGATGATATAAGGCGGTTGTACCATGAGTACAACCAGGGTAAAATGCAGCATATTTCCACGGTGCCGGCCGAGCAGAAGTTTGTGTGGTGATTTACCTTGCGATGATGTGAGCCAACAATCTTATTAAAATGATCATATTATTTTTTGGCCGCTTCAAAAAGCGCATACAATCAACATAAGTATTGCCATTTCCTTAAACACAAAGGGGCTGACCAAAATGGTCAGCCCCTTTGTGTTATCAATCAAACATAATGCCAGGCTACACTACTGATAACTGCCTGTCAGTGTAACGATGCTCTTTCCTTCTATCGTAATCTTCGATAAGTCGGCAACTGAACCCACACTTAAATTTTTTGAACCGGAAGTGGTATAGGACTTTACAGACCCCGCCACAAAATTTACACCTGTAAGACCAATGTCTTTTGCATCGGTGGTCATATTGATAACCACCACCACCACCTGTTTATTAACTTCATCTTTGTACGTTGAAACCATTACATTCCTTGCTGCGTCTTCGGCATTTGAGTACATATCGGGTACAGCGCTTACCCGCTTCATGCCCGGCCGTACAAACCTTGAATAATTGCCCACCGCCCAAAGCATTTTCGACCTGTAAATAATACCATCCGACCTTGTAGCCGGCAATTCACCCATGTTGCCCCCCAGATCGGAAACATACACCAACCCATCTTTATAATCTGATGGGCTTACCGCTAACCACCAGCTCCAGGAGGCGGCATTGGCCAATGCCAGATCGGTATGGATGACCCTTGCTATATACAACGCCGCATTCATACCCAGGTCTCTTCCATTGCCGGCTATATTGTCTTCACCTGAGAGAATACAATATTCCGACTGCCAGAAATTGAGATTGGTATTAATAGCATTGATCCTGTTCCGGAGTGAAACCCGGTTTGAAACAAGACCTGAAACGGTAGGCTGCGAAAAATAACTGTGCCCTAAGATGGCCTTCTCCATAGAAGGCAAATTACCTATATAACCACTGCTGCCCGGGTTCCAGAAATAATTTACCAGGTCACTCCTTCCGGGTTTATCGCCCGTAGGCTGGTACATGTAATTCAAAGCCGCCACTTCACCCGCCGTAATTTTTACCGGCAGGGCCTTGCCGGTTATTTTTTGATCTATCGCTTTTATCAAAGCGGAAGACTCATCATTAGTGGCGGCAGTACCTTCCTGTGAAGCCTGGCCCGATGAGTAGGCAGTCCAGTCCCACTGCGGTTCGTTCAACGGACTTAAATAATTTACCGGAAGCCCATCCTGGTTATACCGCTTAACTACTTCGGTGAGGAAATCGGCAAATGCATCGGTTTTGCCGGCTGCCAGGTTCAATTTGCCTGCATCTGCTCCACCGGGCCCGAAAGCATACCCATTTTTAGTCATCGATACAGGTGCGCTGATGGAGAAAAGCAATAAATTTTCAACTCCTCTGTCCTTTGCCGCTTTTATAAACCAGCGGTTGCCCGCTTGTTTTGTCCAGTCGTACGTTCCGTTGCTATTCAAATAACATTCTTCCCTTCGCCAGTCGGAACTGATGTTACTGGCTGCGCCCTGTTCAAAACTTCCTGCGCCGATATTGCTGCGCCACATCGAAAGCCCGATGCCTTTCGGGTCGCCATTTGCATCAAAGTCTTTGCTGAACAGCAGGTCGGCGATCTCGTTTCGTTTTGCATCGGGCCATTTACCAATGTATTTGATCGACCAGCAATCGGAGGCGCCAAAACTGTGAATGGTCTGGTATGCCTGGTTCAAATTGATATTGACCTTAATAACATTTGCTGCTGCACAGGTGTCAACGCCATTTACCAGGCAGGGGTTTGCCGGCTGAAGTGGCGGAGCCGGAGCCCCACCTTTACTACAGGCTGCCAAAAGAAGCGTAACCAAAACAACTATCATTTTATTTACGGGTTTAAACATTGCTGATTGTTTTCAAATTACAATTAAAATAATTAACAGCCGTGTGTAAAACAAAAAAGGACCACCTGGTTTCAGGTGATCCTTTTTGCGGAGGCATTCAGTTTACATAATAGAGAAAATGATCAATACCCGCTATTCTGCTGCGCCTGTTTTTCATCGGCCGTCAATGCCTTGCCATTTGACCGGATCCCATCGAGGTAGGTTTGCGGAACCGGCCGTAACAAATGGAAGTCTTTAATATTCGGCGCGGCCTGGGAGTTGAACGCTTTCACTCTTTGTACCAGGGTTTGGGTTCTTGAAAGGTCTTCCCAACGTTTATATTCGCCACACAGCTCGCGCGAACGTTCGTTCAATATCAGCGCCAGCATTCTGTCGTACGTACCGCTTAATCCTAACGTGGAAATCACATATTCATCACCGGCGGGCAGCGCATTGACATCAGTAATTTCAAGGCTGGCTGAAGCTGCGGTTGTTACGGGAATATTATTCGACTCATAATAGGAGTTCTCCGCTATGAAAGAATTTATATTGGGGTTCTGGCCCGATGTGGAAGCACCCAGTGCACCGCCCCCGTCATAATATGCGGCGCGGTCTTCCCCGTTCACAAACCGGGCCCTGTTTCGAAGCGGGTTGATATAGGCCAGCGCATCGGCGTACGCGCCCACACCTGCTTTTGCCAGCCTGATCTTCGCTTCGGCTGCGATCAGGTATGTTTCTGCCGACCTTGCGAGGTTCAGATCACGCAGGCCCCTGGTTTCATTAAAACCTATTCTTGAACCATCCATATGTTTGCTGCAGGAAGGGAACCGCACATCGGCTTCCATCGCTCCATCCGTAATTCTTCCGGCAGGGAAGGCAATATAGGCGTTCGGAATTGTTTTATTCGTTTTTGAATAAACAACAACATCACTCAGCTTGAAAGCGGAGAAACGGTTATCGCCGGGCTGATTGATGATATAGATGATTCCCAGATCGCCGTTTACATAATAATTGCCCGCAGCCTTGTTCAGCCTGCTTTTTGTTCTGAAGCTTTTCCAGAACCGGGAGTCGTTCACCAGATCATAGATCCTGTACAGATAGTAATTGGTGCGCAAACGGCTGAACGGCCTGTCGCCTGTTACATCGCGTTGCATCTGCGGCAGGTCGTCATACCGCGACGCCCAGTAAAGGTGCTGCTGGTTGGCGCCGTTGGTTGACACATCGGCCGTGAACTGCGCAGAAAGTATCAGTTCAGGCAATCTTTCGTTTGCACCATCGGGGCCGGTATAATTCCAGAGACTGGCGAAGTTGGCTGTTAGCGGATGCCTTGCAATAACCTCATCGCACAAAGGCACAATGGCCGCAAGGTCGGCTGCTTTGGTTGCTGCATTCCATGAATCGTTTATTTCGCTGGCGCGGAACAGATAGGCTTTTGCCAGGTAATGCGCTGCTGCATCTTTCGTGATCCTTGCCGGTGCATTTGTATTTGGCAAAAGGTTATACGCCTGTTTAAAGTCATCTATGATCTGTTTGTAAATTTCTTCAGGCGTTGCTCTTGTAAACTCAAATTCAACAGCCGGACTGCTTTTCGTTTTCAACGGCACCGCGCCATATTGTGCAACCAGCCGCAGGTAGCAGTATGCCCTGAAAAAATGCCCTTCGCCCAGCGCCACTTTTTTTATGGCATCCGAACCGGAGGTGCTGGCCGTTGCATTTTCTATCAGCAAATTTGCATCACCTATGCCTATGTACAGGTTATCCCACTGCACGTTGGCCAGCTGCGTATTGCCATTATTGATGGTAACGATCGACTTGAAGCCCACATCATAATTGTTCCATACGCCATTTGACCCGTCGCCGCCTACCATAAACTCATCCACACCGTAGTTCTGCGTACAAAATGGCCACTCCGAAGCGAACGGCAGATCGAACACCTGGTAATAAGTACCTGTAGCCAATTGCGTAATACCGGCATCGGTTTTTAAAAAGTCCAGGTCCCTTGCCGTAAGCAGTTCTTCATTCAGGAAATCTTTTTTGCAGGCCGGCATACCGATGATGCCGGATAAAAGGGAGATATTGAGGATCAGTTTTATTACTTTCATTTTCTAATTTTTTAATGGTAAGCGTTGGTTTTAAAATGATGCGTTCAATCCAAATGTGATACCCCTGTTGAAGGTGGCGCCGTTAAAGGCAGGCGTAACGGTAACCACATCCATATCGAGCCAGTCGATGTTCGAAAACACCATACCCGGGTTGGCAACCTGCACATAGGCTTTAAGGTTCGACAAACCTGTTTTTTTCAACGCATTACCGGTGAGGGTATACCCCAGCGAAATATTCCGGATCTTGAGAAATGAAGCATCCCTGAAACCCAACACCACAGAGTAGGGATCGCCGGTTGCCTCTGTATGGATCGGCTTCTGGTATTCGGCATTCATGTTGTTCTCATTATAATAGCTGATCGCACGCTGCGTACCGCGCGCGGTTTGCGCTTCCCCGCCCGTATTGTACAAATATTTCAAACGGCCATACAGGAAGATCGAAAACTCTACATTTTTGTACGAAAAGGTATTGGTCATACCTACGATCCATCTTGGCCTGGTATTACCAATGATGGTACGGTCGCGGTTGGGATCTATCTTTTTGTCATCGTTTATGTCAACCGGCCTGGCGCTTCCGGCCGTAAAAGTCGTTCCGTTGGCATTGAACTGCCTGTAAGCGGCTGAATCTTCAGGATGCCAGATACCGGCGCCCTTGAAATTATAGATCACTTCTATAGGCTGATCGATGAACCAGTTGTTATTGATATCATCCTGTTTTCCGTTCGACAATGAAACGATCCTGTCTTTTTGCCATGAGACGCTGGCATTTGTTATCCAGCTGAAATCCTTTGTACGGATGTTGGCGGTTGTCAAACTCAGATCGATGCCCTTATTGGCCGTTTGGCCAACATTGGCATAGGTTGTCGTATACCCGGTAACAGTGGGAATAGACATTTGCATCAACAGGTCTTTCGTGCTTGATGTGTATACATCCACACTACCGAAGATCCTTCTGTTCAGTATGGCAAAATCGACGCCGGCATTATACTGGGTTGTTTTTTCCCATCCCAGCGACTGGTTGGCAAACGTGAGTGATGGAATAGCCCCGGGCGTTACAGTGGATATGTATGGATAAAAGAGCGATGTAAGCGGTCCCTGGGTAGCGTAGGGGCTGATGGCGGAGTTACCGGTAACGCCCACACCGAACCGCAGCTTCAGGTCGTTGACCCAGGTGGTATTTTGCATAAAATTCTCCTCGTTCATTTTCCAGGCCACGGCCATGGAAGGAAACCACGAGTACTTATGCCCTTCGGCGAGCTGGGAGGCGCCATCGCGCCGTGCAGATGCAGTTAATACATATTTGCCGTTGAAGGTATAGTTAATACGGGCCATAAGAGACTGCAACTGGCTCTCGGTAAGACCCGACGTATATCCCCTTAGGTTAGCCGCCGGTATATAACTTTTCGACAATGCATTCCAACGCTGGCTCCCAAAAGCGATGCCATTGGCAGCGATATAACTACTGTCAGATTTGAACTTCGTCTGGCTGCCCAGCAGGGTAAGCCCTATATCATGTTTGCCAATGGTTTTATTATAATAGATCAAATGATCGAGGGTATAGGAGAACGTTTGGGCTTTTGAAAGCGAAGCTGAATTTGAACCACTGCTGATAACCGAATTAGCGTCTATATACGTACCATCGCGATAGGTGCTGAAGTCGGGCCCGAAGTTCAACCGGTATTTCAACCCTTTCAGGGGAGAATAGATACTTCCGAGATCGATCTGGCCATAAAAGCTGCCGAAAGCACGAAGGATGGTGCGTTGGTCCTGGTTCATCGTCCACTCATCGGCCACATTTTTAAAGGCAATATCGCCGCCCGGGTTAATGATCCGGTTCCCGGCCGAGTCGTACGGTACCGCGTAGGGGAATAACGCCCTTGCCGATTCGAAGATGCTGGTTGACGACTGTACGGTGGTGGCGCCGGTCCTCGACTGACCGTATTCCTGTACGCTGTAGGCAACTGTTATATTGCTGCCGAATGAAAACCATTTGGTGGCGTTTACGTCTACATTTACGTTGGCGTTATACCTTTTAAAACTTTGTCCCTTTTGCGTACCGGTGTTATTTAAATAACCGAATGAACCGTACACTTTTGCTTTTTCGCTTCCGCCGCTAACGCTTAAAGTGAGGTTCTTTGTAATACCGGTTTGCGTTACCATTCCAAACCAGTCGGTGGTTTGTACTTTCGACCCATCCCAGGTGCCCGAAGCCCAGCCCCTGGCAATATTTGCCCAGGCCGCGGGATCGCTGGTGGCCAGGAAGATCTGCCGGTCAAAAGCGATATTGGGCTGATCGCCGCGGGGATTCGCTGCCGGGTTCTTGTAATAATAAGCCCAGCGGCGAAAGGTGATATAATCTGCCGCATTGAACATTTCCATCCTGTTCACCAGTTTTTCAGCCGTGGTTGCCAGGTTGAGGCTCAATGTAGTTTTACCGGTCTTGCCCTGTTTGGTGGTTACGATCACTACCCCGTTGGCGCCCCGGGAACCGTAAATAGCCGTGGCGGAAGCGTCTTTCAGCACATCGATAGACTCAATATCGTTTGGGTTAATATATTCGATGCCGCCGGTCATCAGGGGAATACCGTCAACTACATACAGCGGAGAGTTGGAAGCGGTAAGTGAACGTACCCCGCGTACATTAACAGTGGCCACCGTACCGGGGCGTTCGGTGGAGCTGATATCAACCCCTGCTACCTTTCCCTGCATTGCCTGCAGGGCGTCATTTACAGGCCGCGACCTAATATCTTTTTCATTGATCCCCGCAACCGCGCCCGTTACATCGCGTTTTCTAACGGCGCCATAACCAATGACCACTACCTGGTCCATGGCGTTATCGGCCGCGGCCAAAGTAACATTCATCAGTGAATTGTTTCCTACCGGTTGCTCTTTGGTAGTGAAGCCAACCGAACTGAATACAAGCACGGAACTGCCCGAAGGGGCATTGATAGTGAATGTTCCATCCTTATTTGTTGAAGTACCGATCTGCGTTCCTTTCACCTGTACGGAAACACCCTGTATTGGCGCCCCGGTATTGTCGGTTATTTTACCGGTTACAGGAAAGTTGTTTTGTGCAAAAGAGAAAATAGCGAACAGGTTCAATAGCGAAATGAGCAGGACATTTCGCCTGAGTGCGATAGAATTTTTCATCATGGCAGCCGAATATTTAATTAGTGTTACCCTAATTTATCTTATCCGGCCCCCAAAATCATCCTGCGCCGTCCTGACGGGGAACGCTACATCCCGAATTTCGAACTGTTTGAAATTATTTAGCCTGAACCCATTTCGGAGGTTTGCTTTAAGACTGCATTAAGCGTTTAGCCTTAAGCATTTAGCATTTGCTATAATTTGCTAATAAGATGTATTTTTAAATTCTATCTTGCACAGAACTTAATTTACAGATAGAAAGTGAAACTTGCCGCCCAGGAGATATCGATCTTGCAAAAAAGAATGTCTTATTTTAAGGACGAGGATGCGTATAGGAAATTATTCTATCATTATTACCCCATTTTACTGAGCTTTTGCATTACCATTCTCAACAATAAGGAGGATGCAGAAGAAGTAGTTTCGGAAGTAATGCTCAAGGTGTGGACCCTGGGAGAAGACCTTAACCAGGTAGAAAACCTGACCGTTTACCTGCTCAAAGCCGCCCGCAACAAAGCCTACGATGCACTCAGAAAGAAAAGCCGGGAAGTTGCTACTATTACCATCTCCGACAACATAGAGGAATATATAGTGGATAAAAACTCCCCTGAAAGCCTGTACAGCGGGGTTGAATTGGGGAAGTATATCGAAAAAACGATCCGTGCCCTGCCAACACAGGCACAGCTCGTATACCGGCTGGTGAGGGAACAGGGCCTGGCTTATAAACAGGTAACCGACGTACTTGGCATTTCACTCAATACAGCAGAAACGCATATGCGCCTTGCGTTAAAAAAGATCCGTAGCGCATTGAATGCTTATCTGGCCGAAAAAAAATAATTCCCGGTCGTTTCACGGCAAACTTCCATTTATGCGTCTATTCAAATACACATTATGCAATCATCTATAGAAAACAGGTTCTATGATTTACTCGGCCGAAAAATGGCCGGGGAAGGTACTGCGGCTGAACAGGCAGAACTGGAATCTATACTTCAAAACCATCCTGAACTACAACCTTTTTATAATCAGCTATTAACGTATTCACCGGAAGCGCCGGACGTTGATATCGAAAACGCCTGGTTAACCCATCGTAACAATTTGATGTACCCGGGGCTGAACGAGGTTAAAGTACGCAGCCGGTTTATCAACCCTATCATGGTTACAACACTGGTTGCCGCATCGGCTGTTTTGGTGCTGGGGTTAACATGGTTATTTGTAAAAAAGAATAAACCGGTACCGGCTAATAAACAAATCGTTGTTACCACAGGCGCCAGTAAAGATCCGGGATCTGTAATGACATTACCCGATGGTTCTGTTGTGCGGCTCAATGCAAAAAGTAAGGTAAGTTATGCTGAAGGATTTGCCAATAAACGCGAAGTGTATCTCGAAGGAGAGGCCTACTTTGAAGTGGCACATAACGAGAACAATCCTTTTATTGTTCATACCGGTGAGGCCGATATCAAAGTATTGGGCACCAGGTTCAATGTGCGTAATTATGCCAATGAGCACAGGATGGAAGCCGCGCTGCTGACCGGAAGCATTGAACTTACGCTGCGTACAGGTACGCAACACAGCATTCTTTTAAAACCGACGGATAAAATCATTATAAAGAAAAATGCGGCGGGCGATACCACGGCAATGGCATCTTCTTCCATACGAAACAAAGTGGAACGAACAAGCATCAGGATGCAGGATAGTGTAATTGTCGAAACTTCCTGGCTAAACGACAAAATGGCTTTTTATGATAAACCATTCGCTGAAATAGCATTGGACCTCGAGCGAAAATTCGATGTTAAGATCGGGTTTAAAAATGAGGCGGTAGGCCGCTATAAGTTCACCGGAGTTTATGACGAGGGCAACGCCGAAGATATTTTGAAAATACTACAAATGATCAAAGGGTTTAAATATACCATAACTAACAACCAGATCACCATATATTAATACAAACCCATTCGCCAATGAATTAACGGGTGCTGCATATTGCAAAAGAAAGTAGGGAATATCGCCATATCCCCCACTTTAGATTTTAAAGAAAACTTAGTCTTTTAAAAACCAACCAAAATTATGAAAATTAGCGATTGCTTTTTTTCTGTATGGGCTTTTTTGTGCCTGCGGAAAATTAAACTGCTTATGAGATTATCCACGGTTTTTGTTTTTATCGCACTACAGGTTTCTGCAAAAAACCATGCGCAGGAGGCTATCAACCTGAAAGCTTCCAACCTGAGTATTCAGGAGATCATTAAGAAAATTGAAGGTCAAACCAGATACAGGTTCTTTTATAGCAGCGATGACCTGCCGGTGAATCAGCGGTTTTCGATCGACATTGAAAATGCGGGGATCAACCAAACGCTTTCAACGCTGTTCAATGGAACCCGTTACAACTGGAAGGTTATTCCCAATCGCCGGGTTATCATCACACTTTCGAACGAAACATATATTGCTGCAGCAAAGTATACAAGAATTACAGGGGTAGTTCGCGCCGAAAGCGGCAACCCTATACCCGCCGCTTCTATAAAAGTTAAAAACACAACCAGGGGCACCAGCACCGATAACGAAGGCAATTTCATTATAGAGGTAACGGAAGGCGAAATACTCGAAATTTCCGCCATCAATTTTGAACCCGTAGAGGTCACTATCGGCAATCAAACACAGCTGACAGTAACTTTAAAGCTGAGCGACGCCGTTATGAGCGATGTGGTGGTGGTAGGTTACGGTACAAGAAAACGCAAGGATGTTACCGGCGCCGTAGTGAAGGCCAATTTACAAACTCAAAAGCAATCGCCCAACCCGAACGTTATGTCTTCTTTAAGGGGAACCGTACCGGGACTTACCGTTGGCCAGGTAACCACAGCGGGCAGCGACCCTACGATAATGGTACGCGGCCGCAATTCAATTTCGGGCACTACCTCACCCCTTATTGTGCTTGACGGCCTTATATACCGGGGTTCCATCACTTCCATCAACCCTTCCGACATCCTGAGCATCGACCTGCTGAAAGACGCAAGCGCGGCTGCCGTATACGGCTCGCAGGCATCGAACGGTGTTGTGCTCATCACTACCAAAAGCGGGGCCAGCGGCATTGACAAGATAACGGTTGATTATACCGGTTCTTATTCCATTCAGGAAATGACGAAAAAAGAAATGCGCCCCATGAACGGTGAACAGTATATACAAAAACTGGGCGACTGGTATTTGTCTGAAAGCAGGGACCCCGGCGACCCTACCAAAATGAACCCTAACTGGGACCCCGGCACCAAACTGGCAGCAGTGGAAGCCGCCAATTACAGCAATGGGTATACAGCCAACTGGTGGAACCTGCTTACCAACGCAAACCCGCGCATCCAGAATCATTCCATTGGCATAGGCAGCAGATCGAAAAAGACCAGGTTCTATTTTGGTTACGGTTTCTTTGATCAAAGGAACCTGATCATGAATGATAATTACAGCCGGCACAGTATACGCCTGAACCTCGATACAAAAGTGTTTGACTGGCTTACCATCGGCGCGCAAACGGGATTATCGATAAACGACTATAGCGGTATTTCGCCAACATTCTCCGATATCATGTACCTGAAACCTTTCACCCTGCCCTTTGACCCGGCAACGGGTAAGATGCTTGAGTTTTATGCCAATACCACCACACCAACCGTACTGGAAGTACTCAACAGGTCGAGAGACAAGGACAGGAACCTGAACTTCATTGGTAATGTTTTTGCAAGTGCAGACATTCCTTATATAAAAGGCCTGAACTACCGGGTGAACTTCGGCAACAACTATATCTTTTACAATAAGAACAATTACAATGCGCCGAATGTGGAAGCAACCGCCTATAAAACCTACATGACCGATTATTTTCTCACTTTGGATAATATCCTTACTTATAAAAGAGAATTTGGTTTGCACGGCGTGGATGTCACTTTGCTTTATGGCGCTGAAATAAATAAACACGATGGCAGCAGCACCTCGGCAGCTGGCATATTGAACGGTGCGTTATCGTATAACCGGCTCGATGTGGGCGATGCCTCACGGCTTACGGTATCGAATGATGCAGCTATCTTACCCTGGAAAGAACAGGCGTTATATCAAATGGCGCGGGCTTCTTATTCATATGATGGGAAATACATTCTCACCGGTACAATAAGAAGGGATGGCTTCTCGGGTTTTTCGAGCAGGAACAAAACCGCCGTATTTCCGTCTCTTGCATTTGCCTGGCGTGTAAGCAATGAGCCGTTTATGAACGCTTACTCCTGGGTAAACGATCTTAAACTGCGGTTATCCTACGGTTCAACCGGCAACAGAACAATAGGCCGGTATCAAACCCTTTCGCAGATAAGTGTTGGCCTCGGCAATGGATATTTATACGGAACGGGCGGCAATGCACAGCTGGGTTCATTCCTTTCACAGCAACCCAATCCGAATTTAAAATGGGAAACCACCAACTCCACCAATACCGGTATCGACTTCTCCCTGTTCAACAACCGGCTTTCCGGTTCGCTCGATGTATATTTCTCCCAATCGAAGAACCTGCTGAACGCGAGGGCCACGCCTGCCATAACCGGCTTTTCTTCGTACCTCATCAACATTGGCAAAATACAAAACCGGGGCCAGGAGCTGAATATCACCGGCGTTCCGGTATCAACGAAGAAATTCCGCTGGGATGTAACGGTTAATTTTTTCAGGAACAGGAATAAGGTAACGGATATAGACGGTACCGGTAAACACCTGATCAATGGCGCCGATCCTATTCTCAGTTTCTTTATCGGTGAGCCTTATGGGGTAGTGTATGATTATAAGATCACCGGCATGTATCAACTGGGCGAAGATGTGTCTTCAACGCTGGCAGCGCAGGGATTTAAGGCCGGGCAATACAAGATCGAAGATGTTAAAAAGGATGGCCTCATAACACCCGACGATAAACAAATAATAGGCAAACTCGATCCCTCCTACAGTTTTGGGATCTCCAACAGCATTACTTACCACAGTTTTCAATTGAAGTTCTTTATCAATTCTATTCAGGGTGGAAAGAACGGGTACCTCGGCAAACCGGGGATCATGTTGCAAAACCCTGATAATATCAGGAATAACAATGGCTTTGTCTTCGACTACTGGACGCCCAACAACCCTTCGGCCCGGTACAGAAGCATAGCCGCATATGTGGCTACACTGGGCGAGAATTTCGGGCCGTACATTTCAAGAAGTTTTGTACGACTGCAGGATGTAACGCTTACGTATAATATACCCGACGATTTTCTGCAACGGTTAAAAGGAGTAAGGGCAATAAGTGTTTATGTGAATGCGCAAAACCTGCTGACCATTACCGATTGGGATGGCTGGGACCCGGAAGCCAATCCCCCCGCATCGCAAAGATCGTCCCTGGGGCAAAGGATCCCCGGCGGCCTGGGTTTAGACCCCAATGGTTACCCGGTAATGAAGAATTATTCGCTGGGTGTGAACATAACATTTTAAGGTAAACCGTGGCCCGGTTAACCACAAAAACTTCAAAACATGAAAAAAATAGTATTTGCCACATATATTTTTTTATTGGGAACAGCCCTGTTCTCCTGCAGCAAAAGTTTTTTAGACGAAGAGCCGCTGTCGGTTTATACGCCCGATAACTCGCTGCAAACCTCCGCACAATTTCAACAGGCCATCAATACGGTATACAACGGCGTGCGAAATATTTACATGGGCAATATGAACCTCGATACCTATTTTGGATTGTACTATGCTACCGATTTTGCATTCAACGCTACCGATTACGATCCGGCTGCAAAACTGAATGCCTATAAAGCCACCATGGTGCCCAGCTATTTAATTCCTCAAAATATCTGGACCGCCTTTTATAAGATCATTACCAACGCCAACCTGGTGATAGCCCGGGTGCCCGCCGCCACGCAGCTGGCCGACGCCGACAAAAACAGTTTCCTTGGGCAGGCGCTGTTTTTCAGAGCATACTGTTACAATACGCTGGCAAACTTATATGGCGGGGTGCCGCTCGAGCTGAATGAACTCACCGGGCCGCGATACGATTATGTTCGGGCTTCGCGCGATGAAGTGTACCAGCAATGTAAAAAAGACCTGCAGCAGGCGATAGCATTATTAAAGAACATCAATGAAGTAAGCGATGGCATGGTTAACAAACAAATAGCACAACATGTGCTTACTGAAGTGCTGATCTCCCTAAAGGATTATGATGGCGCTATTGCCAGCGCTTCCAGTGTTATCGGTTATTCAGGCGTATCGCTGATGACAAACCGCTTTGGAAGAAGGGCCAATGCGCCGGGTGATGTATACCGCGACCTGTTTGAATACAATAATCACAATTACAGTACCGGTAACCGCGAAGGGCTGCTGGTGATCCAGACGGCACTGAACAACCCCGCTGCAGTAGGCGATCAAACGGCATGGGCAATAGTTCCGAGCCTGGGCGGTTTGCGGTTTACGGAAACAGGGACCAATACCCGGAAAAATGTATTGTTCAACGGAAAGTTTGTAGACAGCATTTCGTCGAACGGTATCGGCTGGATCAGGCCTACCTCGCATTTCTATTATGAGATCTGGACCCCGGGCGATATTCGCAATTCAGCTTACAATATCGTCAGGGACATTCGTATTTCCGGTGTTCCCCCCACATCGCCCGATTATGGCAGGTGGTATGTAAAAGATGGATATAAGAACAATGTATCACCCGCCGACTTCAGAGACACCATCCGTAATTTTTACCCGGTGATCAGAAAAGCTTCCCCGTCGGCAGGTGACTTCGTTGCGGTAGCCGGCCCCTCGGTACAAACCAACATGACCAACCCGTTTGGCGGTTTCCTGCTCAATGGGGCTAACAGGCTGTTTATGCAAAAATATATGGCCCGCCTGGCAGAAACTTACCTGCTACGGGCGGAGGCTTATGTTGGAAAATCGCTGTTACAGGAAGCGGCGGATGATATAAACGTATTGAGAACAAGGGCTAACGCCACACCTGCAACGGCCGGGGAAATGAATATAGATTATATCCTCGATGAGCGCCTGCGTGAATTGTACCTCGAAGAGTTCAGGGCCGTTACACTTACGCGTTTGGGGCTTTTATACGATCGCAATAAAAAGTTCAATCCTAAATCGGGATTGACCATTGAAAAATATCATAACCTTTGGCCCATACCTACTACTGAAATTACGCAGAATACAGGTGCGGAGATAAAGCAGAATGACGGATATCAGTAAGTTGTAAGTAATAAGTAACACATATAACAATAAAGGATCGCTGCGCGATCCTTTATTGTTATATGCAGTTTTTATAACCTAAAAGCGCTTTTCCCCGTTTACGGTTACGTTCTTCAACGTAAAGTTTTCTACTATCGAGGTGTCGATATGCAAACTCCGCTTCGCGGTAATATTCAGATTTTCAAATGTGAAGTTCGATAACTTATAGGTGAATGCATTTACGTTGCCGCGATTATCGGAAGCGCCCACATTAAAAAAGTTATCACAGTCAAGTTTGATGTTGCGCATGGTAATGTTGCGGCCATTGCTGTTCCGCGACGCCTTCTCACCTTTGAGATCGAAGAATTGCGTCCAGGGGCGTATGAACAAAAAGTTGCCTACTTCACTGCCCTCTACATCTTCTACCAAAACGTATTCATAATCCTGAGGTGTATCGGGCCGCATTTTTAACCAGAGCAGACGTACGGCGTTTTGTATTTTTATCCGGCGCAGGATCACATTCCGGTTATGGATCGATTCGCTGCCGAGGGTGAGCACCCCATGACAAAAACCATAGGTACAATCTTCGATAATTATGTTTTGATTGCCCCCGTTCCTCTCGTCTTTATCGGCGAGCGGGCCCTTACCTCCTTTCAAAGCTACCGCATCATCGTTTACAGACATATAGCAGTTTTTGATAAGGAAATTTTTGCAGCCGTCTATATCAACTGCGTCGGTACTGGGCGCCTTAACAGGTGCTTTGGCAGATAAGATACGAAGGTTAAGCAGTTTTACATTTTCGCATTTATAAAAGTGGGTGGTCCAGAAAGGCGAGTTCATACAGGTGATGCCGGAGATCTGAACGTTTTTACTTTTTGAAACGTATACCAGCCGCGGCCGCATTTCATCCATATTGGTACAATTGGGGTTGAACTGCCGCCTTAACCAAAAGGATTTCCAGTAACGAAGCCCGTTACCATCGAGCGTTCCTTTACCGCTGATCGTAAACCCATCGAGGCTGTCGGCATTTACCAGCGCCGCGAAATATGTAAGCGTTTGCCCCTCCATACGCGTCATAACCAGCGGAAAGTTGCTGATATCATCGCTGCCTTTTAGCCTGGCCCCCGCTTCAAGGTACAGATGAGTGCCCTGTTTGAAAAAAAGCGAACCGCTCAGGAATATTCCTTTTGGGATCACAATTACGCCGCCACCATTCTCATGCGCTTTATTTATGACTGCCTGTAATTTTTCTGTTTGAATAACCGTGCTGTCGTTTTTCACATTATAGTCGGTGATACGATAACGCTTACCCAACTTATTAATGTCAGTGGGATTGTTTTGCCTGAACCAATCGGGTATTGGCGTTCCGTCGGGAAAATTTTCCTGGGCAAAAGCATGAAGATGTAGGAGAATGGCAACCAGTAAGAATGAAGCTAACAGCGAAATTTTCATTTTCATCTGAAAATAATAATTGAGTTTTAGCCAGATGGAACTTACCATGGCAAATTTTTCATTATCCTGTGTGTCTTAATGAAAATTTTGCCACGTACGTTTCAAATAGCAAATAAATTACGATTCAAATGGCAATTGGCCATGTATAGTTGTCCATGGCAATCAAATATATATGGGACAGGCCTTGTAACCGTCCTGCTGTATAGGGTAAGTCCTGCTGGTGATGAAGTATGTTGATGAACCTGTTCGTAAGTGTCCAGGTAAAGGCAATAGGCAAAAAAGGATCGCTTGCGCGATCCTTTTTTGTTATACGGGCAGAAAACTAATCAACTATTTTTTATCCAGCGCATCGCTCAACCTGCCGGCAATATCCTGCAGGTGAAGACGGGTTACCTGGTTGGGCGCCAGCGAAGCCGCGGCTTTTATCTCAGCCATCAGGCTGCGTGCATGTCCTTTCAGGAGGGAAGAAGCGTCTGTTATTTTTGACATACTGCTACCACCCTGCGGCATACTTCCCGGTGCTGCAGCGGCACGAGGTGGAGCTATAATGCCGATCAATGCTTCAACATATCCTTTCTGCAACATCCGCCGTTGTGCATCGATCGGTTTGCGCAAAGGCAGTTCTTTCCAAATTCCTTTCTTCAGATCATTGATCATCTCTATAGAAGTATAGGCAGCAGTACCTTTTGATTGCTCAAACAGGTCGAGTTTACTGAGTGTGCCAGGGTTCAACAAACGGCTAACCGTGCTTACCTGAACACCAGCCAGCATGCCTGCCGGGTTGATACCGGTCACTCCGGTGATCTTGTAATCGAGCAGCCACCTGGGCGTGGTAAACAACTGCTCCTGCAGGAAGGCCATGGCTTCCTTCTGCCGCGCTTTGGAGGTAAACTCAACTACATCGCCGGTTTCTTCAATTGTTTTTGGGGTTGTGGTAATACCGCCGATATATTTGGCTACATGCCCCATATAGCGGTTATACTGCCCTACCAGTTCTTTATAAATGTCTGAAAGGTTTCCATAACCTTCATTGGGTTCTTTGGTCCATTCAGGCAGGCTGGCCAATACTCTCTTCAGGTTTTTGATGCCATAAGCGCCGGCTTTCATGGCATTGTCGCCGAGGTCTTCATTCTGGCAGCGGGGATCATCGCGATCTGTTTCGGTACCAAACCAAAGGCGTTTATTGGCGCTGATGCGTTCTATTATCCATTTATTCGACCAGCTGGCCTCATCGGCAGCAGTTTTAAATTCAGGTTTCCATTTGTAACCCCATTCAATAGCCCAGATATCGTAATCGCCGATGCGTGGGAAAATACCTTTTTCGGAGATACTGTCTTCCGGTTGCGCCACATAGTTGAAGCGGGCATAGTCCATTATGGAAGGGGTGTGGCCATTCGCTTCTACAAACGCTTTATTACGAAGCATCTCAACCGGTACGGTTGAAGAAGACCCGAAGTTATGACGCAGACCGAGGGTATGGCCAACTTCATGTGAAGAAACAAAACGGATAAGCTGGCCCATCAATTCATCATCAAACTGCATTTTGCGGGCTTTAGGATCGATGGCTGCCGCCTGGATCATATACCAGTTGCGCACAAGGCTCATTACATTATGGTACCAGTTCACATGCGTTTCCATGATCTCGCCACTGCGTGGGTCGTGCACATGCGGGCCGCTGGCATTGGGAATATCTGAAGGTTTGTATACGATCACATTGTGCCGCGCATCTTCAACGCTCCAGGTAGAATCATTCTTTGGCGCCTCTTTCGCATAAATGGCATTTTTAAAACCGGCTTTCTCAAATGCAACCTGCCAGTCGTTTACGCCTGCGATCAAATACGGCACCCATTTTTTCGGCGTGGCCGGGTCTATATAATAAATAATCGGCTCTTTGGGTTCAACCAGTTCTCCCCTGGTGTATTTCTCCACATCTTCCGGTTTAGGTTCCAGGCGCCAGCGGGTGATCATGCTGATCCGCTTCACGCCCTGGGGATTGGCGTCGAAGTCGGTAAAGCCGGTAGCAAAATAACCTACGCGGGAATCGAAATATCTTGCCTTCATGGGAACTTTTGGCAACAATACCAGCGAACTGTTCAGTTCATATGTTGCAGGAGCTGCGCCTGGTGCGCCCATCATCATACCCGGAATGTTTGGGCCAATCGTTCTATTGTATGTTTTCACCGTTTTTATCTCCACATTACCGGGGAATGCCTTCAATTCTGCGATATAGGAACTGGCAGGCAAAAGAGCCGTTAACCCAAGCACGCGCTTAACCCCCGATTCAAAGAAAAGGATGTCATTGTCGCCCGACAGGTATTCTGTTACATCTAAAACAAAAGTGCCTTTTTCTTTATTGTAAGCCTTTACATCGAAAGCGCCTACTATCGGCTGCAGGTTGGAGTTACGAACAGATGTATACATCCCATTTTCGGTGGTATCGGCGCTCATTTCCTTGTAAGAGATCGATTTTAAAAAGATCCGGTCATCGGGCCCTTTCTCAAACCTGATCACATTGTCGCCTACCTGGTCGCCCGCATATCCCAGCATTTGAGCACGGGACCCTGCCGCTGAGCGGGAGATCCGGCATACAGACAGCATATCGCGGCCGATCAATGAATCGGGAATTTCGAAAAAATGGCGGTCAGCTACTTTATGAACGCAGAACATTCCGTTGCGGGAGATGGCTTTCGATGTTATAACTTCTTCATACGGCCTGGGACCGGCTTTGGGAGCGCCACCGCGGTTCATGCCGGGTGCCTGTGCGGCAGTAGCTATTTTTTTTGTTGTATCAGCCGGCTGGGACGCCGGTTTTTTTCGTTGGGCAAAAGCCATCGAGGCTATTACAAATCCGGTACTTAACAGTAGTAATTTCTTTCGCATGTAGAGTTCAATTATTAAATGAGCTGTTTATTGAACCGGTATTTCCTGCTTTAACCACCAGGCACAACATAGCCGGGAAGGCAAGCCTGCCATACCATGATCCAATCAATAAGAATAATTAAATGGTTACGTGATAGTGATGGAGATGGACAATGGAATACTTTCAAAAACAGCTTTTGGTTGTTAATTCCGTATAAATATCAGTAAGCTCAATCATAATTCCAACAGAAATACTGTTTTACCATATATATTCCGGCAAAAAAGCCATTTCTCTAAATTTTATTCATTCTTCGAGCAGTTTCATAAACAAAAACCGGTTTTTTTTCAGATGGGGGAAGTCGGCATTGGCACTTCTCTCGATAACTAAGTGATTTCTGAAGAACAGGGCGCAGGCATCAGCAGCATACAAAGTATTGCATAAGAAAAAGCATGATCATCTTTTAAGTAAATGATCATGCTTTAGTTAAGGATGGCAGGTTGGGTCACAACGCAGGCACCTCAGCCGGAGGCTGGAGCTTACCGGTTCTCACAGGAATAATTTTTTAATGATCAGTTATTTTACGGCGAGCACAGTATCTATCTTATGAACCACGTCGAGCAAATGAAACCTTGTCACCGGGTCGTGCACGGTAACCAGCACAGCCTTGATTTTTACCCTGAGGGCTGCCAGGTGCGCCCTTACGAGAGCCGAGCTTTCTGAAAGCTTTGTTGGTGTGCTGCCTGCAGCAGGCGTTATACACAAAGCCATTCTGTCGATATATATTTTTTGCAGGTTGCGCCTGTACAGATCGATGGGCGTTTTCGTATCCAGCTCGGTCCAGATCCCTTTCTGCATGTCGGCAAATAATTTTACAATAGTATAAGAGTTGTTATAAACCGATTCGTTATTAATAAGCCGGCTGAACGTCTGGCTCGATATAAGGCGGTTAAGGGCGCCATCCTGAATGGCATTGACGATCTCCATAGGGTAAGAACCGGTAAGCGACAGTATCTTTTTATCGAGTAACCAGGAAGGGGTAATAAATACGTTCCGGTTTAAGAAACGCATGGCTTCCGCCTGTAATGCTTCGGGCACCTGTTCATAAACAGCGCCAGGCTGTTCTACCGATTTAAATGTTTCGTACCGGCCGCCGATGTATTTCGCTACGTGATCTGTATACCTGCTGTACTGCCTGAACACCTGAACATGCATGGCCTGCAGGTTTTCATATCCTTCGTTTTCTTCTTTCGTCCACTCGATCAGGTTAGCCACAATCCGTTTCAGGTTCTTTATACCATACTCACCTGCCTTCATGGCGTTATCGCCAAGATCTTCGCTCTGGCTACGGGGATCGTCCTGGCTTCTTTCGCTGCCAAACCAATACCTTTTATCGTTCGAGTGAGCGATGATCCATTTATTAAGTACCGGCGTTTCATCGGCCGCGCATTTCATACCGGGTATCAACCGGTATCCCCATTCAATAGCCCACTTATCGTACTCGCCTATTCGTGGGAACAAACCTGCCTGTGAAATGCCGTCTTCAGGCTGGGCTACATAATTGAAACGGGCATAGTCCATTATAGACGCCGTGTGCCCGTTTGCTTCTACCCATGTTTTATCGCGCAGTTTTTCAACGGGTGTTGTGGAACTGCTGCCGAAATTATGCAGCAGGCCCAGCGTATGCCCCACTTCGTGCGACGATACAAAACGGATCAATTGCCCCATGAGCGAATCGCTGAAATGCATTTTACGGGCGGCCTTATCAACCGCAGCCGCCTGAACAAAATACCAGTCGTGCACCAGCTTCATTACGTTATGGTACCAGTTGATATGGGTTTCAATTACCTCGCCGCTCCTGGGATCAACAATGTGCGGACCGCTTGCATTGGGCACTGAGGATGGTTTGTATACGACGGCCGAGTGGCGGGCATCTTCCAGGCTCCAGGCAGAGTCTTCCATAAAGGTTGGCGCCATTTTACCAATGATGGCGTTTTTAAACCCGGCCCTTTCGAAAGCAACCTGCCAGTCGTTGATACCCTGAATAAGATAGGGCACCCATTTGGCCGGCGTTTCAGGATCGATATAGATGATGATCGGTTTTTCCGGCTCTACAAGCTCACCGCTGAAATATTTCTCCATATCCTCTTTACGAGGCTCCAGCCGCCAGCGCTCGGCAAACGCCATCCTTTTTACACCCTGCGGATCGGAATCGAAATCGGTATAGGAAGTGGAGAAATATCCTACGCGGTCATCGGCATAACGGGCCTGCATAGGTTTTTCAGGCAACATTACAATACTGGTGTTCAATTCAACGGTTACCTGTTTGGCTGCAGGCGTATTGGTGGTAAGCACCCCGTTAAACAGGTTGGCCGTATTATTGGCTACTTTGGTATACGTTTTTACCGTTCTTATCTCGGTATTGATGGGAAATGTTTTTACATATTGCAGGTACGATTTATCGGCCTGGTAAGCGCCAATGCTAAACTTACCCTTCACCCCGCCCCAGAAGAACAGGTCATTGTCGCCATTGATAACATCGGTAAGTTCGATAACGGTATATTGAAGGCCGGTGAGTGAATCCTTACGTGATGCACGTACATCGAATGCGAAGGTGATCGGTTGTATATTCGAACGCATCACCGTTCTATACATGTCGCTGGTAGTATCCTTCACCCGCTCGTTGTAGGAGATATCTCTTATAAATACTTTGTTATTGGGGCCCTTTTCAAACCGTACCACCGATTCATTCAATACATCGCCTGCGTATCCATTCATGCCTCCCCCCGACCGCATATCGGCGCCCGCCTTTGCCAGCCTGCTGATGATAAGCATATCGCGGCCAAACAGGTTTTCGGGCAGTTCAAAATATATTTTATCGTCTACCTTATGTACCATTACCATTCCGCATGTGGTTACCGCCCTGGCGGTAATGACGTCCTTATAAGCACGGGGGCCCGCCTTAACAACAGGCGGCGCCTGGTTGTTATTACCAGTACCGCCTGCTGTAGCAGGGTTTACGGGGGTACGATTCTGGGTATACGCGGTAACGGATATCAGGGACACGGCAAGGGTCTGCAGGATCAGTTTATTCATAGCTATACTTCTGATTCTATTTTTCGGTATCGATGTCATTTTTGATGTCAATTAAATGTTGTGCGAAATAGCTGCGCAGTTTGCGTTCGAAAAAAGTTTTATAAACACCTTCATAGTGATGGCCCTGCCCGGGCAACACCAGCATATCGAAATCACGGCCTGCCTTTATAAGCGCATCGGCCATCCTGAACGTATGGCCAGGGTGCACATTGGCGTCTGTTTCACCGGTAACCAGCAATAACCGGCCCTTTAGGTTTTTGGCCAGCGTTTGATTGATGTCGGTTTTAAATGGGAAAGACGTTACCTTGTTGCCATCAGCCAGGGTATCGGTCTTTTCGATTATACCCTGATAGGTTTCGCCCCAGGTACGGTTATAGATAGTATTGTCATGATTACCCGATGAAGCCACCGCCACTTTATAAAAATCGGGGTAAGTACAAATAGCGGTGGTTGCCATGGCAGCACCACCGGAATGACCGAAGATGCCTACCCTTTGCAGGTCGATAAACGGATAGCGTTGCGCCAGTTGTTCAAGCCCGTGTTTATCATCGGCCAGCGGCGCATCGCGCAAATTGCCATATTGAAACGTGGCGTATTTTTTCTCGCGGTATGGAGAACCTCCCCGGTGCCCCATACAAACGACAATACAACCCAGCTGGGCCAGCGGCGCATTGTTATATTTGTCGAACACCGTAAAATCGGGCCATACGGTTTCTATTTGCGGGCCGGGATATACCTGTGAGATTACCGGGTATTTTTTGGTGGAATCGAATTCAAATGGTTTCCACATGATACCGTACAAATCGGTAATACCATCTGCGGCCTTAACCGTAAATGGTTCGGCCGGCCGCCAGCCGTAGCCATATAATTTTTCGACGTACGCCTTAGCCACCTCTATAACTGTTTTTCCATCGGTGTTACGCAATACGGTTTGCGGTGGTGTGTTGATCGTAGAGTAATTATCGACAAAATAATGACCCGTAGGCGAAAAGTATACCGAATGCGTAGCATTCTCAGGCGTCAGCAGCTCTGTCTTTTTGCCATCGAAGCTTACTTTATATACATGCGCAAAGTAGGGGTTGCGGCCTGCCTCCTTTCCATAACCGTATAAATAAAGTGTTTTATCGAGGCTGTCGATATTCAGTATCCTCCCTGCCGTCCAGCCACCCTGTGTTATTGCATGTTTCAGTGTACCATCATTCGCATACAGGTAATAATGCCCCCACCCTGTTCTCTCACTCCACCACAATATATCCTTTCCGTTGTTTATGACCGATACATTGAAGCGGTCGTCGCTGATATATGGTTTGCAAACCTCATGAATGATCACGCGCACTTCGCCGGTAGTCATATTGCCTGCGCATAACTCAATTTCATCGCGGGTACGCTTTTTACGCAGGAAGAAAATTTCATTGGTTGCGAATTTCGTCTTCACCACTTCCAGTTCCTGATCGGGCCATTTAGCGGTATTTATCTTAACCAGTTTTCCCGTTGTTACATTGCCGCAGTACAATTCATACTGCGTAACATGCTTATCGCCCGGTAACTGGTATTTATAGGTTTCAAGACGCGGCCGCTGCCAGGAAAGGGTATGAACAATTGACATGGTACCCACCAGCCTGTTATCTTTACGAACAATATAAAACCGCCGGCTGTCGGGCATCCATTCGGCATTGGCAGGCACCGGATGCGTTCTGCCGGTATCCTCTTCATTGAGCGAAAATGAATACCAGGGTTCGGCATCGCTGCTCAGCGTGGTTTCTGCGGAATCGCCAACCTGCTGTAATACGAGGTTATGCGCCCTGGTATATAACTGCCAGTTTTTATCGGGCGAAGCCGTTCCGGTAAGTCCTTTCGGGAAAGCAGGCGATTTCACTTTCCCGTTCTCAGCAGCAAGGGTACCCTTGTAAAAATCATATGCATACGGTTGCCGTTTATAGGTAACGGTAACAGTGCGGTCGTGGCCCGAAAGGTTGAACGGCGCATTAAAACCGATATGCGCGGTATCGATCTTTTCTTTCCGCAACTGTTGCAGTTGGGCAGCTACGGCTGCACGGCTGAACAAGACGCCTTTTATTTTTTTTGCCGGATCAACATAGTAATAATTACGTCCGTTTCCGTCTTCGAAAATAAACCAGAAGCGGTCGTTGTTTTTGAAGAAAAAAGGCAATACCGTCAGGGTTCCCGCTTTATTGCGCAGGTTGTGCACATCGTATTTTTCAGCGGCCCCGTAGTTGGCTTTTTGGGCAACTCCCCGGCCCGCCATGCAAAGAAATCCCAGTAAGAAGCAGTATCTTCTCATTGTACCAGTCATATAAATTGCTGTATTGTATTATTTCAGGGATTTGGCAAATTGAACCAGGTTTTCGCTCCGGTTGGTTTTAATAATGGCGTCAATTATCTGCCCTATTTGAGGGTTGTTCCTTATTTTGGATGCAGGGAACATGCTGAAATAAGCGAATGCCACCTTCTGGTTTTCGCCCGACATGTTACCGATATGTTGTACGAGGAGCCCGGTTAACCGGGCGGTATCCTTTTCACCGGCAGCCATGGCGATATCCATCAATATCAGTAACTGTTCCTTATCGGCCAGTTCCGTGTTTTTTATCTGCTTCTTGTATTTGTCAAACTCTTTTTTATTGTAAGGGATCGCCTTTTTGTCATCTCCTTTAAAATACCAGCCCCGTAAACAGTACTCGGCAATTTTCCGATACATGTGGGTCAGTTTGTTTTCCACGGCTTCTTTCCCATTCTGTTTTACGAATTCCCGCCAGTGATCGGCCAGGTAACCGAAGGTGCGGCTATGAATGTTCGACAGGTACATGGAATACCTGTTCTCACCGAAAAGGAACCAGTTCTCAGGCAGGGCTTTTTCTTTTGGCGAAAGCATATCGAAATACTCATTGGCCATTTTCTTACCCACAGATATTTCCATACCGTTTATTTTTACCGGAATGTATTCGCGCAGTAATTCTTTCGACCGGTCGCCGGCGGCATATCGTTCATTCAATACCGCCACCTGGTTGCCGGGGTCCATCCCTTTACTGATCTTTGCCAGAAAAGTATCTGCCGGCATGGCGCCAACGAAACGATATACTACCTTCCGCTCACTGCTCAGCAACAGATAGGTAGGAAAAGCCTCTACATGGAATTCTTTGGCCAGTGCGGGGCCTTCGCCTTTTTCCATATCTATCTTCATATTTACAAAACGCGCATTGAAGAAATCGGCCACAGTGTCTTTAGTGAACACAAATTTGCTCATTTCTTTACATGGGCCGCACCAACTGGTATAACAATCAATAAATACCAGTTTGTTCTCATTCTTTGCCTTGCTGAGCGATGCGTCAATTCCTGCCTGTTCGAAAATAATACTCCTGTTCTGGGCCGCCATATTGCCTGCGAACAGCAATATGGCGGCGAAAAATGCCTGCTTCATGTTTGTAATTTGTTTGAAAAAGTTTGGTTGGGCCTTTCGTTATTTATCTGCGGCATTGCCTATTGCCTGCAGGTCGACACCGTAATTATTGATAAAATAGTTGCGCACGATATTGTACCGCTGTTTTATTTTGCCGTTCGTGTCCTTGGTTGTATTCAGGATACCCATTGAGGTCCTATCGGTATTGGGTGTGCTCTTGTTCAGGCTGGTTTCAGAGCGGCTCACCATGGCTTCCAAATAGGCATTCCAATCGTTCTGCGGCGAACGGGTGTTATAATAAACGGTTATAATGCCCTGTGCATACGCGCTGGCCTGGGTATTGAATGTACCACTATAGTTGGCCACCGATGTGAAATCGCTGGTGGGCGCCGACAGGTTGCGACCAGGTAAACTTCGTATAAATATCAGGTTGGTCCTTGCCAGGAAACTGACCGAATCGGCAGCAGTCATGGAAGCTACCGCAGCACTGCCATAGTTGATACAAATATTATCGTAGTTGAACCAGGCGCCTACGCTCTTTGCATTTTTCACATACCGGATAGGATTGAATAATACAGTGGAGTAAACCGAATCTACCGATGCGCACAACATTACTTTGGCGGGCAGGAATGTTTTCAAAAACTTTTCGGTATAGAAGGGGAACCACAGTTTATCGATAAGCGCCAGTTGCTGATCGATATAATTTTCATCTGCCTGTGTTACTTCATACCCGGTATTCCATGCGCCGGATGCAAGCGGTGTGGCATTCTTCCAGCCGGTTGGCGTCCAGTACGTGTCTTTATCGGTGAATTTATACAGAAAATAAGTGCCGTATTTATTGTACAGGTTCATAATGCCGGCATCATAACTGTGGGTGCCCTGCGGCAAGGTGTATCCCTGTTCTTCTTCCGAAGCGGTAAGCGCGCCTTCTTTTTTGCAGGCCGTACCCATTAGTGCCGCCAATGAAAGTATGATGATGATGTATGTTAGTTTGTTCATTCCTTTTCTTTTTCGGGTTAAAGAATTTATCGGGGGTTCTGGCTCAGCTTGTAATTCCTGTTTATGGCTGTATACGGTATGGGCAATGCATACATCTTGCTGCCGCTGCTCAGCGTATAGTCGGTTGCAATGCCATTGGCATCTATGAACCGGTGGGTAACCGAAAGCCCCCAGCGTTTGATATCGCACCAGCGGTGGCCTTCTTCCAGCGCCAGTTCACGGCGGCGTTCGTTGCGAACAAACTCCGTCAATGCATCGGCGTCGGTTATACTTACCGGTGTATAGGCTGTATTACGGGTATCGAACCGGCTCTGGCGCAGGGTGTTCAGATCGTTCAATGCCTGATCCTTATCGGCCATATTACCGGTTTTTTTGTACCGGCGCGCGAGCGCCTCGGCCCGGTTCAGGTACAGTTCGGCCACCCGCATACCTTTATCGCCGTAGGTGGCATTGAGGCCGGTTTTATTACTGCGGTAAGGCCAAACCACAGCTCCCGTAGTTTTGTAAAACCAGGCCGTATACCGCAGGTCGCCCCAATTGGAGGCCCCCGTTCCCCGGTCGTAGAGGTTTACCAGATCCTGCGACACATTGTACACCGGCATAACGCTGCCGGCCTGCGCTGCGGCGGTATAAAAGGTGGTCAGGTTTTTGGCATTGGCGTTGTATTGCCATATTACTTCGGGGCTCATCACCAGGTCGTAAATACCGGCCGAAGTAAAGTTAGCGGCCGTAGTAAACCAGGTATTCAAAAATGTGAGGCCCGGTTTTTCGGCCAGCGCGTTCCCCGCATACAGGATCGTATTATCCATATCCTCATCGCGGCCCATGTACAGGTACAATCTGCTCAACAGCGTCCAGGCCGCCAGGTGACTCACGCGAAAGGTATTACCGGGAACAAAATTATTCTTAAGCAGCGTGGCCGCTTCAAGCAGGTCTCTTTCCACCTGACCGTATACTTCGGCCAGGGTATTCCGTGGGTTTACCTCATCGGTTACCTGACTGCTCAGGATCAATGGTACACCCAGGCTGGTAGCGGCATCAATGCCAATACCATTGTAAGGCTGCCCGTACAGGGTTACCAGTTTTAAATAATAAAAACCCCGCAGGAACAGCGCCTGCCCTTTCAATGCATTCTTTTCCTGTTCCGTACCCGACACTTTATCGAGATAATCGAGCACCACGTTACAGCCTTTTATTTTGCCATAGTATAATTTCCAGGAGTTAACCCCCGACAGGTTGACAATATCAACTTCCTGCGTACTATCGAACATGGCCGGGTCCCAGGTAAAAAGAGGCGCCCCGTTCCTCAGGTAGCCAATATATGTATCGGTGGCCGGCGCCCCGTTCACTACCGGTATGCCCGAGCACTGAATGTCATCGGTAAGCAGGTCTGTGTAGCTGTCCATGACTGTTGTATAGGGATACCCTTCGCCGTTCAGCAATTGGGTAAGGTCGGCGGTAGAGGATGGCCTTACTTCATCCTGGCTGGTTTGCGTAAGGAATTTTTTGCAGGAAGTGAATATCAAACCTGCCGCCAAAAACCATATATATTGTTTTATCGTTTTTTTCATCATTTCCGGTTTATATATTAAAAACTGGCGTTCAGGGTAAGCGTATAGTTTCTTGTTCTGGGCTGGCTGCCGCTTGCCACTTCCGCATCTACGCCTTTAAAATCCCTGCTCACAATGGCAAAGGGAGCAGTTACGCCGGCGCCCACACCGGCATTCTTCAGCCGCATTTTTGCAACAAGTTTCGCGGGCAGCGTATAGCTGACGTTGATATTGTTGCAGCGCAGCGTGGAGGCATCTACCACCCTCGCCGAACTGAAGTTGTACATTTCGTACCAGTTGGTAAATGTTTTTCCATTGGGCAGCAAAAGCGCATTGCCTACGTTCCTGTCGGGCAGGCCGGGGAAAACGGCATCCGTTTTACCGGGCGTCCATCGGTCGAGCAGTTCGCGCGACAGGTTTTCAAATTCCGATGGCAGATAGGTAGTAAGTTTATAAGCAGGTGTGCGGAACCGTTTGCCTCCCACCTGCACGTAAAAAGAAGTAGACAGGGTGAACATTTTATACCGGAAGTTCATGCCGAGGTTCGTATTGAAGTCGGGATCGAGCTTACCCATATATTTCATGTAAGCGGTAGGATCGTTCAATGAGTCGCTGCCGGCCTTAGGCGAATAGTTTATAACCGGATAACCGTTAGCCTGGTCTATACCCTGGTAATCGAATGCCCAGAAACCCGAAACAGGATAACCCTGCTTGTACAACTGTCCGCTAACGGCGGTCTTCCAGTTGAGGCTTTGCGCAGTGCCTGTTTTTTCGATCTGGTTGAAGTTCTTCGACAGGGTCATATTCATAGACCACGTAAAATTTTTGGTGCGTACCGGAACAAAACTGGCGCTCACATCTATACCATGGTTGTTGATGGAACCGCCGTTTACAGGCATATTATCTATGCCATATTCCTGGGGCACTATCATATAGGTGATCATATCACGGCCTCTTTTCTGATAATATTCAACCGTCGCCTGCACCTTGTTCTTAAACAGTCCCATGGTAAGCCCCACGTTAATGGTGGTGTTTTTTTCCCAGCGCAGATCGGCATACGGCAGGTTGGAAATAGCCAGCAGGTATTCGCCGGTAAACTGGTCAACGATATTAGAAGCGGCGCCAGTAGGGATCTTCGCAATCAGTTCGGGACTGAAATTGCTGGCCAGGTTGCGCTGGTAACCGAACGATGCGCGCATGCTCAGTTCAGACAACCAGGCCGTACGATCGAACCATTTCTCATTGGCAATGTTCCAGCGAACACCACCGGCCCATACCGGGTTGAATTTTTCTCTTGTATCCTGCCCGAACCGGTTGGAAGCGTCGGAGCGTATGCTCATGTTCAATACATACCGGTTATCGTAAGTATAACCGGCGGTAGCATACATACCCATATTATTCACCACATTATCGCGCAGCACATGCGGCATTTGCAGCAGCGGGTTGGCCGTATTGGAAGATGTATAGGTTAATGGAACGGCGGCAAATGTATTGCCCCTGTCGCGCAGCCAGCCGTAAATGGTTTCGGAAAGGCCGTTATACCGGGTACTGTTTATTTCTTCGCCCAGCATAACCGTAAGCGCATGTTTATTATTGAACATTTTCGCCCAGGTTATACTGTTACGCCAGTTCATGGAAGTGCTTTGGTTATTATCCTGGTTGTACTCGCCGCCAACAGGCAGTTTACTGTTGATATAAGCGGCATCTGTTATTTTGGCGGTTCCGTATTCAAACCCGCGTAATGAATCTATGTAATTGCTTTTTTCAGTGGAATAGCTTACGCCGGAGGTATTGGTTACACTGTAACTCAGCAACGTTTGAACAGTAACGTCTTTGAACAGGTTATAATTCAGCTCTATACCGGTATTGGCCATTAACGTTTTGCTGTACGCGCCGGTATTGTCAAGCTCGTCGAGCATATTGAAATTATAACCGGCATTATTGGCCAGGGTATTGGCGTAAAAGAACCGGTTGCCTTCCGCATCAAAGGCCGGTATTACCCGGCTGATGAATGAGGCATAGCCGTAAGGGTTCAACCTGAAAAAGCCATCGTTCCTGCGTTGGGAGGCCGACAACCTGATGGCCATATTCAATTTGTTGGTAAGACGGCTGTTGATGGAGATATTGCCTGTATATCCTTTTGTATTGTTGCCGATGGCCGTTCCCTTTACATCGCTGTAACCCAGTGAAGCATAATACCGGGTATTGGCGCTGCCGCCCGATACGCTAAGACTGTGGTTAATACTGATGGGCGCCCGGAATAAAATATCGAACCAGTCGGTATTAACCGTTTCGGCTTCTTTTACCCGGCGGTTGAACTCATCATAATCTATGCGTTTGAACAGGTAATCGTTCAGGGCGCCGGCATAACCGATACTGGTATTATAGTTACTGGCCGATATAAGCCCGCGATCGAAGATCTCTTTCGACACCGCTACCCTTTCTTTCGAATTCATCAGGTTCAGCCTGTCATAGGTTACTTTTTCAGAGATACTGGTATTTACAGAATAATTGATGGTTGCGGGGCCCGACCGGCCCTTTTTGGTATTGATGACGATTACCCCATTACCTGCCCTAACCCCATAAATAGCAGTAGCGGCGGCATCTTTCAGTACGGTAATATCGTCGATGTCCTGCGGGTTCAGCCAGGAAATGGCGTTACCCACGAAATCGCGCACATAATCGTAGTTGTCTCTGCTGATTCCACCCAATGCGTCGATAGAGCTGGCTTTAAAGGGAAGCGGGTCCTGCTGAATGATGCCATCCACCACCCATATGGGGTCCTGGTTGCCGAACAGGGTTGAAGTTCCGCGTACGCGGGTCTTCTGGCGAACGCCCACCATACCGCTTTCATTGGTGATGGCTACGCCGGGCAGTTTGCCCTGCAGCGCCTGCTCGAGGGTATTGACACCATTGAAATTTAATTCGGAAGCTTTGATGGTGTTGGTTGAACCTACCATCTGTGCCCGCTTTAGGAACTGGTAACCGGTGGGTATAACTTCAACCTGGTCGAGTTTGTCGATGCGCGGATCGAGCCTGATAGCGATCTCGCTATCATCGGTAGTGATGGTTATTTGCCGGGGCACGTACGATACGGAAGAAAATACCAGCACATCGCCGGGATCGGCCTGTATGGTGAAACGGCCTTCCTTATTGGTACGTACCGATCTGCCTTTACCCCGGATAGTAACAGTGATATCAGCCAGCGGCCTGCCGGCCGAATCGCGTACAATGCCGTATACGCCTGTTTTCGGCGACACCGCCACTTCTTCAATGATGCCGCTGATATTGGGTTTCAGCTTTACCGTAACCAGCCTGCCTTCTATTGAATACGTCAACGGCTGATCTTTGAAACAGGCATTCAATGCATCGCTCAACGAAACACCCGCTACGTTTACAGTAACCGGTTTGCTTTTTTCGAGAATGCGGTAGTTGTAAAAGAACACATACCCCGATTGCTGTTTTACAGATTGCAAAACCTTTTCAAGGGGTGCATTTTTCGCCCGCAGTGTAATGGATTGCCCGAGGCCTCTGGCGGCAACCTGTAAACAACCCGCTACCATGAAAAACATCAATAGTCTCATAAAACGCAAGGTTTTCCGGAATGCCATATTGCCGTTTTCCTTTTTGACGGCGCATACGATTCCCTTAGCAGTTAATTGCATACTTTTGTTTGGTTGGGTTAACAATATGCCGCCTGCATCTTTGCTACAGGAACAGGCCGGCAGTTTTGGTTCAATTAGCTCAATGTATTACCGTTCCGGCGGTTCAGGCCGGAGCGGTATTTTTTCCATGGCAATAATTGCAACAGAATGGAGAATGGTTCTATGATATATTGATTAGCGTTTCAGCAGTCTTTTATGGCGTTACTATTACTTTTTTCCCCTGTATGGTAAAATGTACAAGGCTTTGTTCCAGCGCGTTCAACACCTGCGATAATGTGGCATCCCTTGGTATACTGCCCCCAAACCGGTCGTTTGTAACCGGTCCTTCATATACAATTTCTACATCGTACCACCGGCTTATCTGGCGCATAACGGTTTTGATATCTACCCGGTCAAACTGAAAATACCCGTTCTTCCATGCCATTACCTGGTCAATATTCGGTGAATGGTCAATGGTCAATCGTGAATGACTTGCTATTACAGCCTGTTCTCCCGGTTTCAGGACCACTGCCATATCGTTATCTTTTGCCGGTTGCCGATTCCTGTTTGCCGTTTGCGGTTTCACGACTTTCACGCTCCCTTCCAACAATGTGGTCTTTATAGCTTCTTCATCGCCATAGGCATTGATATTGAAGTGTGTACCCAACACTTCTACAACTCCCGGCCGGCTTCCGCCATTTGAAGGGAGATTAACTTTAAAAGGCTTACCCGGGTCTTTTGCCACTTCGAAATAAACTTCACCGGTTACATCCACCATTCTTTCCTGTTCGGAAAATACAGCCGGGTAACGGATAGATGAGGAAGCATTCAGCCAAACTTTTGTTCCGTCTGCCAGCACCAGCCGGAATTGTCTTCCCTTCGGGGTTGTCAATGTATTATATGATACGAGCTGTTTTCCATCGCTCTTTTTCGAAGCGGGTGCAGAATATTCAATAAGACTGTCGTGTTTAACTATCTGCAGGCCTGTCTGTGTATACAGATCGCCATTACCGGCGCTGTCGAGAACAAGCTGCCGGCCGTTGGCCAGTGTTAATACAGCGCCATTCTTACCGGGCATAATATCGGTGATCATTGCAACAGGCTTATCGGTTGTTTGCCTGCCGTTGCGCTGCAACCACCACCAGGCAATGGTTCCCAGGGCGATGATAACCGCTGCTGCTGCTGCGATCTTATATATCCGCAACCTGCGAACAGGCGCGGGTGCAGCCGTTTCGCGCTGCTGCAAAACAGCCTGTAACATCTGCTGCCAGTTCACCTCTTCTTCTGCTGTATTGTAATGGCTGTTATTCAATTCCTCCTGCAACAACGCTTCAATAAGGCTGCCGGATGATTGAATTTTCAATAAAGCCAGCAACTCCTGGTATTCCTCATAATTGCAGGAACCCGATATATATAATTTTAACAGGCCGCCAAGGCGGTCGTCAATTGACTGCGACATAATAGATTAGTTAATAGATAAGGCGGTATTAATAAAGTGACGGACGGGGAAAGAAGATGGACTAGTTGTAAGTTAATTTTTTTTTACTTTTTTTTGAAAAGCATAAAAAGAACATTGCGCCCGGTACAGATCGTTTTGCAATGGAGACATTTATTCAGCATTGTTATATAGGTCGCGGCCGTTTCCGCCTGTTCTATTTCATCCAAAAACTGCCCGGGAAGGCCATAAGTACCAGTACTACCGGATTACCATATTTACCGGCAAGGTATTCCCTGATAAACTTCAATGCTTTTACCAGGTGGTTCTTTACCGTATTCCCGGCAATATCCATTTTGAGGCCTATTTGTTCATAATTCAGTCCTTCGTAACGACTTAATAAAAATACCTCGCGTTGCTGCGGGGGAAGCAGGGCAACCGCTTCGTCGATAAGGCGCTGGGTTTCACTAACCTGAACTTTATGTAAGGTGGGATTTTCGGTTTCTGAAATACCGGCCCATACTTTTTTCTGCAAACCGGCATCAAGGGAAAGGCGGCGTAAATAATCGATGCCGGCATTACGCGCCATGGTATGTAAATAACCAACCGGGTTTTCGATAGCAGACAACTGCCCACGGCCTATCCAGAGTTTTACAAAACACTCCTGAACAAGCTCTTCCGCTGCCGTGCGCGATTTGGTAATCTTCATGCCATAATCGAAAAGAACTGATTTATATTGGTTGAAGATGATAGCAAATGCCGATTCATCGCCTTTTCCAATCCTAAAAAACAGTTCCTTCTCATTATACATATGCGGTTGAGGCACGGGCATTTATCGGCAGTTTGGTTTTGCAGATAAATGTAACAAATTTCTCCTACCTGACATAACATTGTGAAGCCGCCGGGTTATGCAGGTCCCGGTCAATACCTCACCTTCGCCCATATAAGATTTGCCTATAAATTAATATATCCGGCTCCGGCAGTTATTTGCCTTCTATATGGAAATAATCGAAATCGGCATAACCGCCCGTATTTTTTGCAGCATAGTTAAACAGCCCGAAACGGTATCCCATAAAATGGGGAAGTGTATAGGTCATTTTGAGCGGGGAACCGATCCGCATCCATGATCTGCCATCGAGGCTGTAAAAGAAATCAGCGGAATCTTTTCGATTGGTAAAATCACATCGTGCTTTTAAATACACTTTACCCTGGTTAAGCGGTACCGCCTGTTCTTCTTTGGCAGTTCCTGTTCCCGCATTGATCATAACGATCGTTTTACTGCCATTGCTTATTTTAACACCAACCAGTCCATAATTCTTTTGCAACAAACTTAAACCGGCAAAGTCGCCCTCTTTCATATGCGATACATCGAGCGCTATTGAGCCGGTACAAACCGGTCCGATGGTGCGCTGCGTCAATGTATTCCTGGCCATTAAAAAAGCGGTATCTATTCTGCCGGTAGTAAGGCGCAGATATCCTTTTCTTTTGGTAACAGACCATAATTTGTTATCGGCATTGTGATTCCACTGCCAAACCAGGGGCAAAGCAGGTTCACCCGATTTACGGGTGAATTCATCTGAAGCCACAATACCGGGGATCAAACCTTTTCCGGCCGGCAGGTCGAGCGTTTCGGGTACTTTGCCTGCAACGCCCAACACGGGCCAGCCATCTTCCCATTTTACCGGTACCAGGTAGGGAATACGGCCTACCGCACCATAATCGCGAAACAAATATGCATACCAGTTACCTTCGGGCGTTTCAATTAAACCGCCCTGCGCCACGCCCAGGTGCTGCAACGCCAGCCTGCCCTCATACGGACCGGTAATTTTATCGGCGCGGTGAATGACAACGGTTCGCATACCGCCTTTTGGCCAGGTAATATTGAACAGGTAATACTTTCCTTTTATCTTAAACAATTGTGAGCCTTCCGCAGGCAAACCAATATTATTTCCTGAAGGGGCGCTTGCGTTTTCAATGATCACCTGTTCTGAAGTTCCGGCTTTTACTCCCGACAGATCGCTGTTCAGCTCGATCAATTTCAGATTTCCTGCACCGTAGATCATGTATACACGCCCGTCATCATCGAAGAATAAAGAGTGATCGTGGTATGATGGTCTGAACGACGACACCTTCCACGGCCCCTTTTCAATGTCTTTGGTAGTATAGATATACGTTTTACCGGTAGTTTGCGCAAAGGTGGAAACATAGAACAATCCGTTGTGATACCGGATACAACTGGCCCATGATCCTCTGCCATATGTGCTTTTCCCGTTTTGAAGGTTCAGCTCATCAACACTGGCAAGGGTATCGTAGGCATAATTTACCAGCTTCCAGTTTATAAGGTCGGGTGATTTCATGATGGGCACCCCGGGACTCATGTGCATGGTGGTACTGCTCATATAATAAGTTTTGCCTACGCGCACGATCGACATATCGGGCACATCGGCGAAAATAACGGGGTTGTGAGCCTGGGGTGCGCCCGGCACAAATGCCTGAACTTTATCGGGCGCCTGTTTAAGCCGTGTTTGAGAATCGACCGCTGAAGTAAACAGCAGGAGCATGGTTATGGCAAACAATGATCGTTTCATATCTTTTTACTTTCCTTACATCGTTTTTGGCTATCGATATATTTAACAAATATAGCCGGGCAAAGCATCCCGGATATGGAACTTTTGTTCAAAATACCAGCTATTTTGTTCAATCACCTGCACATGATGTTGAAGCATGCAGACAATCCGACTTTTTTGTAAATTGGGATTTGGAAACAGGTTCAATGAAAAAAAGATTATTAAAACATTCATTTTCGTTACTTCATGTAGATCATGTTGACCTGAATGTAAAATGGAATTACAAAAATGTATTGAGTCCTTATTACCGTCTTTATTACATTGATGAGGGCGAGGGATTTGTATACAACGAACAGCAGCGTTTAAAACTGGAACCCGGTTATATTTATCTTATTCCGAGCTTCACTATGTGCAACCTGAGCTGTCCCTCTTTCTTAAGTCAGTATTTTATCCAGTTTTTTGAAGAATCGCCCGATGGCATCTCGTTATTTCAGAATAACCGTTCGCTGATAAAGGTACAGGCAACCGGCCACGATATCTCCAACGTTAAACGGTTACTGGAAATCAACCCCGGCAGAGGCATCAGGCGTTCAGATAATCCCAAAGTATATGAAAAGAATAATTTTTACCGAGAATACCAGGAGTTGAATAACCTGCAAAGCAATGCCGTTTATATGGAAACGCAGGGAATTATTTTGCAACTGGTGTCGCGTTTTTTAAACGCCGACCGATATCCGTTAGACAATCCGAATACGATACCATCAAAGGTACTTGACACCATCAGTTATATTCAGCTTAACCTTAAACAGCCTTTAACAATTTCCTTCCTGGCAAAACGGGTAAATCAAAACCAGGATTATTTTTCCCGCCAGTTTTTGCGGTATACCGGTGAAAGGCCGCTTAATTTTATTCATGAAAAACGCATTGAAAGGGCCCAATACCTTATAGCTACCACCAATATGCCTTTTACCGAAATAGCTTCTGAAACCGGGTTCGACATGCTGCCCTACTTCTCAAAGATCTTCAAAAGGGTAACAGGCATAACACCGAACAAATACCGCCAGCAGCATCAATCGGTAAATACAATATAGATAATCAACAATTGTAAGATCCAGGTAAACACAGCTATCACAAACTAAAAAAACGGCTCATAAACAGCAGCTGGTAATTGACGGCATTTGCCCAATACTCCCAATTATGCTTACCCGGCCGGCTGATGAAATCGTGGGGAATATTATTGGAAAGTAATTTTTCATGGAGGCTGCAGTTCACATTATAAAAGAAATCTTCAGATCCGCAGTCGATGATCAGCGACAACGAACCGGGAGTTAACAAATGCACGCAATTGATTACCGTATTGGCATTCCAGCGTTCGGGATATTCTGCATATTTACCAAGGCGTTTTGAAAGATCCCAGTTTAGCGGAAATGGCCGTATATCAACACCACCGCTCATACTGCCCGCTACGCCAAAAACATCCTGGTGCCGGAATGAAAGAAATAAAGCGCCATGCCCGCCCATGCTTAAACCGGTAATTCCCCGCCCTTTTCGGTTTTTGATGGTTTTGAAATGGTCATCAACCCATGGCACCAGTTCTTTTACAATATAGGTCTCGTATTTCCAGGTGCTGTCGACCGGACTATCGAAGTACCAGCTTGAAAAATTACCATCGGGACAAACGATAATAACGTTATATATATCGGCAAGTTTCACCACGTTCGGCGCTTTGGTAACCCAGCCGCTGTAATTATCGCTGTATCCGTGCAACAGGTATACAACCGGCAGTTCTTTGCCCGTGGCATAGCTGTCGGGTTTAATTACCACAGCCTTTATACTTTTTTTCATGGACGGGCTAAAGGTGAGAACGGTATCAACTGTTGCACAAAAGGAAGTGGAAACAGCCCCAGCCATCAGCGCTATCAACAGCAGCAATAAACGCGTTTTATTCATGGTTAAAGTAAAATTAAGACCTGAAAATAAGGAAAGCACCCCTGCTCCGCTCCAGGGATTTTTAGTTCACCTGTAGAACTACCAGAACGGCACAGCCTAATGCAGGTGCAATCCATTTCCAATACCGCCGGCCCGCCCGGGCAATGCATGGCAACAAACCTGATAACCGGTTAAAACCTGTTTATTATTGGTTCCATGATAAATGAAAACTCATAATTGCTATAATGCACCCGGTATTTTTCCATTGGCAACGCCCCCCAGCTGTTCACGCTCCCCAATCCCTGCTGCACTTTATCGATGCAGACATTGGTATAATTTACAGTTGGTACCTGGGTCGAATGACGCTGGTGCTTTTTCAGGCCATCATCGAGCGATTCAATAGAGTAATGCAGCGCCGACATTGACAATGCCGTATCACTGTAAAACCTGATACCGGTTCCACCCCTGTTCATCTGCTGCCACCACCTTACATCGGTTTTATTGCCGGTTTCCTGCGGACGTATATATGGATAAAACTGTTCATCGACCGTTTGGTTATAAAGGCCTATAGGCGATGAATTATTCCTGTCGCTGTAATTTTCAAATGGTCCCCTCCCGTAATATTTAATGCAGCCGGCTTCCTTTGGCATTTGTAATTGCATGCCGAACCGGAACAGATCGGGTATTTTTGCCGCCTCATCTGCCTGCATCTTTTGCGTCACTTTAATTTTACCCTCACCGGTTATCTGGTAAGAGAGCAATAACTTGGCTTTAACTGCCGCCAGTTCATACGCCGCGTTTATTGTCACTACCTCATTTGTCATTTCTTTCTCAAAAGAAACGAGCTTCAAACCGGGTCGCTTCCAAACGGCATATTTCTGTTGCAGGTGAGCACCAAAATCATTATCGGTTGGCGCCCGCCAAAAATTAGGCATCAACTGGCTATTGCCATTGATCATAGGAACCCGGTGCACATCATACCTGCATAGAAAGCCACTGTGCTTATCGAATTCAATATTGATCCTGTCATTTTTTATAATAAGGTAATTCACGTCATAGTCAACCAGGGTGAGCGGCGTTTCATTAACACCTATACCGGTATGCGGCAACAGCTGCGCTTCAAAACGATAAGGCGATATCGTCAATTGGTTTTGCGCCACAACCGACCCAACAGGCAATAGTGGTTCTGACCGTTTCAACCTGAACCGGATATTCAACAATAATTCCGCCTGCATCGATAGGTCATCAAGCGAATATTCGAGTTTAACGGGTTTAGTTTCACCGGGTTGGATATCTAAATTCTGTACAACGCCAGATTGAATAATTTCTCCATTGGCCAACAGGTCCCACTCTGCATAGTAATTGCTCAGATCGCGGAATGAATTTTCGTTGTATACATTCACTTCCCCCTTACTTACATCGGCAGGGGTTACCCATATCGACTGGTAGTAATAGCTCACTTCATGCATGTGAGGGTTCGGCAACCGGTCGGGGCTCACCAGGCCGTTATCTAAAAAATTATTATCTGAAGCATCGTACTTATTATAATCGCCGCCATAGGCATAATATTGAATGCCGTTTTCATCTTTTCGCCTCAACGACTGGTCAACGAAATCCCAGATAAAGCCTCCCTGGTATTTTGGGTACTTGCGCACCAGGTCCCAGTACTCTTTGAACCCGCCTTGCGAATTACCCATGGCATGCGCATATTCACATTGAATAAGCGGTTTGGCACCGGCGCTTTCACTATACTTTATGCAACCATCATATGACAGGTACATGGGGCAATAAATGTCGGTGAATTCGTTCACGCCCGCCTGTTCGTATTGAACAGGCCGTGAAACATCTTCTTTTTTGATCCACCTGTAACAATTTTCAAAATTTGGACCGAAGCCTGCTTCGTTTCCCATTGACCAGACGATGATCGCCGGATGATTGAAGTCACGTTGCACATTTCGCTGATTGCGCTCCAGATGTGCTTTGGCGAATAATAGGTTTTTGGCCAGCGTTTTATCGCCATATCCCATTCCATGCGATTCAATATTGGCTTCCGCCACCATATAAATTCCATATTTGTCGCAGAGGTCGTACCACAAACTATTATCGGGATAGTGGCAGGTGCGTACGGCATTGATGTGGTTTTCTTTCATGATCCTGATATCCAGCAGCATACGTTCGGGCGTAAGATAATAGCCATGATCGGGGTCCATCTCGTGCCGGTTAACGCCCTTTACCAGTATAGGTTTCCCGTTTACGAGCAGTTGTGCATTCTTTATTTCCACTTTACGAAAACCCACTTTTACCGGGATAACTTCCAGCGTTTTATCCTTGTTTCTCAACGCCACAACGAGTGTATACAAATTGGGCGTTTCAGCAGTCCATTTCAATGGATTGGCAATACTGATAGAAACTGTTTGCATTCCGCTGCCCTGTACCGAAGCCCTTCCGGTAACAGTGCCTTTTGCATCAAGTAATTTAATGTCGGCAACCCCATTGCCTTTAATATGCACAGCAACCTGCAGCGTTGCATCTTTATATTGTGCATCTAACTCAGGATTTACGCGGATGTCGGCAATATGATCTTTATTACGCGTATACAAAAAGCAATCCCTTCCCACACCGCATAAGCGCCAGAAATCCTGGTCTTCGAGATACGACCCGTCGCACCAGCGAAAAACCTGGAAAGCGAATAAATTCTTTTGGCCCGGCTTCAGGTATTTGGTGAGATCGAATTCTGCCTCCAGCTTGCTGTCTTCACTATAGCCCACCAACTGCCCATTTACCCACAGATACATATTTGATGTAACGGAGCCAAAATGGGCTATTATTTCTTTCCCTTTCCAGTTTTCCGGAATAAAAAACTCTTTGCGATAGGAACCCACATGGTTGTTTTCTTCAGGAACGATGGGCGGATCGTTGGGAAACTGGTTGCTCCATGGGTAAGCGATATTAGTGTACATCGGATCGCCAAAACCATTCAATTCCCAAATACCGGGCACAGGCATTGAGGCCCAGCTTCTGTCATTGAAATCTTTTTTATAGAAATCAAACGGGCGCATACCGGCGTCTTTTACCCAGTGAAACTTCCAGTAACCATTCAATGACATGAAATTTGACGACGCTCCTTTTTGGCCTTCCAACGCCCGGCCCTCGCTTTCATAAGCAAAAAAAGCGGTGTGCATGGGCAACCTGTTAATCTCATTTACCGCGGGATCGAGCCATTCATTCTTTTGGGCAAATCCTTGAAAAACAGCACCTGAAAGTAAAATCAATACTACTATTTTGCACCAGTAACTCCGGTTCATATAACTCTTTTGGGTGAAAATATTAAACTGCGGGCTATCAACCCAAAAGTTCTGTTGAAATTATTTTAATATCAATACAGATATAGTAATTTTTGTTTACTTCACATATAGTGATTTTCGTAATACGAAGAGGGCATTCCATTTAATGAAAGAGCCTGTTGAGTTTTTGTTTGAAATAGTTCTACCTCATTCAACAACCTTTGTCAGCTTCATAGCCTGATTTTGATATTAATTGTTGCCAATTGTTGTATAATTTAACATCTGGTTTACATCATTCACGCATTTCTGGTATGGTATTAACCCCGATGCTTGCAAAGGTGTAAATGATGTAACTTAATTATTTAATTATATAACGTTTATGTTGGTTAATTGACTCAGTTTTGCATTATGTTGTAATGTTGATGTAATTGTAATCAATTATGTAAGAATCATTGCAACATATCAAACTGATGAAAAAGATAATAGGAATTTCAATCGTGGCCCTGCTGGCAGGCTTTTCTTCTGTCAATGCACAGGATACAACTAAAAAAGATACAACTGCATGGGATACTACCAGGAAAGTAACAACAAAGGTAAAAGAAGGTGCTGTGAAGGCTGGCAACAAAACTGCCGAATTGGCTTCAAAAGGAAAAAATGCTATTACCGACAAAGTTTACAAGGACAAGGAAGGTCCGAACGGTGAAACCATTTACATTAACAAACATTCAAAATATTATTGGATCGATAAAAAAGGACATAAAGTGCCTATTAGCAAGAACGAATTAATAAGCAAACAATAATTTGATCCCGGGGACAAACCACTTAAGACAACAATCAACCGTCCTGAATATATTTGGGACGGTTATTTTTTCACCGGTAGCAATCACAATTTGTTTATGTTATACGATATTAAGACTACGAGAACTTTAAACAATACGCTTCAACCTTTTATTATATTGTCTAACTCCATTTTTCGCCAATCTTTTGAAAATTCTGTCAGCCCATTAACCAGCTGAGCACTTTATTAAATGCGATCTTTGGCATTACTAAACCCACGTTTGTTGTTGTAATATAGTCATCTCCTCAGGTACAAAGGTGGTAGACCGGACCGTTATAGATTTTATTCGGGCGTAACACTTTCAATCACTTCAGCCTCTCCTGATTCCACTGTTGTATAATGGTATCCCGGTTTATTAAGTTCCTCTTTCACTAACATCTTGCAACGCAGGCAGACCATATTTTTAATATAAAGTTTAATAGAATGTTTTATAGTAACAGGTATGTCTCTCATATGCTTTATCCGTGATCAGCTATGAAGTAATAATGCCGGCTATGCGAACGTGAAGGATTTGCATTCAGTTGCTATACAATACGTGCCCCTTTGTTATAAATAAAAATCGAGGTTCATTAATTGATAGTACCTTTAAAAAGGAGAACCCGGCTTCCTTATCTTTTGTTTTGCCTGCTTTCATTGAAATTTTTAACTATTTTAATTAAAAAGCCACTGACTCATGATTCTCGATACGAAATTACCTATAAGATATTTACTTTACATTGTTAAGTATGAACTTATTACAGTGCTGATTGTAGGAATTATAACACATTTCGGCACTATAAAACTTTCAGGATTTCTGCCTAATATGCCGCTTACCATACCTGCGTTCTTAGGAACGTCCATTTCCGTTCTTCTGTCTTTTAAAATGAACCAGTCGTACGACAGGTGGTGGGAAGCCCGAAAAATATGGGGAGCCATCACCAATGACTCAAGAAGTTTAGTAATTCAGTTACTGGCACTTTTGGAGGTTGACCAGGCTCATATAATTAAAAAGATCGCTTACTTGCAGATCGCATGGTGTTATTCACTTGGTAACGTTTTGAGAGGCAACATTAATACGACAGAAAAGCTGGAACGTTTATTAGACAAAACAGACCTGGTAAAAATTTCAACACAAAGTAATCACACACTTGCTCTATTACAACTAAAAACAACATACATACAGGAATTGAGATTAAATAACAAAATAGATATACATGCTCAAATCCTTTTGCAGGAAACTATTACCCGCCTTACAGATTCTATGGGCAGTGTTGAGCGGATCAGCAAAACAGTCTTCCCGTCTACATACCGTTTGGTATTGCATTTTATGATATATATTTTTGTTATTACACTTGCTGTTTCATTGGCAGGCACCAATATTGTTTTTGTATTGCCCCTTCTGCTGTTAATTTCGGCAGGATTCTTCATGATAGAGAAAATCGCATACCATTTGCAAGACCCTTTTAAAAATCGTCCAAGCGATGTGCCGGTAACGGATATCTCAAAAACGATTGAAGCCAACATCAGACAACTATTAGGTGAAGAAAAAGGCCAGGACCAGGTTCAACCGAACAATTATTTTGTAATGTAAATATAAAATTCTATTATAGTTGCAACATCTATTGCACTTTCAGTGTAAAATGTGTAATTCATTTCCAAAATTATATAACAATTCAGTACAGGAATAACACCACCTTTACATAGTGCGAAAACTATTGTTGTTAATACCGTGTGGATTGTTGTTTTTTGTATGGCCGTGTCAGGAATGCAAGAAATTACATAATGAATTGAAATAACAAAGCCAAATTAAACAAACTTATAAAAGCCGGAAGTTCTGATAGCACAGCCCGGGACAGAACACCCGAATAATATAAATACACATGTCAAAACAGGAAATGGATTCTATAAGTACTGTCCTTAGTATGTTAAAAACAAAAAAACAGGATAATGAATTTGTTATTAACGGAACGGGACAGTTAAGCCTTTTTGGAAAATCTTATAGCCATCATGAAATCAAGATCATTAAAACATACCGGTTTGAAGGCGATTCCGACCCGGCAGACGCAGCTATAATATATCTCATTTTGACACAAGACGGCATTATAGGTTACAGCCTCGATGCGTATGGTGTGTATACAAATCATATGAATGATGGCTATGCCGGTCTTATTCAACAGATCATGCATACATCGAAGGAATCGATGCCGCTTTAAAAAAGCCCTTGCCTGTAATTGATATAAAATATTTCCATCTGACGCCGAAGCCCCGTACAACTATCCACTATCTGTCGATTCCGTTATACACCGGTGGCCACGGCCTGCTCGGTTACATAAAGCTCTGGTTACATAATTGACATTCTCTTTTAACGGTGAATATCTCATTGTATAGGTAAGATTAAAAACGGGCCACTGATGATTTTCAGCATGATCAATTCATATTTATCAATGATGAAATTATAATAGGATCTATAGAAAATATTGATTCCGTATTGCCGGGACTGTCTGCTAGATCAATGAGTAAATAGAATTCTCCTGCATATACCCCCCAGATCACGATCTTTATATCCCATATTGAAGGCATCATTTCAGGAATCAATTCATTTAACAAACCATCCCACAATGCTTCTTCCAGATCTTCAATAGCAGAGTTGTTTCTGTTACTACTGTTTTTTCTACATAGCGTCTTCTGTGAAAGTGTTGTGTTTTTGAAAATCAAAACTTCCTGATGAACATGTTTCGGTTTCATAATAGTAATTTAACTTTAAATATTCTATAGATGATCTTAAGTTTTCGTTTGACCAGGATCATCTGCTCTGTTTCTTTTAAATGATGAAACAATCTCCAGCGTCAAAAGACTAAATACATGTTGAATTGTTTCATCAGGCGATTGCGCAATTTCACCCCAACTTATTTTCTTTTGAAGTAGCCAGAATAAAACAGTAACTGTTGCTGCAGTTAAAGTATCAAGATTAATAACTGGATTTTCCGAAGCCATTACTGTTAAAGTTTCAATGTGCGTTGTGGGCATACCGCCAGCAATTGCAAATTCCGGCGCAAAGCAAAAAACCTTAAAATGGCAATCTTTACTAAAGCTTATTAGTCTGAGGGTGACCTGGGGGGCCTTGTAAAGAAACATTCCTTTGGAAAGTATGTATGTTTTCAGGCCGTACACCAGGGTAACTTTTCCTTTATCTATGTATAGCATTGCAGCATCTTCTGTTCTCGCAGGACTCATCAGAGAAAAAAGCTCCATCTCTGCAGAATCCATTATTGAGTAACAACTATCCGCTCCTTCCCTCTCTGTTTGCATTCCCCGAAAGCTATTGCAACTTGCCGGAGCTTCATATATGCTTCTTACCTGACTGGGAAATTGATGTGTGGTGTTCATTTTTATGCTCATTTTGCCAGCTATTTTTTTATCCTGTTTTGACATTTGTTTGGGAGTACATGATCTTTTAAGTAATGCCCTTTTTCAAATGTAATTTAGCTCTACACCCCAGGCACATCCAAATTCTGAAGCCGACAAAAGTCTGCCAGGGACCGGACAAAAAATGGAAATGAATTATAAACCGTTATAGCCAGGGAATTTAAAATGCATAACTATGCTGTAAAAGCAGAATGTTCATAGACGCCACTGTTAAATGCACGGGCACATGAATTAAACACGAAATATGATTTAATAAAAAGCCTTGTGACCGGAATCGGACCTAAGTGTTTAGCCGCATATGGGCTGAAAAGTGGGAGAAATCATGGAAAGAGGAGTATATATTGTGCCGCCTGAGGTCGAACGGATGGAAATAGATCGAATCTTTATCTTATTTTCAATGTGCTCAATTCTTTTAGCATAAATCCAATAAACGATTGCTATCAGCAGTGCCGCAATAAGGATGATAGCAACCAGGAACCAATTTTTTTTCGTCATGGAACTACAGGCGAAGCCATTTTATTAAACGCTAAATTACCTGTATAGCAGTGGAAGATCCAGGTTCGGAGGCCGACAAAAGTCTGACACCGACCGGACAAAAAATGGACATTTCCTAATCCCTTTTAAAAGAGGGAGTTAAATACTCGCTGGTTAAATTTTGGTCAGGAACGTTTCCGTGGCTAACTCATCATCCAGTTGTAACCGCTTGCGCAAACGTTGCTTGTTCTTATAAACGCTATCGGTGGAAATTCCGAGCATGGATGCTATTTGCTTTGTGTTTAAATGCAACCGGATAAGCGCCGCCATACGCGTTTCGGCGACAGTAATGTCGGGCGCCATTTCCCTGAGTTTTAAAAAAAAGCCCGGATATATTTTTTCAAATAGGGTCTTAAATTTTTCCCAGTCTTCTTCGGTAAGTATGGTTTGCCGGCTTAGTTCGCTGGCAAGCTGTTGCTGTTCATCAGTAAGCGGTTTGGTAGCCACCTGCTGTTCCAACTGTTCAATAACCCTTGTTTTTTCAATAATGCTTTGGGTAAACATATCCAGTTGCTCTTTTGCCGCAGTCAGTTCCTTTTCGGCAGCAACCTTTTGCTGAAAAGCCAATTGTCGCTGAAACCTGGATTTTAAACGCTGGCGATTGATAACAAGTAAACCCACGAGGGCAACAAAAACAATGGTGGCAATAATATAGTTACGCTCAAGTATGTCGGCCTCTTTTTCTTTTTGAAGATCACGAATCTCAGAAATGTTCGACTGATTGTCCAGTCTAAGCCGGGCAATTTCCAAACGGCTGTTTGCAACGGCATGTTCGATGGAATCGTGGAGGTTATTGTATAATTGTGAATAGTGATAAAAGCTGTCGCTGTTGCCCAGCACCCTATATACATCGGCTGTGGCATAATACACGTCCTGAAGAAAATAGGGTAAGGGCTGAGGTTGTTGTTGAAGCATCCGCAGCGATTCCTTCACCTGAAGCAATGCGCTGTCTTTTTTGCCCTGCATTAAATTGAGTCTCGCTATCAATTGCAACGCATGGGCCGCATTGGCAATTTCGCCATGCTGAATACTCGTACGGTAGTCGAATTCAAGCAATGGCTTAGCGATGTCGTATTTTTTTTGTAAGAACCAGGCATATCCTTTATTTCCCGAAATAATTCCTTTCCAAACTTCAGAATTTAACGCATCCGCCATTTGCATGGCAACATCAAAATAATGAAATGCAGAATCGTAGTTGCCAATTTTTCGCCAGCATAGTGCTATAGTATTCCAGCGGCTCATCGTATTTATTTTTGCATCATGGGAAGTGTCCGTTTCAGTTTTAATAGATCGGCGAAGATAATAGATACCCTTGTCCAGGTCTCGTGTGAGATAAAAAAGCTCGCCGAGGAACTGGTATTTGTGCGATTCAGCTGTTATTCCTTTTTTATCGAGAATTTCAACCGCATTTAAACAATACATTGTCGACAGTTCAATTTGATTGCAGAAAAACATCGTTTCTCCATACCACCAGCTCACCGTTGCAATCAGGTAGTCGTCATTTATTGCATAAGCCTTTTGCAATGCAGGCTTCATTAGTTGTATTATGGAATCCTTTGCAGCCTTGTCTCGTATTTTCCATAACATAGTTGCCCGAAGGTGTTTTATGCGCACCTTGAAATACGGTCCTTCGGCAGCACCCTTTTTTTCGAGCTCATTCAGTGTGCGGAAAACAATAGCAGTGTCTGTACGCTGCAATATATCCACGATCTCATTAAAATTTTTGTTTAGCGTATCATCATCCGCATCTAAACTTTTAACCCATGCATCCAAAGGCAAAGAGCTGTTTTGTGAAAATGCAGGAACATTCTTTTGAAGAAAGACAAATAATAAAATTAACAGGTATGGCAATTTAATCAGGAGCATCGTTAGCAAATAGTTATTATGCACTTTTATTGCATGGGTATTACCAGCAACTAAAGTTACGCTCTTATAGAGAAAAAATATTGATGTTGCCAATCGATATGCCCGGATCTGTGCGCAGGATCATCGTTGGTTTATTGGCATTTCCATATTCCGGAGGTATGTCGCGGCTTATTTTGATTGTACCTGTAAAGTTGTATAAAACGAAAAAAAGGACCGCTTTCGCGATCCTTTTCAGAGGTTCCGACCAGATTCGTCGGAGCCATATAATTAATTGATAATCAAGAGTCGCTTTTTTTAGTCGGGTAATGGTCGATCAAAAACGATCTATCTACACTATTCTTATCCACTTTGACATAGGATGGCCCGGTAACATTGCTTTCTATTGTTGAAAGAAAAGGTGGGGGATGTTACCAATTGCCTTCAAGGTAACAATATATGTCCCGCCTTTGATATAAGTATGTATGGGGTTGGTTTCATAAGATGTTGTGTTATCGCCAAAATCCCATTGATATGTTGTAGCATTTATGGATTTATAGTAAAGGTTATTGCTGATGATGCTAACGTATTGCCACTATATGAAAAGTTGGCAACGGGCAAGGGGTCAGTTTAAGACTTTTCATGGTCGCATCGCCCGTTTCGGCGATGAGCCGGAACAACTCTTCCGTTTCGGCAGAATTGATGTAATTGTCGGCATACTTTCTTAATAATCGTTGCAATGGATTGTCGGTCATGGTATTTATGGCGCCATATACAGGCTCGCCTTATGATAGGACGAATGGAAAGAAAGGACTGCCTGGTGGGATAAGATTTTTTTTTGAATTGGGGAAATTGAAGGGATCAGGCGCAATAGAAACCTGCCAACAAAAGAACCCGCCTCTATTCGAGCCTTTATTCACCGGTGATGATACCAACCTGACATTGTCTTAATTATTCATTATTTCCACCAGTTCATGCAACATACATAACAACTCATGTATGCAGAACTTCACTTCGGGTTGTTTGCAACGCATCTTTGCAATGGCATTTCTTTAAACTGATTCTTATCTCACTCAAGTGTCATTTTATTCAATCAATAAACTGTTAAAAACATGAAAGGTGTTTTTTTGTTGCTGGCAGCAACAACCATAGGATTTACATCCTGTAAGAAAGAAGGCCATAAAGGCGGTATTTATA
>CBIHPC010000015.1:0-62211 GCA_966211305.1 uncultured Niastella sp.
AAGCCATCGTTTGGGCCAAAGGAAAAACGGTGCTTATTCTCGATAAAAAAGATGTACCCCTGGCAACAACCGCAAAACTGATCAAAAAACATCATGCCGAAGCATGGGTAATGATCACCGTGCATAATGCCAAAGAAGCAAAGTTTTATTACGACGACAATAAGGACGTGATGTTCGAGGCATTTGTAAAAACAAAAAAGGCCCTGGAAGAATATGAGAAAGCCGGTATTCCCTGGGCGCAGATAATGGCCTATGTTGGCCCGCAGGATAAACCGGAAAACAAAGAAATTTTCGATCTGCTGCACCAGCGCGGTGTTATGTGTATGATCTCTACCGCGCCCATCTACGATAAATTGCCTACGGCAGAAGAGCGCGCCAAAGCCTATGCGCAGATCATCAAAAGCGGGGCCGATGTAATAGAGGCCGACAGGGCCATTGAAGCGGCAGCGGCGGTTCGATCGTTAGCTCCGGCCAGGAGTGATAAGAAAAAGTTCTTTGGAAAGAAATAAAGGTATGTTATGTAATTATTAATGGGTAGTGGTTTTAGATGTTTATTACGTATTAACAGGTAGCAGGTTTTTCAGTACAACTCAGTATATAAAATGGATAGGCGAAAATTCATCACACTTAGTTCCCTTACCGGATTACAGTTAGCCGCAGCAAAAAGCGGGTTAACCCAATGGGTCAATGAACGGGAACCATTAGCCGGTGTTGCTCCGGCCTTTTCTGTTTTAAAAGAAAAATTCCCTGCACCCGGCCAGCCCTTTCAGGCAGGTTGTTACTGGTGGTGGTTCAATGGATTGGTTGATAAGGAAGGCATCACCCGTGACCTGGAGGAATTTAAGGCAAAGGGAATGGGCGAAGTGCTGATGATCAATTCTGCCGGCGGGCTCGGTGGCGCCAAAGTGCCGCAGGGCGCTTTATTCCTCTCACCCGAATGGCGCCAGCTGTATCGCCATGCATTGAAAGAAGCCAACCGCCTCGGTTTAAAAATGGGCGTGAATATGAGTTCCGGCTGGTGTATGGGCGGCCCGTGGATCCCGCCGCAACATGCCTGCCGCTGGTTCCTGCAATCAAAAATTACTGTTACCGGTCCTCAAAAATTCTCCGGCAAATTACCGCTGCCCGGTAATCGCGACGGCTATGATAATCTTGTTAATGCACCTGGCTGGAAAGAATATATCGATCTGCCGCTGGAACAGATCGACTACCGCGATACCGCCATTGTGGCCATTCCTGCCGCAGCAAATAATAATCCGCTCAGGACCGGTAAACGCGCTGCGTTGTTCCCGGCCAAGACCAACCGCAAGGATGCCAGCAATTTTATAAAAGCCAATGATGTAATGACCCCGGTGGCAACACCCTGGGAAACTATGCCCGGCGATGTACCCGTTGCCCCTGAAAAAGTGATCGATCTTACTGGCAAAACAGGCCCAGATGGCCAGCTCGATTGGGATGTGCCGGCCGGTGAATGGACCATCATTCGCACCGGTCACCGCATGACGGGTTCAAAAGTAATGATCGCACAACCCGAAGCCAGCGGCCTGTCGGTTGACTGGCTGAGCCATACGGGCGTTGATCTTCAGTTCGAAAACCTGGGAAAGATCTTATTACAGGAAGCCGGGGACCTTGCAGGAAAAACGCTTACGTATTTGTGTGATGATAGTTTTGAAGATGGTTTTCCCAACTGGACTGAAAATATTATTCCGCAATTCAAAAAATACCGGGATTATGATCCAACGCCTTACCTGCCGGTATTGAATGGTTTTATCATCGGCAGTGTTGAACAAAGCGACCGCTTTTTGAACGACTATCGCAAAACTGTAGCCGATTGCCTCGCCGATGAACATTATAAACATTTTGCCGGTCTGTGCCATAAGCATGGATTACAGGTGCAAAACGAAGCCGCGGGGCCAAGCCGTTCAGGTACCATGTGTATGGATGCGTTGAAGAACCTCGGGCGCAGCGATATGCCGCAGGGTGAGTTCTGGCTGGGCGGTAAACACGATGAAGAAGGCGGGCTGGATGAGAAACTGGGTTATGGGATGGTGCGGCTTGAAAAAGGGCAAAACAAAGTGACCAAAATGGTTGCTTCGGCGGCGCATATTTATGGGAAGAAAACGGTGTCTGCCGAATCATTCACTTCTTTCCGCCACTGGTACGATTATCCCGGTAACATGAAACAGGCGGCTGACCGCGCATTTTGCGAAGGCGTTAACCGCTTCCTTATTCATACCTCAACGGCAACCCGTCCGCAGGATGGCAAACCGGGGATCGAGTATGGTGCAGGAACGCATTTCAATCCCAATGTAACCTGGTGGAACCAGGCGGGCGCCTTTCTGGATTATCTCAGCCGTTGTCAGTATCTTTTACAACAGGGCCTGTTTGTGGCCGATGTGTTATATTATAACGGCGATGTTACGCCGAATATCGTATTGCCCAAACATGTTGATCCATCGCTTGGAAAAGGGTTCGATTACGATGTATGTAATGAAGAAGTGCTGCTGACCAGGGTAAGCGTTAAAAATGGCCGGCTCGTTCTACCCGATGGCATGAGCTATCGCCTGCTGGTACTGCCCGAAAATGAGTCGATGCCCGTGCCGGTAATGCAGAAAATAAAAGAACTGGTTTTTGCGGGGGCAACGGTTGTTGGCCCAAAACCCGAAAAAGACAGCGGGTTGAATAATTTTCCGCAATGTGATGTACGCGTAAAAGAAATGGCTGCGGCCGTTTGGGGAAAGTGTGATGGCAAAAATGTAAAACTACAGGTGTATGGCAAAGGAAAAGTTTACTGGAACGTTCCTTTAAAAGAGATCCTGAAAGAAAAAGGGGTAGGACCCGATTTTATTTGTGATAACGAAAATGCCTTTATTGATTTTATTCACCGAAGTGTAGGCGATACGGAAATTTATTTTGTCGCCAACCGGAATAATCGCGATGAAAAAGCTGTATGCCGTTTCAGGGTCAAAGGCAAAACACCTGAGCTATGGGACGCGGTTACTGGTGAAACCGGTAAAATTGTCAATGCTATTAATAAAGACGGTTATTCGCAGATCGACCTGCAGTTTGCGCCCTTCCAGTCGTGGTTCATTGTATTCAAAAAAACCGAATTACAAAAGCCTGCCCGCAGTGTTGCAAAAAATAACGCTACCAATTTCCCGGTGCTAACTCCTGTGCAGGAATTAACCGGCGCGTGGACGGTTCACTTCAATACCAAATGGGGCGGACCCGCCAGCGTGGAGTTTGAAAAGCTGGAAGACTGGACAAAACGTCCGGAGGAGAACATCAAATATTATTCAGGCAAGGCTACCTATATAAAGCATTTTGATGCGGCCGGTATACAAACCGGTAAAAGCTATTTTCTTGAAACAGGTGTGGTAAGAAATATTGCGGAACTGACGTTGAATGGAAAAAAACTCGGCATTTTGTGGACGGCGCCATGGCGGGTAGAAGTTACCGGGTTATTAAAGCCTTCCGGTAATGTGCTGGAGATAGTGGTGGTCAACTGCTGGCCTAACAGGCTTATTGGCGATGCCGCATTGCCGCAGGAAAAAAGGGTCACCCGAACGAACATTACTTTTAAGAAAAATGCGCCGTTGATGGCGTCCGGCTTATTGGGGCCGGTGGTTATAAGTGAAAGTAAATAGGCCGCGAAGATTGAAAAAGCTTCAAGCTTCACGCTGCAGGCTGCAAGCTGCAAGCTAATACAGCTTAAATGCTACTACATCGGTTTTTGAGTTCCTTTATCAACTCCATCACCTTTATCAACTCTCCTGTATTTACTTTTTCATTCCTCATTTTTCATTTTTAATTCCCCCTTCAGGGGACCAGGGGGTATTTGATTGATCAATTTCTGCAGCGTAGCGCTATAATCCGCATAACTCATTGGTTTGGTGATGCAGGCTGAACCGAAGTGCCTGCAAAATTCTATATCATCATTATTGGCAGAGGTGGTGAAAATGGCCACCGGTATATCGTGCCATTTCCTGTTGCTTCGTATATATTGCAGGGTTTCACGGCCATTCATCTTCGGCATATTCATATCGATCATGATCAGTGATGGGAATGGCTTTCTCTCTCTTTCCAGTTGATTCAGGATGTTAATGCCTGCTTCACTGCTTTGCGCTTTGTAAAGCCTGACATGAGGATACAGCGAGCATACAGATTCTTCAAATATCAACAGATCATCCTGGTCATCATCTATATATAATATCGTCGTTGGTTTGCGCTGCATATTGATGTTAAAAGTTTGCAATTGGATAAAAGTAATATACGCAGGTTTAATTGCATAATATTCCTTTTATGGGAATAAGTCAACCCGTATGGTATATTGGCCGAAATATGTTTTGTAGGGTGAAAACGGAAAATACATGGACGACCATCAGCTACACTGATGGCTCCTGTTGTGGCTTTGTACTAATCAGAATTGGTTTTTTGTAGCAGTGACCGCGATGTGATGCATACGAATGCGTAAGCGGTCCCTTTTCCGCGGAACATATAGCAATCATTCTGCCAAATTTTGCAAAAGCTATAATTTAGCAGTTTTAAAGGGGTGGTTTTCAACGTTTTTGACGGGGAAATTAAATAGGTGGTACAGGTAAAAATAAACCCTGTAAGCGCCGCCATCTATACTTGTATATGTAGAAATTACAAGCGGTACATACAGGGCTATAATTTTATTTTCCGGCTTCTGCGCTTTTTTGTGCAGGAAAACAATCGAGCGTTTTCGGTGTTACCGTATTGAAGTCAAATCGATTAAGGCGGTTAACCGTAAAAGTGGGATCGCCCTGTTTTATATTGATGATGCCATCAACCGGTATGTTTGTAAAAACCAGTTTTGCATTGTTGCCGGGCCATTGAATTGCTATTTCATCTACGGTTGTTGCCTGTCCAATGCCGATATGTTGTCTCAATGGATTGGCGCCAAAACTTCCGCCTGCATTCACCTCGCGGTAAATTGTTCGTTTAACGCCGTTATCAGTAAAAGAAATTTTTATCCTGGCGCCAATAGCGGCCCGGTTACATTGTTTACCCTCCAGTGAAATGGTCACCTGGTGATTTTTATTTTGACCGGGATTGATGTATAAGGCGTTTTCATAGGCATCGCCCGCAAAGGCGCCACCCATTTCAATATAAATATCCTGATCATTGTCGTTATCGAGATCGACAAATGAAACGCCATGGCCTTTTTGCAGGTTGCCGATGCGGGCCGGAATGGTAATGTCGGCAAAACGTTTGCCGCCGATATTTTTCCAGAGCTTATTGGGTACAAGTGACGTGTATTGTGGATTGCCGGTGCCGAGGTAAAAATCGAGCCAGCCGTCATTGTCGATGTCACCAAAATTGCCACCCATTGAAAAGGCGATGTTGGTAAGACCGGTCTTTTCCGACACATCTTCAAATGTGCCGTCGCGCTTATTACGGAACAGAAAAATATGACCTGAGTTTCCCGTTGTTTTGCGCATAGCTTCCATTGCTGCATACCAGGAAAGCGATTTCGAGAATTCATACCCGGTTACCAGTATGTCCTGCCAGCCGTCATTGTCATAATCCCAGAACCAGGTGGTGAAGGTGGCGGTGGTGTTGGATGTTAAACCGGCTTCAAACGATACATCTTTAAAATGTGGTTTTCCTTTTATAATGCCTTCGTTCTTCAACAGTATCTTTTTGCCGTTCAGTGTTGAGCAGAAGATATCGGTGAAGCCGTCATTATTATAATCGGTGGCGGTAACCCCTTTTACAAAGGCAGTCACGGAACAGCCGGCGTTGCTGCTCATTTCAGTGAACGTACCATTTTTGTTATTGAGATAAAACTCGCAGGGATTTATTTCTCCCACCATGGCCGTTTCGTTGCCGATAAACACATCGAGCCAGCCATCATTGTTAAAGTCGGCCCAGGCAGCGGTTTGTGTGGGGTAGAAAGAAAGCAGACCAGCTTCTCTGGTAAAATCGGTAAATGTGCCGTTGCCATTATTCCGCAATAATGAATTCGGTTCTTTGCCGAATTTTCCGCGCCAGGCGCCACGCAGCACGAAGATATCTTTAAAGCCATCGTTATTGTAATCGGTTTGCATCAGGTTAAGGCCCCCGGTAAGCTCATTGATGCCGGCGGCAGCGGCCATATCACTGAATGTGCCGTTGCCATTATTCACGAAGAAATGCATGCCTTCCTGTAACGACCAACTGCTGGTGACAATATCAACATACCCGTCGTTGTTGAAATCCTCGGCGATACTGCCACCGGCCTGGTTCTTTATGTTCAGGCCCGGTTTGGCGGCCATGTCGGTAAATGGTTTTACGGTGCAACCGGTATCGGTGGGCGTTAGTTCAAGAAAATATTGAGGCGGTACTTTGTTTGGATATCCTCCCGCGGCCATATAGGCAATGTTGAGCAGCCAGCGTGATTCCATATCATACATATCCCAGCCCAGCAGCATGGTATACAGCTCAATTGCTTTTTCAACGCCCTGTTTGTGCGTGTGTACGCCTTTGTTGGCAATGGGGTAAATGCACGATTCGCCGGTATGGTTATAGATGCAGTTCTTTCTTTCGCCCAGCCGTAAATAAGCGATGGCCAGGTTCTTTATTATTATCTTATTATTTTCGAACATGCCGGGCCGTAATGACCGCAGTAATTTTTCAAAGATCGCAATGGCTTTGTCTTCCTGTCCCAGTTCGAGCAGGGTATTGGCCATGCCATATTGGGCTGTGGCCGAATCGGGATAAATGACCGCCGTTTTCAACAGCGAATCGTAGTAGCTGAGTTTTGTTTCAGACGCAAAAGCATTTTTACGATCATTTTCGGTTGCTGCGATGGTTGTCAGCAGGCTGATCATTTCTTTATTGGGCGAAGTTCGGGAAGTACATGAAAAGGCCAGCCATAGGAATACGGCCAGCCTTGTTTTGGAAAAGGCAATGGTCATGGAAGAATATATTATAAATCCTGTAATGAACGGTGAGGTTCACTACAAGCTATAAGTTAGTAATGGGGCAGGGGAGTTATCCTCCCGGCCGGGTTTGTCAGGATGTTATAAGCGGAGGTTTCGCTTATACCCGGGGAGGATGATAAGGGCCGGTGACAAATGATTGTGACTCCGAAATGGCCGGATGATGAAATGGCTGCCGGATTGCTGTTGTAAAACTGTTTATTGCAAAACAGGCAATCGGTTGTTGGTACTCATGGCCGGCCGGGTTCTTTTTAATGGTGCCGTGGTCCTTTGCGTTGGGTAGGTCCTGTACCTTATTTGCATATTCAATACGTGCAGCGTTTAACCGGGTTTTGTTCTTATTAGGCAGGCACAACAAATAAAGGGTATCGTTGTTGATTTTTCGTTTTACGTAGGTATAGTAAATGCCGTTCACTTCCGCTTCCCCGTCAACCCGTTCATAATCGCTCCAGCTGGAAAGATATGGCATATGCAATGCTATTTTTACTTCAATGAGATCGTTATCGTCGTATTGGTGTTCGTTGAGCTGATGTGTCAGTTGTTCGTTTGAGCATTGAATGAAGTAATCAAACAACAGGGTATAGCCTGCCTGGTTGAACAGGTGAATGGCCAGCAGCATTATGGCAACGCTCTTCTTCAGAATTAAAATTTACTGAATTTAAAAAAATTCATTCAAACGGTAACGCATATTTTTGAATGTAATCTATATGTGCGGTTACAGGATGAGTTTATAGCTTTGTTAATGTGCGTATAATGCGACGGTTGTGCGCGTTAAAATGCTAAGATATGTGGGGGCCGGTGACCTGATATGGTTTACGAGATCAAAGCTGTTTGGGTTTGCCTGGCAAATGCCTACGGTGAGCACTTTTAAGGGTAATGTATTGTTGTCGAAAAAACAGGGAAGCACGATCGTTCAGTCGTATACAAATGCATTTGATGCAAATGGAAACCTTGGTTCTGTTACCTGGCAGGAACCTGACTTCGGCTCACCATCTACCATTTATACCTATAGAGAAAAGTATTACTACCATCCTTAAATCGATTTGCTTATCGAATTGAGGTAATTTAGTCCATATTATACCTGTCGGTATTTTTATTTCCGGCATTACCTGTTGTTTTCCGGTCATTACTGTATTACAATGGTGCATTGCAGCAACTGCAATACACCATTGTAAAGAAGCTTTTACTGCAATAATGGCTGGTATGGGTACACTGCTGTTTGTTATGTGCTTATTTCTGCCTGGAGCGGTGCCCATTGCCAGGTTTGCATTCGCTCATTGCCTTTTGCCTGTTTGCCATTTGCGGATTTCTGCAACCTGTTTTCTTCAATAGTGATAAATACCTATTAGGGAATCACTGACCGCTGAAGTATTTCGCTTTCAGCGTCTATGGCGTAACTTGCGGCTGAAGATTATCCCTATGACAAAGGAGAAACAAATACAACAGGCCCTTGCAGCAAAGTTCCCGGCAAACAGACTGAAAACCCGCCTGATCGATTTGCATGCCTATTCATCGGATGCCAGTTTTTACACCCTGGTACCGAAGGCGGTTGTATTCCCCGTGAACATCGAAGAAGTACAATTCCTTTTCCGGTTCGCCAAAGAGCACCATACCTCGCTTACCTTTCGTACGGGCGGCACCAGCTTATCGGGCCAGTCGGTAACCGATGGCATTCTCGTCGATCTGTCGCGCAACTGGCCCCTGATAAAAGCAGAACTGCAGGGTAATGCCGTTCGCGTGCAACCCGGTATTACCGGCAGCCGTGTGAACCATTTCCTGAAACCATACAAAAAAAAGATCGGTCCTGACCCGGCATCGATCAACGCCGCCATGATGGGCGGAATTCTGTCGAACAACTCAAGCGGCATGTGCTGTGGGGTGGCTTACAATTCCTACCATACGGTAAAACATCTAAAGTTCGTTCTGCCCAACGGAGAAGTGTTCGATACGGAAAATGCCGCTGATTACCAGCGGTTCGAAACCACGCAGCCGCAGTTGTTTGCCGGTATTCAACAACTCAGGCAACGCATAAAGGAGAATCCCGTTCTTTCCACAAAGATCCGAGACAAGTATAAAATAAAGAATACGGTCGGTTACAGTATCAATTCGTTTCTCGATTATGAACATCCGCTCGATGTGCTGGCGCATTTGCTTATAGGGGCGGAGGGCACGCTGGCCTTTATTGCCGAAGCCGTGCTGAACACCATTCCCGATAAGCCGTTCAAAAGCACAGGACTGCTCTTTTTTGCATCGCCCGCTGCTGCCTGCAACGCCATTCCGGCCCTTCGCGATAGCGATGCCGAGGCGCTGGAGTTTATGGACCGCGCTGCTATTCATTCCATCGAGGACCTGTACGGGGCGCCTGCTTTTTTAAAAAACTTACCGGCGAACAGCGCCGGTATCCTGTGTGAATACCAGTCAGATACCGAGGCGGGTTTGCAACAAAAGCTGGCCAATGCCTGGGCGTACATCGATGCATTGCCGATCATTTATAAAACCGAATTCAGTACCGATGAAGCGGTTCAGGCCAATTACTGGAAGCTGCGTAAAGGGATGTACCCTTCAGTAGCGGCAGTTCGGCAAAAAGGTACTTCGGTGATGCTGGAAGACATTGCCGTACCGGTGCACCGCCTGGGCGATTGCATCGAAGACCTGCAACAACTGTTTATCAAATACAAATATTTCGACGCCATCGTATTTGGTCATGCCAAGGAAGGTAACCTGCATTTCCTGTTATCGCAGTCGATAGATACGCCGGCGGAAGTAGCCGTTTTTGGCGCTTTTAACGATGAGCTGGCCGAACTGGTGATCAAACGGTACGATGGGGCCCTGAAAGCCGAGCATGGAACGGGCCGCCAGATTGCGCCCTATGTTGAAACAGAGTGGGGTACAGAAGGGTATGCCATCATGAAGGAGCTGAAAGCCCTCATAGATCCTGATAATATTTTGAACCCCGGGGTTATCATCAATGCCGATCACGAGTGCCATTTAAAGAACCTGAAGCCCATGCCTGTGGTAGAAGAGGAGGTTGACAAATGCGTTGAGTGCGGTTATTGCGAGAACCGCTGCCCGAGCCGGCATTTCACCCTTACCCCGCGCCAGCGGATCGTGCTGCGCCGTTCTTTATCGCGGTTGCAGAAAGCAGGCGATACGGCAACCTATAAATCCATTTTAAAAGACTATCAATATGATGGCCTCGATACCTGTGCGGTAGATGGCATGTGCGCCACCGACTGCCCGGTTGCCATCAATACCGGCGAACTGGTAAAACGGTTAAGAAGGGAGAACCATTCCAAAACCGGTAATGCCATTGCCCTGCAGGTGGCCAAAAACTTCAAACTGGTAGAAAGGGTGATCAAAACCTGTTTGCGCAGCGGCCGGGTGGTGAATAGTGTGTTTGGAAAAAAAGCTATGTACCGGCTTACCAGCGGCATACGTAAAATAGCACCGGCATTTCCTTTATGGCCTCAACAGTTGACGGCGCCGGTGACGGTTAAGGCGCAATTGCCGCAGCAGGCCGATGTGGTGTATTTTGTTTCCTGCATCAGCCGTACCATGGGTAAGGATATTGAAAAAAAGGAATCTATTGTAGATGTATGCAAACGCCTGGCACAGAAGGCGAATATCCGCCTGCTTATTCCATCTAATTTAACCGGCACCTGTTGCGCCCAGCCCTTTGCTTCAAAAGGATTTACACCGGCGTACAGCTTCTTTGTCAATAAAACAATCGATACGTTGTGGGAATGGAGCAATGAGGGCAGCCTCCCCATAGTGCTCGACATCACTTCGTGTACACATTCGCTGCAAACCTGCCGTCCGCACCTGACGCCGGAGAACCAGCAGCGTTTCGATAAACTGAAAATTATTGATAGCCTGCAATTTGCGACAGACATGTTGTTGCCGCGCCTTACCATCACCAAAAAGAAGGACAATGCGGTTTTTCATCCAGTATGCTCGCTGTATAAAATGAACCTCAATAAAAACCTGGTACAGCTGGCTGACCAAACGGTAGAGAACCCGGTTATTCCCGGCACTGCAGGTTGTTGCGGTATGGCCGGCGATCGCGGTTTTTATTACCCGGGGTTGACGGAAGCCGCTACCCGCGCTGAAGTGGCCGAAGTGAACAGCACACAGGTCAGTGATTGTTATTCCACAGCCAAAACCTGTGAAATGGCATTGGCTGAATCGTCGGGAAAAAACTATCGATCGGTTTTATACCTGCTCGATGAAGTGACGCAATAACGCAAAACGCGGAACGTTTAACGTGGAATGCTTATGCGGAACGCTTAAGGCGAAACACTTAACGCAGAATGCTTAACGCGGAATGCAATAACGCCGCACGCTTAACGCGAAAGGCAAATCCCTCATACGGACTGACCGGATTTCGGAGGCAGGCTTAAGCCTTCAGCATTTAGCCTCTATGATACAGCGGGAAAAATACTTTTTATAGCTATTCAAACATAACAGTTCAGGATGATAAAAAAAGTGAAATAATGCAACTTTGCAGTTCCCTTCCGTGTCTTACCTGAAAAACAATTAATCAATAATCTATTTGTAAAACGCATTAACCGATTGCAAAACGAATTCGTAAAAAAAATTATGAATGGGGTGGGAATAATGTATAAAATACGTTATCTTTAAATTAACAGTCCAACCGATTCATTGCTTGATCAATAACACAATCCTTGGCAGGTTTTATATGTAGCTTCACTGTACTGGTCTTCATTGCAGTGAATAGATGAGATTATTCTCCCCGCATTAAAAAAGCACAACAGCACTCTCCGTAAATGTAGCTCTTACCGCGCACCTTATCCATCCGGATCCATATGCATATTTTGTTCCTTCGAAGACTATGGTCTTTTATCTGTGCTTGCCATAGCATGGTACCAGCTTATTATTACACTTTAAAACTCAACCAAACATGAAAAAGATTCTTGTTATTGAAGACAATGATGGAATCAGAGAGACTATTGCAGATATTTTGGAGTTGGCAAATTACAAGGTGTTTACTGCAGAAAATGGGAAGTTGGGTATTGAGATCGCTTTACAAGAAAAACCGGATCTGATCCTGTGCGATGTTATGATGCCTCAACTGGACGGTTTTGGCGTTTTGCATTTGATACATAAAAATCCCGCCATTCGAAACACGCCGTTTATTTTTATGAGTGCCCGCGCAGAACGCGCTGAAATGCGCAAAGGCATGGAGTTGGGCGCCGATGATTATATTACCAAACCATTTGAGAAAACTGAACTATTACAGGCCATTGAATGCAGGTTGAAACGGGCTGAATGGTTTAAGCAGGAATTTGTTCAGCAGGATACAACCGTAAATTTAAATGGCTACGCTATAAACGATGTTGCCAGAACCTGTAATGAAAGGGATATTCTTAGTCTTTTATCAGAGAACCGGGACATTTGCAAATACAAAAGAAAGCAGATCATTTATGTAGAAGGCAATCGTCCCGCGCGGTTGTATTATATAAAGAAAGGTAAAGTAAAAACGTATAAAACAAATGAAGAAGGGAAAGAGCTGATCGTTGGTATTTATGGCGAAGGCGATTTCCTGGGTTACGTTGCATTGCTGGAAGGTACGGTTTATAAAGAACGTGCAGAAACAATGGAAAATACCGAACTGGCCATTATACCAAAAGATGAGTTCGATGCATTGATGAATACAAGGCGCGAAGTGGTGAACCGCTTCATGACCATGCTGGCAAAGAACATTACCGAAAAAGAACAACTTTTATTGGGCCTGGCGTACAATTCCCTCCGCAAAAAAGTTGCCGACGCGCTTATAACTGTGAACAGGAAATACAAAACCTCTATTAATTTAAGCCGCGAGAACCTGGCCGCCATTGCAGGAACGGCCACCGCTTCCATGATCAGAACGCTCAGCGAATTCAAAAGCGAAAAGCTGATCGATATTCATGATGGTTATATTACCATATTAAATGAAAAGGAGCTTGAGAATTTATTGAACTAGCTGATGATTATAATAATCGTATTTGGCTAATTAAAAATTTTAAAAAGTATAACGGTGAGTTGTCTGCAAACCAGCGGACAGCTCACCGTTTTTATTTAAAACTGTTAAACAGATGTGCCACACACATCTGCACACATAAAAAAGGAGGCTCCGGAAAACCGGAGCCTCGATCTGATTTTTTAAATATCCTATGAAAAACCCGTAATGCGAATGTATAACAGGTATGGATACTTTCTTATGATGGCAGTCACTAAGTTTTATGATTGTTGTTAGTTAATGTGAGCATAACCTGTTTGAACCTCTGTTCAAAAAAATGCAATCGATTGCATACGCCGTTACAATCGTTTGCCTTGATAAACCGGTAGCGCATTTTTTTACGGGTGAATAGAAAACAACATATTTATGATTAACTTAGTCAGCTAAGAACCAAAACAACCAACGCCGGCGTGTCATTGTACAATACATATACCGACAGGGAATTATTACAACAGGTTGCCCGTGGCAATAAAGAAGCCTTCAGGCGGTTATTTGACCTGTACAAATTGCGGTTGTTTTCTTTTGTATTGCAAATGACCCATTCCCGGGTCGATGCAGAAGAAATTGTACAGGATGTGTTCACCAAAATATGGGAAAGCCGCGAAGGGTTGGCAGATGTTGAATATCCCGGCAAGTATATCTACACCATTGCACGCAATAAAACATTGAATCACCTGACCCGCCTGGCGCGGGACCGCCGTTTGCTGCATCAGTTGTGGGTGAACGTCTCGCAACAGGATAATACCACCCAGGAGTTATTGCAGGCGCAGGAAAGCCGGCAGTTGATCGGTAAAGCGGTATGCCTGTTATCACTTCAGCGGCAAACGATCTTTCAGCTAAGCCGTGAACAGGGCCTTACCCACGAAGAAATTGCCTTGCGGCTGGGTTTATCAAAAAGCCGTGTAAAGAATATCCTCGTTGAGATCCTGAAACATATAAAGGAGCATCTTGTCCGTTATTCTGCCATTCTCCCCATCTTATTCTGGTTCTGAACCCCAATCACGGATCATATCTGTAATCCCTTTTTGTCATTGGCTAGCGCAAACGGTTGTTTGATTTAATTTTCCTGTTTTCGTATTTATTATTAGATTAGGGATAAATAAAAAATTATGAGAACCTTAGCCATCCTCCCAGTTTTATTTCTATTTGCATTTACGACAGTAGTTCCTTTTAATGACCAACAACTGCCAGAACAAACAGGTTTTGAAAAATATGAATTGATAAATCATGCCGCTGTAAAACTATTTTCTGATCCCTATAGTATGCAAATTGGATACAATGAAGTTGCCCATACCCTGGGTACTACCTGGTCTACAGATGGGGATTACTGGATTTCAACCCAGTTTAATTTCGAAACGCATACAGTTAGAAGCCTGGATAAGCATGATTCATTTGCTGGTGTTGCGCTGCAACCAAATGTATCTTATTCGTATTGGTTTAATGCGAAGAGGTATGTTTTTTATTGGCCGGGATCTGGAACTACATGTATCATAACCCAGGTAATTTAACTTAGTAATCAAATAATTTCACTTTTCTTTTTTCACTATTGAAGGAGACAGATAATTCTGTTTCCTTTTTTATTTCACCCCTTTAAAAGTTATTCTGGGTAAATCTGTACCTTTTTTTCAAAAAATTGTCAATTTTCCCGGTCCTGCTTCTTTTTTCAATTGTCTGTACTATCTGTATTAAGCCATTACCAATAAATCATTAATAATTCAATAAAATGTCTGTCAACAAAGACCGCATTCAATACCTTTTTGAGCGATACACACAAAGAACGTGTAGCCATGAAGAACTACAGGAGTTGTTTGCCTGCATAGCCCGGCCTGAGAATCGCCGGTTACTGGAAGAATTGATGGATGCCGAATACGAAGTATTGCAGCCGCTGGCCGTTTCGGGAGAAACGGACTGGGACTATATCTTTCAACAGGCTGTGCCGGAAAAAGAGGATATGAGCATCAATTTTAGAAAAACCAAACGGTTTCAATGGCTGCGGGTAGCGGCCGCAGCCATTATGGTGCTGGCTTTGGGCGCCGCCGGTTACTGGTTCGTGAACCGGCCGGGCAATAATAAGGTGGCTCGAAATGAACAAGAGGCGCCGCGCACGGCTGAAGATATTTTGCCGGGCGGTAATAAAGCGGTCTTAACCCTTGCCAATGGTTCAGTTATTTCACTCGACAGTGCCGGCAGCGGCCTGTTAACAGAACAGGACGATGTGCAGGTGATCAAGAATAAAGACGGAGAAGTGAAATACCGGGCGGCGAATGGCAGCGCTGCCGGAACAATTGCTTACAATTCATTAAGCACCCCGAAAGGCGGTCAGTACCACCTGATATTGCCCGATGGCAGTAAGGTATGGCTGAATGCAGCTTCTTCGCTCCGTTTTCCGGTAACGTTTGCTGCAAATGAGCGAAGGGTTGAGCTCAACGGCGAAGCTTATTTTGAAATAGAAAAAGATGCGGGTAAACCATTTCATGTAGTAACTGCCACGCAGGTTGTTGAAGTGCTGGGAACGCACTTTAATGTGAATGCTTACACCGATGAAGCCGCAGTGAAGACGACATTGCTTGAGGGGTCGGTGAAAGTGAGGCCGGCAATGGGCAATGGGCAATCGGCAAAAGAGTCCGGGCATTCAGCAGTCTTGAAACCAGGACAGCAGGCTGTATTGTCGCGAACCTACTCACAGCTCACATCTCACGACTCACCATTCACCATTGACCACTCACCAGACCTGGATCTTGTTATGGCCTGGAAAAATGGCTTTACGGCATTTAACAAAGCCGATATAAAAAGCATCATGCGGCAGGTGTCTAGATGGTATAATGTTGATGTGGTATTTGAAGGCGCTATCCCGCAACGCAGTTTTACCGGCGGCATTTCAAGGAACGCGCGGCTTTCCGAACTGCTGCGGTTGCTGGAAGTAAGCAAAGTACATTTTCGAATTGAAGGCAACAGGTTGATCGTAACGCCGTAGAAGAAATTCCAAATCACAAAACCCAATATTAAAATTCAGAAATTAAGAACAAGGAGCCGGTAACCGGCAACTGGTAACTGGTTTGATCCACATAAAAAACCGTCCCGGGTTGGAGCCGGAACGGTATAACGCCTGGATTAAACCAATACATCTCCCGATAACTACCGGGAAATTGAACATTGACTGTTTATTGCTTAACCCAAAACAAAACAAAGGTATGGATTTAGAAAATCATTCGCCTCTGTGCAGGATTGCTCATGCCCTTATGCCAGGCTATCCTGAGCGGAGCCGGATAACCAAAACACTGCTGATCATGAAACTAATTGCCATTCTGTTATTGGCAACCTGTTTACAGGTAAGCGCAACCGGGTATGCGCAGAAGATCTCCCTGTCGGAGAAAAATGCGCCCCTGGAAAAAGTATTGCAGCAAATCAAAAAGCAAAGCGGGTACCAGTTCTGGTATGAAGACAAATTGTTGCAAACGGCGCGGCCGGTAAATATTTCCGTAAAAAGTGCAGCGCTGGAGGATGTATTGAAAATGGTGTTCGCCAACCAGCCCTTCACCTACGAAGTGATTGGTAAAACCATTGCAGTTAAAGAAAAAGAGCGGGGAGCGCCTTTAATGGCTGCCGTGGTCGAAAAAATACCACCGCCGGTTGATGTAACCGGAAGGGTGTTGAACGACCAGGGTGAACCGCTGGTGGGCGCCACGGTAAGTTTGCCCAAAGGCGGTTACGTACAAACCGATGCAAGCGGTGTCTTCCTTATAAAGAACAGTTCGCCCGATGATGTGATAAAGATCTCCTACACCGGTTATGAAACGGTATCGCTGAGGATAGGCGATAAAACATACCTGCCGGTAGTGATGAAGCTGGCTGATAAAGGTCTCGATGAAACGGTGGTAGTAGCCTATGGAAAACAAAAAAAGATAAGTGTTACCGGTTCGGTGGCTTCTGTAAATATGCAGGACATGCGAACGCCGGTGCGCTCATTGACCAATGCCCTTGCCGGAAAAGTGGCCGGCGTTATTTCCATGCAAACCGGCGGCGAGCCGGGTTACGATAATCCCACCTTTACCATCAGGGGTATCGGCACATTTACCGGCGGTACAAGCCCCCTGATCATTATCGATGGCGTGCAGCGCGACGACGTGAACAGCACGTTTGGCGGCGCCTATAACAATATAGATCCCGAAGATATCGCTTCTATTTCCCTCCTGAAAGATGCTTCTGCAACGGCCGTTTATGGCGCCCGTGGCGCAAATGGCGTTCTTATTATAACTACCCGTAAAGGAGTTGCGGGTAAACCCAGGATATCGACGAAAGTAGAGTCGGGTATAAGCGGGTTGACGAAGACGCCGGAAATGCTCGATGGCGTAACCTATATGGAATTGTTGAATGAAGCCAGAACCAATATGGGTGAGACGCCGGCATACAGCGATGAAACGATCCGGAAAACGGCCAGCGGTCTCGATCCGTATATATATCCCAATGTAAACTGGATCAACACTATTTATAAAGACTGGGCTACCATGTACAACGCCAACGTAAATGTAAGCGGCGGCGGTGAAGCGATGCGGTATTATATTTCCGGTTCCTTTTACAACCAGGACGGCAGTTATAAGGTGTCGAAAATAAATGGTTACAATCCCAATCTGAATTTCAAACGATACGATTTCCGCAGCAATATCGATGTGAATGTAAGTAAAACAACCTTGCTTTCGTTAAACCTCGATGCCATGCTGGTGAACAGCCGTTATCCCGGCTCTTCGGCCGGCCGTATCTGGTATGCCGCCTATGCTACCAATCCCATTTCATTCCCGGTTTCTTATCCCGGCAATAAATGGGCGGGGCCGCGCAACAACGGTGGTTCCAACCCCTTTAACCTGGTGCAGAATGCAGGTTACAGTACCGAGTTCAGACCTACCATACAATCTATTGTGAGTTTGAATCAGAAGCTCGACCTTATAACCAAAGGGTTGGGCGCTATGGCCCGTTTTTCATTCGATTCCTATGGCGAATTCAATAACAGCCGTACAGGGGTGAACGATCTGTGGTATGCCGGCTCAAGAGATGCAAATGGCAGCCTGGTGTATGAACAGGTACGCACCGGCAATCAGTTCCTGGGCTATTCTTCCAGCTCGGCCGGGCAGCGGGTGATGTACCTGGAAGGGAATATTACTTACGATCGTTCTTTTGGCGGTCATCGTTTTGGAGGTCTGTTGCTGTACAATATGCGCAACCGGGTAATCGGTACGGCGTCTGATGTAAAATATGCCATTCCATACCGTAACCAGAGTATTGCCAGCCGGATTACTTATTCGTACAACGATAAATACCTGGTTGAGCTGAATGCCGGTTACACCGGTTCTGAAAACTTTAAAAAAGGCGAACGGTTCGGGTTCTTTCCTGCAGTGTCTGCCGGCTGGGTGATCTCGCGCGAAGCCTTTTTCGATCCCCTCGCAAATACCGTCAGTTTCCTTAAAATAAGAGCTTCGCATGGCGTTACGGGTAACGATCAAATCGGGTATGGCGACCGGTTCGGTTATCTTACCTATATCTCTGCCGGTAACTCGGCCGCATTTGGCCTGGGACCCAGCTGGTATCCGGGTATCACCGAAAAAGTGTTTGGCGTTGAGAACCTGCGATGGGAAAGATCTACCAAGGATAACCTCGGCATCGAGCTGGGCTTGTTCAATAAAATAAATTTCGTGGCCGATGTGTTCCGTGATCAGAGGAAAGACATCCTGATCCTGCGGCAATCTATTTCCTCCATAGGCGGTTATTCGTTGAGTAACATTTATGCCAATTTGGGTGAAATGAATAACAAAGGTATTGACGGAAGTATAGAATACAACGATAGGTTTGGAAAGAACATCCGGTTACGGTTGTTTGGCAACTTTACATGGGCAAAGAACAAGATAGTTTATGCCGATGAGCCTAAACGCACCAATGCATATCAGCAATTGGAAGGGCACCGGTATCCTGAGTTTACCGGTTATACCTCACAGGGTTTATTCGTTGACCAAAACGATATTGATAAAAACCCTGAACAAAAACTGGGTAGTGTGCTGATCCAGCCCGGCGATATCAAATACCGCGATCTGAATGGCGATGGAGCGGTTGATGCGAACGACTGGAGTTATCTTGGCAAATCTTCCTTTCCCGCTTTATTATACGGACTTGGTTTTACCGTAGGCATCAAACGGTTCGACATCTCTGTTTTTTTACAGGGAACATCCGATGTGGGCATAATGGCGAACGGTACTGGCATTAACAGCCCTGATGGCGCTGCCGGCGGCGTTGGCATTGTTCCTTTTGCCGGAATTGGCCAGTACCCCGGCAATATACTTACCAATGTAACCAGCAGGTGGACAAAAGAAAACCCCGTGCAGAACGTGGATTATCCCCGCCTGAGTGTATCGAACCAAAGCAGTAATAATTATCAGAATAGTACCTGGTGGTTAAAGGACGGCAGCTTTTGCCGCATTAAACAGGCTTCTATTGGTTACGACCTGGGGACCAATGCGCTCAGGCGTGCCGGTTTCGACGGCCTGTACCTGTATGCTGCCGGACAAAACCTCTTCACTTTTTCAAAGTTCAGGTTGTGGGACCCTGAGCTGGGATCTGCCGGCGCAGGTTACCCGCCGGCACGAACCATAACGATAGGCGTAAGAGCACAATTTTAAAGCGATTAAATGGAATGTACCATGACTAAAAATAAATGTATACAAGCAGTTTTGTTCCTGTTGTTGCCGGTTGTAATGGGTGCCTGTTATTACCTCGATAAAAAACCCGACAACCTGCTTACGGAAGATATGATCTGGCTAACCAGGGCAAATGCCGAGTCGTACCTGCATAACATATATGGATACATGCACAATTCCGACGGCGGCGATTATGCCAGCATGGGCGCCAGCGATGAATCGAGCGTTTGTATTCCCTCGGTGAATGTACGCCAGATGATTGCCGGTAACTGGAGCGCCGCCAGCGGCTATTTTTATAACTGGGGAACCTGGTACGTGGGCATCAGACAGACTTTCGTATTGGAAGCGAATATCGATAAAGTGCCGGTAGTGGAAATGAGCGACGAACTGAAGGCGCAGTACAAAGCCGAGAACCAGTTCCTGCGCGGATGGTTTTACTGGCAGTTATTGAAGCAGTATGGCCCTTTTGTAAAAGTGACCGGGGTGTTAAGTCAGTCTGAAGATTATAATCAATACGCAAGAGCGCCGTTTGATACCTGTGTGGCCTACATCGATGAACTGATGAACAACGCGGCACAAACCCTGCCGCTTGCATGGGGATCTTCAGCCTATTATGGCCGGCCAACCAAAGGTACATGCCTGGCGGTAAAAGCGCAGCTGGCGTTGTTGGCGGCCAGTCCGTTATGGAATGGCAACCCGCGGTTCGCCACATTTAAGAACCAGGATGGAACATTGCTGGCGCCAACGCAATATGATGCCGCCAAATGGAAAACAGCGGCCGATGCCGCCAAAGAAGTGATCGCTCTCAATACCTATAAACTATATACAAATCTCGATGACGGCGGATCGGCCTTTGATCCATACCAATCCTGCCGCGATGTTTTTCTCACCAACTGGAACAGCGAGATCGTTCTTTCCAATAATAACTGGTCGTACTGGGGTTTTACAAAATGTTCTTCGCCGGGGCCTGGCGGTTACAACATGTACAATGCCACGCAGAACATTGTAGATGCATTCAGCATGAACAACGGAAGAACGATCGATGATGCGGCATCGGGTTATGTGGAAACCGGCTTTAGTGCAACCCCGGGAACCAGTTACTGGGAACATAAAAAAGGCGACTGGAACATGTACGCCAACCGCGAACCCCGCTTTTATGCCTATATCCAATACAATGGCCGGCCTGTTTTACCAGCGCCCTCGGTTGACGATAAGAACTATTATTCATCCGATGCCAATAAAGACGCAACCGGCCGGGCCGAGTTCTATTACAATGGAAAATCCGGTCAAAAATCAGCCGGCACCAATAATTTAACAGGATACAATGTATTGAAAAGAATAAGCCCTTCCGATAACATCCGCAATGATGTCACTTCTTACCGGCCGTACATCCTTATCCGCTATGCGGAAATATTACTGAATTATGTTGAGGCGCTGAATGAATACGACCCCGCCAATACAGATATCGTAAAGTACCTCAACCTTGTACGGGAGCGCGCAGGCCTGCCCGGCATAGAAACGGTGTATGCATCGGCTGTGGGGAATAAAGATGAAATGCGTAAACATATTCTGCGTGAACGCGCCGTGGAATTGTGCTTCGAAAGCGACCGGTACTATACACTGGTAAGAAGAATGTTGCTGGGAAATACCGAAAATCAAACCATTTATGGATTGAATGTAAATGCCGATGACAATGGTTTGGGTTTTTCTTTTACCGGTTTTTATCAGCGAACGCTGTTCCAGAAAAGGTACTGGGACAACCGCATGTACCTGTTCCCTATTGCGCAAAGCGATCTGGAAAGGAACAGGGCGCTGGTGCAAAACCCCGGCTGGTAACTTGTTTATTTACGCAATTACAGAAAAACTATGCTGAAAAATATAAATGCATATATACTTGTTGGTTGCCTTTTTTTGGCTACCTGTACAACAGGTTGTAAGAAAGAGAGCGGTAACGGACATAATGCCGGTACACCCATGGTCATAACCAATTTTATACCCGCGCAGGGTGGGGGCGGAACGGAAGTATTGTTCACCGGTTCCAATTACATAAACGATACCAGCCAGATAACGGTAACCCTAAATGGGAACCCGCTTAAAGTGGTTGGCGTAAACGGTTCACAGATCATGGCCGTAGTTCCTAAAAAGGCCGGTTCAGGCCATTTTGTGGTGAAGATCGGCAGCGACAGCGTGGTGAGCGACGGCATCTTCAATTACGTATACACGAGAACGGTAAGCACCTTGGCCGGCAGCGGCACGGCCGGTTTTGCCAATGGAAAAGGTACTGACGCCATGTTTGATTTCAGCGGCCAGGCGTGGTACCGCAGCATGGGTATAATAGTAGATGATAGCCTGAACGTGTATGTAGCCGATCCCGGCAATCACTGCATCCGGAAAATAGACAACAATGCCAACGTTACTACATTCTGCGGCAGTCCGGCCGCTTCGGGTTATGCCGATGGCAAAGGAACGGCGGCGAGGTTCAGTTTGCCGTACGACCTCGCGATCGACGGCGCGGGCAATATATGGTGTGTTGATCCCGGGAACTGGGACATTCGAAAAATTTCACCCGATGGCACTGCCACTACCTGGGCCTGGGGCGGCGAAGCGCCCTGGAGTATAGCGGTAGATAAAACCAACGACATGGTATATTATGCCGGTTGCAGTTCGCCGGGTAGTATTTATCCAATCACCGGCCAGTGGGCTACCGGTACGCCCATTGTATCGGGCCTTAACTATCCGGCAGGTTTCAAGTTCGACAATAGCGGTAATTTGTATATCTCGGTGCATGGCGATAATGTAGTGAGAAAATATACCGCCGGTACCTGGGCTGCGGCTTCGGTTGCCGGGCAGGCAGGTATGGCGGGATATGTAAACGGGGCTCCTGCTGTTGCAAAGTTCGATCATCCCTGGGGGCTGGCGGTTGATGCCGCCGGGAATGTGTATGTAGCTGGCAATGGCACCTGGGATGGCGGCACCTATAATGCCGACCAGGCCATTCGTTATATTGAAGGCGGATCTTTTAACGTAAGCACATTTGCGGGCAGCGGGTCTGCCGGTTATGCCGATGCGATAGGTGAAGCTGCTGCCTTCAGCGCCCCCGGCGGTGTAGCCGTTGATAAGAACGGCGTTGTATATGTGCTTGATAAAAACAATAACCGCATACGAAAGATCATTTCCGAATAACAAATAGGGTTGTCCTGCAGGATGGACGTTGCAGTTTCAATTGATCAGCGGGCATAAATTCCTTCTTGCAGGTCAACCTCTTTCTTACCTCATTTCAATAATGTATTTCACAAATATGTTGATAATCCATTCACGTGCATATGCCAAAGCCATCTGCGGCGTTGCCCTGTTGCTGATATGGCTAATGGGCGGGTGCAGTAAAAAAAGCAGTGCCCCTTCTTCTGAACCTACCGGTAATACAAACCTGTATTATGTGTCGCCCAATGGCAGCGATGACAATGACGGTACTATAAACAAGCCGTTCAGGAGTATTGGTATGGCTATGAGTAAAACCATTCCCGGTGATACGGTATTGGTTCGCAACGGTACTTACAGCGAAAAGATAGTGTTTCCCAAATCGGGCCGGCTCGATAAATACATTACCCTGAAAGTTTACCCGGGAGAAAAAGCGATCATAGATGGTACACCTCTTTCCATTACCGGCAAAGAAGCGCTGGTGACAATACGAAATAACAGCTATATCATTTTTGAAGGCTTCGATGTGTGCAATTATAAAAGCACAACACCATGGGTAAATATCAATGGGATACTGGTAGATCAGGGGTCAAAGCATATTCAGATCAGGAAGAACCGGATCTATAATATAGAGCATAATGTAAAACCCGAAGATGGCAGAAGCGGACATGGTATTGAGATCATAGGCAATACCGACGTGGTGATGAAACACATACTGGTAGAGGAAAATGAAATACATGATTGTAACACGGGGTATAGCGAAAATCTTACCATCAACGGGTATGTAGATAGTTTTATCATCAGGAAGAACAAAATATACAATGCCGAAAATATTGGAATAGATGCGGCCGGCGGATACTGGGCCAATACCAACCCGGCATACAACTATGCCCGTAACGGCCTCATCAGTGAAAATGAGTTGTATAATATCGATATGACCACCGGCCCCATCGGCGGCGCACATGGCCATGGCGCCATAGGCATTTATATCGATGGCGCCCGCAATATCATTGTTGAACGTAATAAACTGCACGAGTGCGATCGCGGTATCGGCATTGTAAGCGAAAATGATGCGTATCCTACCAGTAACTGTATCGTACGCAATAATTTTGTTTATAACGGTTTTCGCACCGGTATTTATCTCGGCGGCTATTTGAACTATACGTCGGGCGGCACCAATGATTGTTATATAGTTAACAATACTTTGTTTAATAATAATAAGGAAACAGGCGCTTTTGGTGAAATAGAAGGCGAGATCCGGCTTACCGAACGCTGTAATAATAATGTAATCAGGAACAATCTCATTTATGCCGGCGCGAACGATGTATTTGTTCATAAATACACCGCTACCGGCAGTAACAATACCATCGATAACAACCTGTATTTTACCACCGGTGCCGCAAAATGGATCTGGAACGGTACGCCCTATGCCGATTTCGCGGCCTGGAAAACAGCCTGCGGCGGCGATGCAAATTCTGCCAATGGCGTTGATCCTTTGTTGATCAGTACTTCCTCGCCCGATCTGCATATTCAAACAGCTTCACCCGCAAAGAATACCGGTATAATAATTTCAGCCGGTGTTCATGGTACGGTAGATATAGATGGAAATCCAAGGATCGTAAATAATAAAATAAGCAAGGGAGCACAGCAGTGATCAATTGGCAATTGGCAAGATCAAGGTGCCTTAAATAAAAAATATATGAGTTTTAACAGAAGAAGTTTTTTAAAGAATACAACGGCTGCTGCCGGTAGTTTGTTACTGCCCGTATTAAGCGGGTATGCTTCGGTAAATGCATTACATGATGACGTTTCAAAAGCGGTGGCAAAGGCAAAAAAAAGAAAACAGGTGTTTAACATGTGCGGTTTCGCAGCCCCAAAAATACCTGTTGTTCGAATAGGATATGTTGGAATTGGAGGCCGGGGCAGTTGGGCGGTTAATCGCATGACCAATATAAAGAATGTAGAAATAAAAGCGCTGTGTGATGTACGGGAAACTGCGGTTAAAGACAACCAGCAAACCCTGAAGAAAGCAGGCTGGCCGGCGGCAAAAGAATATTATGGCAATGACTATGCCTGGAAGAAAATGTGTGAGCAGGATGATATTGACCTTATATACATTGCTACGCCCTGGCAGTGGCATGTGCCTATAGCGGTATATGCTATGGAACATGGGAAACATGTAGCCGTAGAAGTGCCCGGTGCATGCACGCTGGAAGAATGCTGGCAACTGGTTGAAACTTCTGAACGCACCAGAAAACATTGCATGCAGCTCGAAAACTGCTGTTATGATTTCTTTGAAACCCTCACTATCAATATGGCGCAGCAGGGTGTGCTGGGCGAACTGGTTCATGCTGAAGGCGCCTACATTCATACCCTGCTCGATTCGATGTTTGGCCCCAAACCTAAAAATTCTACTGATTACGCCAGTGAAGGCGCCTGGCGTTGGAAAGAAAATCAAAAGAACGGCAACCTGTATCCCACACATGGACTGGGGCCGGTAGCGCAGGCCATGAACATCAACCGCGGCGATAAAATGGAATACATGAGCTCTATGTCATCAAATGATTTTATGATGGAGGCACTGGCCGAAAAACTGGCCGCCGGCGATGGCTGGTACAAACAATATGCCGGCAATCATTATCGCGGTAATATGAACACCTCGGTCATAAAAACCGGTAAAGGTAAAACCATCATGGTGCAGCACGACGTGTCGTCACCCCGGCCATATAGCCGTATCCATGCTTTGAGCGGCACAAAGGGATTCGTGCAGAAATATCCCGATCCGGCGCGGATAGCGCTTGGGCATGACCAGGTTGATGCGGCAAAAATGAAACAACTGGAAGAACAATATACTCCCGAACTGATCCGCCATGTTGAACTGGCTGCTAAAAAGATCGGTGGTCATGGGGGGATGGACTTTATCATGGACTGGCGCATGATCGATTGTTTGCGCAATGGGTTACCGCTCGATATGGATGTTTATGACCTCGCCAGCTGGTGCGCCATAACGCCGTTGAGTATCTGGTCGGTGGCACATCGTTCAAATTCTATCGATGTGCCCGATTTCACCGGTGGCTCGTGGAAAACGAACAAACCGGTTGATCTTACATTGAGAGGTGGTGGTGATACGGAGATCGTTAAACAATAGAAAAATTGTTGCATTCCCAGGAGCACAGGTTCAAAGACAATTAACGGATAAGCAAAAGACATAGGCAAAGCATAATGAAATATTCGATTCCTGTTTTATTGCTGTTGTTATCCAATAGTACTGCTGCATTGTCGCAAATCGATTACAGCGAGTTGCCCGATCCTCAGCCGGCCGGGGCTATGGCCTGGCGCCATGTGCCGGAAGAGATACAGGTGGCGTTTGGAAGTGTTGATGCCCGGTATGCTAAAAGCAGTCCGCCCGCTATAACCCAACCAGATGCACCATGGCATGCGGTTGCCTGGAAAGGGGAAAAGGTGCATACGCAATTAGTGGTGTGGACAAAAGCAGCCATCAGCGATCTGCGGGTGACCGCTAGCGCATTGTATGACGGCAGGGGGCATAATATTCCCGCATCGGCGATTACAACAGGATTTGTCAGGTATGTTTTAACGGATAGCCTGAATAAAGAAGGCCATGGTTGCGGCATTCAACCGGGAACCGATTCGTCATTGACAGCAGATGGCATTGACCTCGTTCCGCAAAAACAGGTGCCGGCTTTTACTACACAACCTGTTTGGGTAAGTGTAGCTGTTCCGCGAAATGCCATTGCCGGAAATTATAGTGGCCTGCTCTACGTTCATGTCAAAGGCGCCGTTCGTACCCTCTCTTATAACATACAGGTAAAACCGCATGTATTGCCGCCGCCTGGGCAATGGACGTTTCACTTAGACCTTTGGCAAAACCCGTTTGCGGTAGCGCGGGTGTTTGGGATAAAAGCATGGTCGAAAGATCATTTTGACCGGTTGCGCCCTTATATGCAACGGCTGGCCAATGCCGGGCAAAAAACCATTACCGTAAGTATGATCCACGATCCGTGGCGTGGACAAACGTATGATATCTACAGATCAATGATCAAATGGATCAGGAAAAAAGACGGGACCTGGGCCTACGATTACAGCATATTTGACCTGTGGGTAAGCTTCATGCATTCGCTAGGGATAAACAAACTGATCAATTGTTACACCATGGTGCCCTGGAACAATAAGTTCTATTATTACGATGAAGCACTCCGGCGCGATACATTGCTGATTGCAAAAACCGGAACCCGGGAATATGAAGCGCACTGGCGGCCCATGCTTACCGATTTTGTACAACACCTGAAGAAAAAAGGCTGGTATGGCAAAACGGCCATTGCCATGGATGAGCGGCCATTGGAAGATATGCAAAAGGTGATCGCGCTTATCAGAAGTATAGATAAAACGTTGAAGATCTCCCTGGCAGGAAGTTATCATCCCGAGATCGCAGCAGACTTGTACGACTATTGCATAGCATCAGCAGAGAAATTTGATTCCCTGGTGTTGCATAAACGGCTGAAGGCCGGTTTGCCCACTACGTTTTATACTTATTGTTATGAAGGACGGCCCAATACGTTTACATTCTCCCCGCCGGCAGAAAGCGCATGGCTGGGGTGGTATGCTGCCAATAAACAGTTTAATGGGTATTTACGCTGGGCATATAATTGCTGGCCGCGTATGCCAATGCAGGATGCCCGTTTCAGTACCTGGTCGGCAGGGGATACATACCTTGTTTACCCCGGCGGCAGTTCAATCCGTTTTGAAAGAATGATAGAGGGGATGCAGGATTATGAAAAGATCAGGATACTAAAGACAATATATAATAATGAACCGGAAAAATTGCAGCCGCTGTTGAGTGTAATTAAAACGTTTGAAACAGCGACGTTGAACGATAGTCCGGCCGCTGCGCAATTGCAAAAATCAAAAGAGGTATTGAATGCGTATTAAAAACTTTGTAACGTCAATAACCCGCCGTTGTACATTTTTAGTATTGAACCTGCTGGCAGTTGTTACGTCTTTTGCCCAGGCGCCGCAGCAATATGCGTGGCGGGATCCGGCAGCCAATGAGTTTCCTGTTATTGAAGGACAGGCCTGGCCTGCAGAGACAGCCGCACCGTATGATCGTTTTCCTGCCCGTGCGCAAAAAACGCTGGATCGTAATGTGTGGAATATTTCTCACAGCAGCGCCGGGTTGTATATAAAGTTCAGGACAAATGCCACCAGCCTGGTTGTTCGATATGTTGTTAAAGGCGCATTGCAAATGACGCATATGCCTGCTACGGGGGTAAGCGGAATCGATATGTACGCAATAGATCCCAGTGGTCAATGGAAATGGGCGCCTGCAACGCATTCGTTTGGCGATACGAACGTATATCGTTTTTCGAATCTCATAGTAAGCCGTGAATTTCCGGGCCGCGAGTATGAATACAGGTTGTATCTGCCCTTATATAATACCGTTAACTGGCTTTCGATTGGCGTACCCGGTAACAGCTCGTTTAACTTTATGCCATTATCGCCCGAAAAGCCAATTGTAGTATACGGCACCTCTATTGCGCAGGGGGCATGTGCCTCGCGGCCTGGCATGGCCTGGACCGCCTTATTACAACAGAAATTAGACCGGCCTTTGATAAACCTCGGTTTTTCCGGGTCGGGAAAGCTGGAGTCTCCTGTAATTGATTTGATGAGTGAGATCGATGCCCGGTTATATGTGCTCGATTGTTTGCCTAACCTAACGGCGCTTTCCGGTATTACGGAAAAGGAGTTGGAAAAAAGGATCGTGGCTGCAGTAAAAGCATTAAAGGTAAAGCGGCCCCTGGCGCCCATATTGCTGGTTGATCACAGCGGAGGAGTACATACAGGTATCATTGATGCAGTGGCGCAACGGGATTATGATAATACAAGCGATGTGCTGCATCGCTGTATCGACAGTTTGAAAGCAACTGGAGTAACGGGCATTCAGCTGTTGAAAAATAAAGAAATTGGTTTATCCTTATACAGTACGGTAGATGGCGTGCATCCCAATGATGTTGGGATGATGGAATATGCTGCTGCTTATGAAAAAGCCATTCGGGTTATCCTGCACGAACCGGCAGGGCGGTTAACTACCACTGTTCCGGTTGTGCAAAGCCGGGACGGTTATTACAACTGGCGCAGCAGGCACAATGAGATCATCTCCGGTAATAAAACAAATGCGCCCCGCACTATCTTCTTCGGTAATTCTATTATTAATTATTGGGGCGGGCAACCCGTTGCCCCCATAACCCGCGGCGCCGGTTCATGGAACAAATATTTTGAACCGGCTGGTGTGAAGAATTTTGCATTCGGCTGGGACCGCATTGAAAATGTATTGTGGCGGGTGTATCACGATGAACTGGATGGCTTTACCGCAGCACAGGTATGGGTTATGATAGGTACAAATAATTTAACCATTAATTCAGATGCCGAAATAACCGAAGGGCTACAGCAACTGATCACAGCCATACGGGTTCGTCAGCCAGATGCAGTCATTGTATTATCAGGCATTTTGCCCCGCCGGAATATGGAAAAGCGAATTACGGCATTGAACAACCGTATAGCCGCATTGGCCGCCCGGATGAACGTACAGTATGTAAATGCCGGTGTTGTGTTATTAAACAGGCAAAAGAAAATAGATGAATCGTTATTTGAGGATGGCTTACATCCGAATGCCATTGGCTATGAAAAACTGGGATTAGCCATTAAACCTTATTTAAAATAATAAACAATTCACCATTGCATCCGGCCTGGGCCGGAACCATTAAAAATTAAATCAGTACACGTAAATGAACCGGATCATTTCAGTTTTGCTTCTGATCATTGGAAGCAGTTATTTCATGAATGCATATGCGGGCGAATTCGACGGGGTAGCCCGGTTAGCTAAGCGAAGGGTGCCCTGGCTGGCCGGTAACCTGGTATTTTCAAAAATGGCGCCTGACGGCAAAAAGGAAGCCTTTAAGTTACAAACACAGAATGGTAAAATTGTTATTACGGCCACCGGCGCTAATGCAGCTGCTGTTGGATTGAACTGGTACCTGAAATATTACTGCCATCGCTCCATGTCGCACATGGGCGATAATTTATCACCGGTATCGCCATTGCCCGTTGTTAAGGAAGCTGTAAATATCGATGCTATGGCGCAATACCGCTTTGCGCTGAATTATTGCACGTACAATTACACGATGAGCTTTTACAACTGGGACGACTGGGAACGGGAGCTCGACTGGATGGCTTTGAATGGCGTAAACCTGATGCTGGTAGCCAATGGGGAAGAAGCTGTTTGGCAAAACGTGTTACGGCGCATTGGATATAGCGAAAAAGAGATCGCTGATTTTATTACCGGTCCGGCCTACAACGCCTGGTGGCTGATGGGAAATATTGAAGGGTGGGGTGGCCCAATGCCGCAAAGCCAGATAAACAGCCGCAGGGAACTGGTGCAAAAAATGCTCAGACGTATGAATACGCTGGGTATTGAACCGGTGATGCCTGGTTTTTATGGCATGGTGCCGCATAACTTCAATACCAAAACAAATGCTCGTGTAATTACCCAGGGCACCTGGGGCGCATTTACCCGCCCAGCCATTCTTGATCCTACCGATACCGCATTTAACCGGGTGGCCGGTGTTTTTTACGAGGAAACAAAAAAGCTATACGGGAAGGATATTCGCTTTTTTTCGGGCGATCCCTTTCATGAAGGGGGTATAACAAAAGGCGTAGACCTGGGAAAAGCAGGTGCAAATATACAGAAGGCCATGCAGCAATATTTTCCCGGAGCCATTTGGGTATTGCAGGGCTGGCAGGATAATCCTAAAAAAGATCTGTTGGCGAAAACAGACAGATCGACCCTGCTGATACAGGAATTATTCGGTGAGAATACCAATAACTGGGAAACGCGAAAAGGGTATGAAGGCACGCCCTTTATCTGGTGTTGTGTAAACAACTTTGGCGAGCGGCCCGGACTGAATGGTAAACTGGAAAGATATGCAGGCGAAGTGAACAGGGCGGCCACCGGCGCATATAAAGAATATATGAAAGGGGTTGGTATTATGCCGGAAGGTATCAATAATAACCCCATATCGTATGAACTGGTGTTGGAACTGGGCTGGCATAATGAACAGGTGGATATAGAAAAATGGATCGATGATTATGTTGTAGCGCGGTACGGAAAAGCAAACGAAAATATTGCCGGTGCCTGGAAGGGCTTTCTTCAAACCATATACAGCAATCCCGGCTACCAGGAAGGACCACCCGAGAATATTTTATGCGCCCGTCCGGCCCTCCAAATAAAATCAGTATCGAGCTGGGGAAATCTGAAAAAAGGGTATGACACGGCGCTGTTTGCAAAAGCGGTTAAAGACTTTGCTGCGGCTGCTCCATTGTTCGGTAAAAGCGAAACCTATAAAATTGATCTCATCAATTTTACCCGCCAGGTTTTGGCCAACCGGGCCGATAAAATTTTCGCAGAAATGGTTACGGCATATAATGCAAAGCGTATCGATGCATTTAATAATGCAGCCAATGCATTTTTGACCCTGCATACCCTCACCAATGACCTGCTTAACAGTCATGCGTATTACCGCTTAAGCACCTATCAGCAACAGGCGTTACGTGCCGGCACTACGGCTGCAGAGAAAAAGAATAACCTGCATAATGCCATGATGCTGATCACGTATTGGGGCGAAAATAACCACCGGGAGGATAACTTACATGAGTATGCCTACAAGGAATGGGCGGGTTTAATGACCTCTTTCTACCAGTTGCGTTGGAAACTGTATTTCGATCAGTTGCGCAACGAGTTATCGGGTAAACCTTCAACACCCATCGATTTCTTCTGGTGGGAGAGGGATTGGGTTAAGCAACATGAGCAGATTAAAACGGCAGCGCAACCATATCCATCACTTGATAAAACGGTTCGTATGGTATTAAATTAAATTGGTTTATTATAAAATAGCAGTTCATGTATAAGAATATTGTCTTTGTTATATTTTTCCTGCTTTTGTTCAGGGAAATTCACGCTCAAAAGCGAATAGGTATTGAAACACCGCTGCAAAAAGAAAAGCGAATGGCCTGGTGGACGCACGACCGTTTTGGGATGTTTATTCACTGGGGGTTGTATGCCCAGGCTGCCCGCCACGAATGGGTGAAACGCTGGGAACGGATGAATGATGAACAGTATCAACCGTACTTTGATAATTTCAATCCCGATATGTTCGATCCCAAAGCATGGGCAAAACAGGCAAAGGCCGCCGGGATGAAATATGCCGTGTTGACCACCAAACACCATGAAGGGTTTTGTTTGTTCGATTCAAAATATACCGATTATAAATCGACCAATACAAAAGCAAAGCGCGACCTCGTAAAAGAGTTTGTCGATGCATTCAGAGCGGAAGGGATTAAAATTGGTTTTTATTATTCACTGATCGACTGGCATCATCCAGATTTTACCGTGGATGGAGTACATCCGTTGCAACCAAAGAATGAATCGGATTCTGATTATGCCAAATTAAATAAGGGGCGGGACTGGAATAAATACAAAACCTACCTGCATAACCAGATCAGGGAAATTTTGACCAAATACGGAAAGATAGATATCCTGTGGTTAGATTTTTCTTATCCCAATCCCAACGGCCATGGCAAGGGTAAGAATGACTGGGGATCTGTGGAGTTACTGAAGATGATCCGGAAATTGCAGCCCGGGATTATCGTTGACAACCGGCTCGACCTGGATGAGTATGCCGATGGAGCTGATTTTGCCACGCCGGAGCAGGTAAAACCATCGGAGTTACAAAGTACCTATGGCGGATTGCCGTTTGAAACCTGCCAGACCTTTTCGGGATCGTGGGGTTATTTCAGGGATGAGAACAGTTGGAAAACAAATCACGAACTGCTTACCCTGTTGATCACTGCCGTTAGTAAAAGCGGTAATCTTATACTGAATGTGGGGCCTACGGCAAGAGGGTATTTTGATTATCGCGCCGTTCGGGCCCTGGACAGTGTTGGTATGTGGATGAAATATAACAACCGGTCAATTTATGGCTGTACGCAGGCGCCGTCGGAATTTAAGTATCCTGAAAAAACGTTGCTTACTTATAACCCGGTAACGAAGAAATTATACCTGCACCTGATGCAATACAACCAGGCCGGCATCACATTGCCCGGCTATAACGGAAAAATAAAGTATGCACAGTTCCTGCATGATAATTCTGAAATAAAGTATCAGGCTGCCGGTGATAATTCACCTGATCTGCTGATCAACCTGCCGCAAAAACCGAATATGCAAATACCAGTTATCGAGTTTACCTTGCAATAGCTTATATAAACGATAACATATATCAGATCAGAAATGTCAATGCATTCTTTCGCACCTGTATATGTACAGGTGCATTTTCTTTTAGGGTAATTTGTTGATCATCCACATGCACATGTGTGCCTTTCCATTTTATTTTTACGTCTTCGGCTTTAATGGTAACAAAAGAATAAGCTACTTCCTTATCGTTGATCTTGCTGTCGACATAGGCTGCAAATTTTGCCTGGTCATCACCCGGTATCAGCACCACTTCAAAAGTGCCGTCGCCGGGATGGCCGTGTGGCGAAAGAAACAGGTTGGGGCCAATAAGGCGGGTATTCATAATTTCAGCCATCAGGAATTCGCCGCTATGGTCTTCACCATCGACGATCAGTTCACAATAATGCGGTTTGTACGAATGCGAAATGTCGTGCATCAGCTGCTGGGCTGCTTTTATCTTCTCCTCTTTGTCCTCGATCTTGTTTTTGCCTGTTTTTATCATTTCCTTCATCAGGTAGGGGAATAGTCCATAACCGAAACTTTCAATAAAGAAATTGGGTTTCTCTTCAAAAAAAAAGATCTCACCCACATCGATGGCTGTAGTTTCAGGATGGCTCCACTTGCGGATGATATCGATCATTTCTCCTTTTATATTTAAGGATGTTGCTATATTGTTGGCGGTGCCGCAGGGAAGGATCGCGATGGGCAGCCGTTTCGCTGCGTTTCCTGATTTCAGAAGTTCGGTTATCGTTTCCTTTATGGTGCCGTCCCCGCCGGCAATTACGATAAAATCAGCTTTAGGGTTTACTTCCTTCCATGCCTCACTGTCTGTAGAACAATATCTACATTCGTAACCGGCTGCTTCAATAAGTCTTAGCAGCGTTGATTTAGAGTGCGCTTCGTCCCCCGCGCCGGGATTATGTATAAGGTTGATCGTTTTCATTCATTGTGTGTATTCCTGAACATGGAATATAAAATTATACCACCCAGGCTGGCATGATAATCCCTTGTTTTATAATGAACCAATACTGATAACCTATGACCATTTTGATTACAAACGATGACGGAATTTATAGTCCGGGTATTGCGGCGCTTGCCAGAATAGCTTCTCGTTTTGGAAAGGTTACTGTAATTGCGCCCGATGTGGAGCAAAGTTCTATGGGACATGCGGTAACGCATTCCCGGCCGTTGTCACTGAAGAAATCGCCCATAGCATTTGAAGGAGATGGAATAGAAGCCTGGCGGGTGAACGGAACGCCGGCCGATTGTGTGGCGCTGGGCAGTCATTTATACGCGCATACCGATATTGTTTTATCAGGAATAAATATGGGGCCCAACCTTGGCAATGGCATGTGGCATTCCGGTACGCTGGCAGCCGCCAAACAAGCCGTACTGTTAGGCATGAGGGGTATTGCATTAAGTACACCGGTAGGTAAAACAGAGCCCGATTTCGAAGCCCTGGCGCCGTATGTTGAAAAAACGCTGGCTTTATTATTTGAGAATCCCGATCTGGCTTTATACAATGTAAACTTCCCGCAACAACCGAAGGGCATCCAGTGGACCCGCCAGTCGGTTCGCTTATACGATGGTAAAATAGTTCCCGGTGTTGACCCGATGGGCCGCAAGCATTACTGGTTTACGGTAACGCCGCTGGAACCTGCTGAAGAAGGCACAGACCGCTATGCCGTTGAAAATGATTATGTGAGTATTACACCGCTTCGGCTCGATCTTACGGATGAGAGACGGTTGAAGGAAGTGCTGATTAAGCAGCCGGTTTCGTAAAGAATATTGAATGTCGAATGCTCAATGTTGAATGTAGAAGTGAAATACAAATTTTAAGATCGGGACTGTATTTACTTCGACATTCAACATTCTTCGGTTCAATATTCAATATTACTCTGCGTTCCACTCATAATAAAACTGTTTAAGATAACTTTCCATAAATTCATGCCGTTGGATAGCTAAATTTTTCCCCATCTCCGTATTCATCCTGTCTTTTAACAGCAACAACTTCTCATAAAAATGATTGATGGTAGGCGCCTGGTTGTTCTTGTATTGTTCCTTGTTCATGGTGAGATTGGGTGGAACGGCAGGATCATACAGGGGCCGGTTTTTAAATCCCCCGTAATTAAATGCGCGGGCAATACCAATGGCCCCAAGGGCATCGAGCCGGTCGGCATCCTGCACAATATCGAGTTCTTTTGATCTGAACGCCTGTTCGTGATTGCCGCCTTTAAAGGAAATGTGGATGATTATATTTTCAACGTGTGCTATTACGCTTTCTTCCACGCCCAGCGATACCAGCCATTCGCGGGCCATACGCGGGCCGATCGTTTCATCGCCATTATGAAATTTTGAATCGGCAATGTCGTGCAGCAGGGCGCCCAGCGAAACTACCAGTTCATTGGCATGTTCTGCCGCGGCGATCAGTTGCGCCGTTTTCCATACACGATGAATATGCCACCAGTCGTGCCCGCCTTCTGCGTTTTTTAGAATGTTCTGAACGTGTTCTATAGTTGCTTCAATGATTTCCTGTTTCTGCATCCGGTAAAGATAGTGAAGTAAGCGGTATGAAACAGGAGGCAAGAAGAGGTTGAATGACGTAACTCAAATTTGAAATCAGAAGCCTGAATATTATAGCGAGTCCCGAATGTAGGAGACCCCATACTTCTTATATCTTAATTCTTACTTCAACATAATCGTAGCCGAGGTGACCAGAACAAGCAACATCGCATCGTCCATACCGTACCGTATCATCTTCAGCGCCCGACTCATTTTCTTCTCCACTGTTTTTACGGAGATATTTTTTTGTTCGGCGATCTGTTTATAGGTGAGCCCGCCATCGCGATGGAGGAGGAAGATCTCCTGTTCATCGGGCGGTAATGATTGAATGAGCTGCTGGTAAATGCTTTCGAGTTCTCTGAACAATACGGGGTCTTCTATAAGGATGTCTTTTGAGATCAGGGAGAGCCTGTTGAAAAAATCCTGGTCGGTCTTCTCAGCCCTGATGGCTTTGAATACCTGGAACCGAACTGCCTGATGCAGATACGATTGCAATACATCAACCTGAAGATCCTGGCGGCGTTTCCACAGGGAAATAAAAACTTCCTGCACGGCATCCTGTGCGGCTTCCCTTACCTGTAGTATATTGTGAGCAGAAGTGTAGAGCGGTTTCCAATACCGGTTATAAATCTCGGCGAATGCCCCTTCATCGTTTTGATAGAGCTGTTTCAGCAATTGATCGTCGGTATGAATAGGATAATTTTGCACGTTCTTACCTGAAAGTTAAGACAAAATTAACCTTCCTGGAAGTGCAGGGGCAGAAAATTGCAAAGAAAAGATAAGTGATATTGAATGTTTTTAATAAGTGTTCGTTGTGGTAAGTGCTTATCGTTTTTTTAGGCTTTAGGCTAAACGCTTTAGGCGTTAAGCGTTCGGCGTTCAGCGTAAAAAGAGAAAAGGAGCAAAAGAGACCTTCTTCAAACTCTTTTACTCCTTAGATCTCTTAGCCTCTGCGAAGCCGGGATAGACATCAGCATCGAATAAGAGAGACCTTCTTCTAACCCTTTTATTCGTTTGCACCCGGCTTTCACAGAAGCATAAAATCGAAATTCACAACTGAGCAAAAGAGAACTCCCCTTTAAGCTCTTTTTGCCCGCATTGCCCCGGCGCCGGATAGGTTGCAATTTTCTCCTTTGCCGGGGTGCTGCTTTCTTAACCTCCTTTGATCATAGACTCTTTATGGTTAGGCTGCACGCCTGAAGCTTAAGGCTTAAAGCTCCAGGCAAAAACAGCCAGCTTAAGTTAGTTACCTTGTCTCTTTGTCAATCTGTCAACATTTACTCAACACGCCGCACAGAGGAACCTTATAAACGTGTCAACATTTCAACCTGTCAACTATTAACCAGCCCGCCGCACAGAGGAAACCTCTATCAACTTCATCACCTCTGTCAACCTTTCAACTTTTACTCACGGCCTATCCCACCACAACCTGGTTCCCCCGTTATCCGGCCCACCCAACGTAGCTGCCGCGCGCTGGGCGCCTTTCGGATTGGTAAGGTATTCGTCGGGGGGCAGGTTGATGCGACGGATAAATGTATTGGTGGCAATTTTGCCGGCGCTGTTGTTGATCACAACAGGGAACAGTTTCGGATAACCTGTTCTGCGAAACTCGCTCCATGCTTCCTGTCCATCTGGAAACGTGCTGATCCATTTCTGGGTAATGATCCTTTCGAGTTTTTTCTCGAATGTGTCGGCATCTTCCCATTGAATGGTAATGGTGCTGAGCCATTGCGAGCCGTTGGGTATATCGTTTTGTCCGGGGGTAACCGCTTTTGGATCGGTATATGGCAGCGGTTTGCTAACTGCATCATTCAGGTATTTGAGGGCGGTATCAGGATGTAGACCATATTGTGAGAATGAAGTTTTAATACCGTCTTCATAATTGTCGCGGATATTACCGGCGCCTGTCCAGCCACGCAGGGCTGCTTCTGCTTTCAGGAACCAGGCTTCGGCGGCCGGCATCAACTGCAGCAGGCTGGGTAATTTAGCCAGGGCTGAATAATCCTGGTACCTGCTTTTTGCGTCGATATCGATGCCGTTGCGGATGCCTTTGAATTGTCCGGCAACAACTGCTTCTTTTGCAGGCAAAAAGTATTTTGGAAGGCGCGGGTCTTTATAACCATTCATGATCGATTCCATGGGTGCGCCCATGCGAATATCGGCCCATGCGCCGCTGATCGTGTTCAACGGGTGTTCGGTGGCGCCGATGTTGATGCTGAAATTGTCAGCGGCATCTTTTAACAGTCCACCCACATTTGCCAGGGCTGCTTCACCTTCAGTTTTTGCTTTGGCCGCATCGGCTTTTACAATACGTAAAGCCAGGCGCAAACGCAATGTGTTGGCGAATTGTAACCATTTCGCATAACTGCCACCGTATACCAGGTCGGCATTGGTAAATGTTGGCGTTGATTTTTCTGCACGAAGCGGTGTAAGAATGGTAATTGCTTCGTTCAGGTCTTTAAAGAAATTATTATATGCTTCCTGCTGCGTGTCATAATCATAACCGCCGTCTTCGGCCCTTACTTTATATTTCGAATACATGATGGGGCCGAAGATATCGCTCACGCGGTGCATGGCTTCCACTTTCAGTATTTTGCCCATGGCATACAGGTCGGGTGCTGCTGTTTTGGTGATGTTCTCCACGCTTGATAACGGCGCCATAACGCTGGCTTCGGGACTGGAATAGGCAGCGCTCATAACGTACAGGTTCCATCCATCGACCAAATCGTAATTCATGTTGTTGCTGTTACCACGGAATGGGGTAGGCGGCATCATATAACCGCTATACACATCACCCATCAGGTTCTGCTGCAGCTGGGTAACCCATGCCGGCTGGTATACATAAATAGAACGTTGCGCTTCTTTTAATTGTCCAACAACCAGGCCGTAGTCGGGCAGCAGATCGTCATTGGTTGCGCCATACGGATTCTTGTTGTAATCCCTGAAGTCCTTTGTGCAACCGGTTGCCAGTAATGCGACGGTTGCCATAATAAGTATATAACTATATTGTTTGTTCATTGTGGTATTATTTGTTAGTTTGTCGTTTGTGGTTTGTAGTTTGTGGTTGCTGCCGCGACTTGTAGCTTCGCTGCTAATTCGAGATTACCATTGTTCAGCTTTCGAGCTTGAGAATAATAATGACTGCCCGAATAAATAAACCATAAACCATAAACCATAAACCACAAACCATAAACCATAAACTGTTTCTTTTAAAATGAACACCTGAAACTTAAACCCATGCTCCTGGTAGCAGGCAATGAGAACACATCTATCCCCTGTAACCCGTTGCCGGTACTCATGCTCAGTTCAGGATCATATGGCGCTTCTTTCTTAATAAAGAAAAGGTTGCGTGCTACCAGTGAAAGGCGCATATCCTTTATAATTGTTGACTTTGAGGGCAGTTTATAACCTACTGATAGTTCACGCAACCTGATGTTGGTGGCATCGTACATGTAATATTCCGAAATACCTGCACGACCACCTACGGTTGTATAAAAAGTTTCAGCGGGTAAGGCGCCGCTCCATTTACCACCATTGAGCATAGTGGCAGGCAGGTGCACGCCGCCGTTATTGCGGGCGTCCGCTGTTACTTTCGATACGCCGTATTCATCCAGAACCGCCTGGGTAATGCTCATCACCTTACCACCAAAGCGGCCGTCGATAAGCGCCGTTATTACAAAGTCTTTATATTCTACTGTATTATTCCAGCCCATGAGAAAATCGGGATTAGGGTTGCCAACGAAGCCCCAGCCGCCGGTTTGTGGTTTTCCTTTATCATCAACTACGATTGAACCATCAGCTGCACGAAGGAAAGTTTGTCCGTATATATCACCATAAGAACCGCCTTCGCGAATTCGGAGCGAATAGCTGTTCACGCCTGCGGTGGTAAGTTCATACATGCCGCCCAGTTCGGGTAACAGCTCGATGATCTTGTTGCGGTTGCGGGTGAAGTTTACACTGGTGTTCCATTTTACATTGCCGTTGCGAAGTATATCATAACCCAGTACCATTTCTATCCCTTTATTCTCAATATTACCTGCATTTACGAAGAAGCGCGAGAAACCGCTGCCTCTTGGCGCTGCGAAGTCGAAATACTGGTTACGGGTATTTGTTTTATACCACGTGAAATCGAATGTCAGGCGGTTGTTGAGGAATTTCCATTCGGTTCCTATCTCAAATGAACGGGCATCTTCCGGTTTCAGGGTAGCGCCAAGGTATGGGCTTTCCTGAACTGTTACCACGTTGCCCGATCTGATAACGTTGGTTGGATTGGTTGAGAATGGTTCTACGTCGTTACCCACTTTCGCAAAGGAGAAACGCACTTTGCTGTAGTTGATAAATTGCGGCAGTTGCACCAGGTCGCTTACGATGGTATTGATACCGGCGGAGAAATAAGGATACCCGCTTTTTTCTTTGGGGGTATAGGCCAGTGTCGATGACCAGTCGTTGCGGGCGGTAAGATCGACAAAGATCTTCTCGTCAAAATCGAATGTGCCGGTGGCAAAGATCGATTGCACCTGGCGGCGCAAACCGGTTGGTGAAACGATCAGTGCCGGGCTGAGGCGCAGGTTGCCCAATGTAAATATATTGGCATAGGCAAGGTCGCCGCCTTTTGAGTCGATGTAGTCGCGGTCCTGCTTTTGATCGTTGATGCTGGTACCGGCGTTGAAGTTGAAACCGATCTTATCGGTAACTGGAACATTACCGCTAAGGATCACATCGCCATACAGCAGGGTACGGGTGAGGCGGTCGTATGTAAAGCGGCCGTTAAAGTCGGCCAGTGTGATCTGGGTAGAAGCGTACGCGTGCAATTCGTAATTGTCGTAATTGCGGTTAAGGCTTCCCCGGGCCTGGATGTTCAGCCATTTGGTAATGGGGTACTTCAAAGTTAACGAGGCAAAGAGATTGTCTTTTTTGCCAAGGTTCACATCACGGTTCAATACCCAGTAGGGATTTTGCTGATTGTCCTGTCCGCCGAGTCCTTTGTCGTGGTTGATATTCCACCAGTTCTGTACGTTCACGATGCGGGTAGGCGAGAAGTATTCGAAATTCTTATACTCGTCGAAGTTCAAACCTCTCGGGAAGAGATACAAACCGGTAAGCGCGTTGTAATACAAACCCGATGTGGCACGGTTATGAGTCTTTTGGGTGCTGAAGATAATATTGGCGTCAACGTTCAGCTTATCGTTAAAGAATTTGGATGTTTGACGGAAGTTGAACGTATGTTGTTTGAACTCGCTGGTTGGCAGAATGCCGTTGTTGTTCGTGTTTGAATAAGAGAAATATGTTTGTGCCTTTTCATTACCTGCGGTGAAAGCAATGGTATTGATAAAGGTTTTACCGGTTTTGAAAAAGGGTTTTACATGGTCGGGGTTAGAACCGGCGGGGCCCCAGCTATAGATATTGTCTTTATTGGTTTGATTAAAACTATACTGCAGTTCGGGATAGTACATGGGGCGTTCAACCGTAAATGAACTGGAGAGATCGACCTTTGCCGTTCCCATGCGGCCTTTTTTGGTGGTAACGACAATTACGCCATTTCCGGCCTGGCTGCCATAGAGGGCGGCGGCGGAAGCGCCTTTCAGCACGGTAATGCTTTCTATATCTTCAGGGTTCAGTGAACTAAGCACATCGCCCGCATCACGGCCGGGTGTATTGATACCACCTGCTTCGCCCCACAGGTTAACCGGTTGAGCGGTTGAGAAGTTGGTAAGCGGTACCCCGTCGATCACGTATAATGGCTGGTTTTCCCGGGTTGATTTTTGTCCGCGCAGGATAACACGAACCGAACCGCCTACACCCGATGCACTGGGGTTGATCTGCAAACCTGCAACTTTTCCGTTCAGGCTGCCGATGGGGTTCATGTTCTTTACCGTAGTGAGTTCGGCATTGTTGATCTTCGTTGTGCTATAGGTAAGGCTTTTCTGGCGGCGCTGGATACCGAGGGCGGTAACCACCAGCTCGCCCAGTTGCTGTGAACTGGTGATAAGCGTTATGTTAAGGCTTTTATCGCTGCCAACGGTTATTTCACGGCTGGCATAACCGATATTCGAAATGATAAGTACATCGCCTCTGTCGGCATCTATGGTAAACATGCCTTCGGAATCGGAGCTGGTTCCTTTTTTTGTGCCTTTAACCGTTATATTGGCGCCGGATATCGGTTCTCCTTTCTCGTCAACTATTTTGCCTTTGATGGGCGCCGGCGGGGGAGGAGGCGTGTTGGTTATAATGGGCAGTTCTACAACAGACCGCTTCCTGATAACAACGGTATTACCCTGAACACTGTATTCAAAAGGCGCACCGGTGAGGCATTGCCGCAGCACGTCTTTTAATGGCGCGTTCTTCACGTTGATGGTAACGCGATCGAGCCCCTCAAATAAGTCTTCGCAGTAAACGATCGATACGCCTGTTTGTCGCGATACGGCTTTGAATACCTTTTGTACAGGTACATTCCGCAGCGACAGCGTTACTGTTTGCCCGTTGGTATGGGCAACTGCATGCAGGCAAGCGATGAATAACAGGACAGTGGTTAATTTCATGACCTTAAGCAGTTTGTGCTTTTCCCGGCTGGTTAGCCAGGGTGTTGACCTGCTCGTATTTCTACTAAAGCGGATCATAGCAGTTATTTGCATAACTTTGTTTGGTTTGGTGATTGAATAAATGATACCTCAACAGTTTTATTTATCATTACTGAATCCGCCGTTTCGTCTGGCCACGAAGCGGCTTTTTATTTTGTTTATGGTTTGTAGTTTATTGTTTGTGGTTGTTTTATTCTGTGACGGCCGATAACATTCAGGCTCGCGAATTTCAAGTATTCCCCACCCGCCACTAGCTGTTCGCAATAACAACTGGCAATAAAAACTTCGGGCTTGAGGCTGCATTGAAATATCCCTGAATTGTTGTTGATTTATGCGCACTGTTCTCAATTGTTAAAACCAATTTGCAGCCCCCGAAGAATCGGGGCAACCTTCTGTCTATTGCCAATTGTGTCTTGCTTAATCGTCCATGGAGCCACACTTAGTAAAACCTGTATCTTGTATCCAATTATCTCATTGTTGTATTCCATTATCACATTATCGAATTACAGTGAGCGTTTTTCCTTCCAGCTTAAAATGAACACCATAATTCTCCAACATCTTAAGAATACTGGAAAGATTTAATTTTCTGCTGATCCTTCCACCATATGTTTCGTCGTTTATTTTTGTTTCATACCGGATATCTACGTCGTACCATCTGCTTATCTGGCGCATGATCGTTCTGATATCAGTTTTTTCAAATTCGAACCAGCCATTCTTCCATGCCATTACCTGATCAATGTCTGGTGAATGGTGAATGGTGAATGGTGAATCATCAATCGTAATTCGTGAATTCGCCGGCAGTACAGCCTGCTCTCCAGGTTTTAATATTGCCGATTGCCGATTGCCGTTTGCCGATTGATTGCCCCTTGCCAATTGATTTACTTTCACTGAACCCTCAAGCAATGTTGTTTTCACAGCAGCTTCATCTGAATATGCATTCACATTGAAATGTGTGCCCAGCACTTCCACATCCTGTGTTTGTGTTTTTACATGAAATGGTTTGGCGGCGTTTTTGGCGATCTCGAAATAACCTTCCCCATCCAGTTCCACTTCACGCCGGTCGCCGGTGAATGATGTGGGAAAGCGAAGCGAGCTCGCTGAGTTCAGCCATACTTTCGATCCATCGGCCAACACTAACTGATACTGGTTTCCGCGCGCTGTGCTTATTGTATTATATACAACGGCCGCCTCCCCCCGGCCACCTCCGTTGGAAGGGGAGGAGTATGAAACCATTCCTTTTATATTGATCACCGTGGCGCCGCCCTGTTGTGAAATGGTGCCGCTGGCCGAATCGAGAACGATAGTGCGGCCATCAGCCAGTGTAAGCACGGCTGCATCGCGCCCCGGCGGAAGATCCCTCGGTTTTGTTTTCACTATATCCGGCTGCGTTGGCCTGGCATCGGGTTTCTTCAATAAGAAGAAATAACTGCCTGCGCCGATCATCGCTAACAGTATCGCCGCCGCTGCTGCCATACTGTAACTGGTTCTTTTGATGGGTATCACCTTTGTGCCGGGCTCCCATAAATTAGCCGAAATCTGTTGATACATCGCTTCTTTTAAAGCGGTTTCTTCATCAGCAGTTAGTTCGGTCCTGCCGGCCATTTCCATCCGGCGATAATATTCTTCTATCAGCGCTTTTTCCGCAGAACTGGCTGTTCCATCCTGGTATTTATCCAATAAGCTGAAAAACGATTGCTTGTCCATACTACTTATATATGTACCCAAAGGATAGTGCCACCCTACGGAATGTGGATAACCTTTTTAAATAAAAGCATAACTGGTTCAGGATTAAGTATGCTAATTATATTTTGCAGCGGAGGGTGAGCTGAGTGTGAAACTATTTGAACTAATTTTGTTGCGTGTCGTTCTTTATTCACTTATAATATAACATTCTTAATGACAATACAGGAAAAAAACAAGTCAATCGTAACGAGATTCAACAAAGAGTTCATTGAGCAGGGTAATGAACGTGCCTTCGAAGAGATAATTGCATTGGATTTTGTGAACCGAAGCGCGGCTACGCTCAATATTCCGGCAGGAAGAGAGGGTATCAAAGATTATGTAATGAATGTTTTGCACAAAGTATTAACCAATATAAAGGTTGATATTCATGATCAGATCGCTGAAGGAGACACCGTGGTTACCCGCAAATCGATCTCGGGTATTCAGGTAGGGGAGTTCCTGAACAAACCTGCCACCAATGAACGGATCACTATGGATCTTATAGATATCGTTACGTTAAAGGATGGGAAGTATGTTGAGCATTGGCGGTATGGACAGATTGTTTCTTAGTTTGTAGTTTATGGTTTGTGGTTTGTGGTTCTTGCAACTCGGACAGTCGTTATAAATTTTTCAGTTCGCTATATAGCGCAATGCCGATTAGCTTCCCATTAATAGCGAACCTAAAAAGCGTGGCAGCAACCATAAACCACAAACCATAAACCATAAACTGTTACTTTAGTCAACAAACTGAACTGAATATATCATCGGCAGATAATTATTAATTACCTCCCAACTCTCGCCCCGGTTATGCGAAAAGAAAAGGTTGCCGGTAGTAGTGCCAAAAGCAACGGCCTCACCGGCGCTTACCAGTGCGTGGCGGTAAACGATATCAAAACAATTCTCCTGCGGTAAACCTTTCCGTAATTGTTTCCAGGTTTTACCCCCATCATCGGTGCGGCTGATAAATAATGAGCCTTTGATGGCTGTGCGTATTTCGTCGCTATCGGCGGGCGCTACCCATGCCTGGTCGGGATTGTCGTCGGCAACGGCAATGGCAAAACCAAACCGGGCCGGTCCGCCTTCTTCACTTACTTCCTGCCAGTTCATGGCGCCATCGGTTGAGCGAAAAATGCCGCAGTGATTCTGCTGCCATAATGCATCGGGGTTCGAAGGCGCCGCTACCACAATATGCGGGTCGTGACCAACTTCCGCTTTGGGATCGGGCAGAAAGGTAGCATTCAACCCTTTGTTGCGAATGGCCCAGTTCTTACCGCCATCGGTAGTTTCAAAAACACCGGCGCAACTGATGCCGATATGAATATGGTCTTCGTTGCGTGGGTCAACTATAATGGAATGGATCCCGGGCAGATCGCGGCCGCCGCCAAACCAGCCTTCTTTGCGGGTGGGATGTTTCCAAAGCGATTCAACCAGTTGAAAGCTGTTGCCTTCATCCTCGCTGAGGAATAAACCGCCGGGGTCGGTACCTATCCATAAACGTGATGTATGATTATTGCCGCCATGCGCCATAGACCACATGTAGCGCGTAGTGGCGGGTACGCCGTCCTTTACTTCTTCGCCTTCGGGATAAGCCGGCGCGGCCACTTCTTCCCAGGTTTTGCCACGGTCTTTCGAACGTTGCAGTTTAACGCCCCAATGGCCGTGATCCTGGCAGGCCCACCAGGTGCCGTTACGCGGGTCGGCATAGGCAATGGAAATGGGTACACCTTCAAAAGAAACATTCTCTATTTTCCACCGATCGTTTTGAAAGCGGTAAGCGATAAATCCCTTGCGGGTGCCTAAAAGAAGTGTTTGTTTCATACTGCGTAAATATTGAATATTGAACAGAAGAATTTTGAATGTCGAAGTAAATCCAGCCCTAATTCTATCCACCGGATAGGGCCTGCATAATATAGATCTCGCTGTTTTCGCGGAACGGGTCGGTAAGCGCGTTGCGGTCTTTGATCATAACGCCGTCGATAAAGATATTCACATGCTGGCGCAGGCGGCCCTGATCGTCTAACACATACCGCGTAACACCTGGGTACCGGGCCTCTATTTCATCGATGACCGCCCGCAGCGTTTTCCCGCTTGCCTCGGTATCGGTAAGCTTTGGAAAGAACCTTTTTAGTGCGTATGTGAATTTTACCAATGCCATAAATCGCTGCTGTTTGCCGGCCTCATAAGTTATGCTGAACACTGAACCCCGCGTATGCGGCCAGCTATACTTCCGAATCTTCGGCAAGGTGCAATTGCGTGAAAAACAGCACCTGGAACTGTATTCGCGTTAAGCGTTCTGCGTTAAGCGTTTAGCGTATCTAAGCTACGTAATTCATTATTAGTATGACTTTGCCCTTTCTTTTAAAACAGACTAAACCGGAAAATGATGGGCCCAAGCTGGATAATAGGCGATGAAATTGTTCATATATATAATTTACAAATGTCGCTGAAGTGTATTTTGTTGTTAAATTACAGGCGGCTATTTACCAGACCGGTAGGTTTGCACGTTGCATTTTCACTGGTAATTTACACAGTTCATGACCCGGACACCCTTGGATTCAAATAGTGCACAGGAGGATGCGTCACTGATCGTTCAGATCCGATCAGGCGACTATGATGCTTTTACCCTGCTTTATAATAAATACATCCGCCAACTGACCCAATACGGGCTGAAATTCATTCCCGATCTGCCTGCGGTGGAGGATTGCCTGCACGATGTATTCGTTTGGTTATGGGCTAACCGGCAAAAACTGAACATCCATTCTTCCGTTAAAAGTTACCTGTTTAAATCTGTGCGCACCACCTTGCTGCACTGGCTGCACAAGCAGGGCCGCCTGCAAACGCTCAACCCCGGCGATGAGCAGTCGTACCGGTTCGAACTGCAGCTCACGCCCGAAACGCTTTTTCTGAATAATGAACAGCACCGCCACATCAGGCAACAGATCGAAGGCGTGCTGCTTACCCTCACCGCAAAACAAAAAGAAGTTATCTATCTGCGGTATTATGAAGGATTGAATTTTGAAGACATTGCCCGCAATATGAACCTGTCGGTAAAAGCCTGTTACAAACTGATGGGCCGGGCAATTGCTGTATTAAGGGAGAATATGGTTTGCAGTATATTATTTGTGATTTATTGTTGCCAGCCGGTTTTTTAAGGTTACCGGTAGCTTCTTTCTGTAATCAATAAATACCCAATTTATACACCTGCAACCTGTACATCCCCTTATTTCAAAATAAAAATCAAAACCCATGGGGTAATTTCCCCGGCTTCCCCCTCTTAACTAAAACCGCGCGGTGACTTTTGATGCGAGTAGCTTGCTTTTCATTGTAAAACCATCATTAAATCAGTCACATGAGAAAATTAATATATGCCATTCCGATGGTAGTTTTGCTGCTATGGAGCGCAATTGCAACCGCGCAGGGTATTTTAAAAGGTACCATCACAAGTGAAAGTGGTGAACCGCTCTCCAATGCTTCGATCATTGTGGGGGGCAACAAAGGCGGTACGTCTACCGATACTTCAGGTAACTACCGCCTTTCTTTACCTGCCGGTACCTACAAGATCTTCGTCACCAGTGTGGGTTTCAATCCGTATTCTATGAATGTAAAGGTCGATAACGGCGCCGTTACAAAAGATATCGTACTGAAATATGCCGTGGCCGATCTGAGCGAAGTGGTTGTTGCCGTAGGCAGCCGTGCTTCGCAACGCACGTTCACTACCACGCCTTTACCCGTGGATAATATCAATGCCTCCGAACTCGTGAACTCAGGTCAGTTGTCATTCGATAAAGCCCTCCAGTTACGCGTTCCTTCTTTCAATACGGTGAACACGCCGGTGAATGACGCCACTTCCTTACTCGATCCATACGAGATCAGGAATATGGGTCCCAGCCGTACGCTTATTCTCATCAACGGAAAACGAAAGAATCCAAGTGCACTCGTTTATATTCAAACTTCTCCCGGCCGTGGTGAAACGGGCGCCGATCTGGCTGCCATTCCTACCGAAGCCATTAAAAGGGTGGAGATTCTTCGCGATGGCGCTTCCGCCCAATACGGTTCTGACGCTATTGCCGGTGTAATGAACGTTATCTTAAAAGACCGGTTCGATTATACCAATTTTAAAATAGCCAGCGGCATAACGCATAAGGGCGATGGCTTTTCTATTCTTACCAGCCTGAATGGCGGCGCCAATTTCGGCGGCAGGGGTTTTATCAATTATACCATCAATTTCCAGCGGGAGAACAAAACCAATCGCTCGGGCAATGTTGATGCCGAAGGCGACAATAACGACCTTAGCGCCGGCACCAGCGCCAGCCTGCAGGAAGTACAGGCCTACCTCAACCGTTTTCCCGATGCCAAAAATATCAGCGGCACACCCACCAGCACCGCCACCAAATTCCTGGTGAATGCAGGTATCCCTGTCAGTGAAAACACGAACTTCTATGCCAATGCGGCTTACGTATATAAAAAGGTGCAGAGTTTTGCCAACTACCGCACACCATACTGGAAACAGGATTATGGACTGCTGCACCCGGCCGGTACGGAATACCTGGGCTACGGCCCCACTTTCGAAGGCGACTTAAACGACTATAACGCCACCGTTGGTTTTAAAACAACCAGGAGCGGCTGGACGCACGATATCAGCTTTACCACCGGCGGTAATAAACAATTGTATACCGTAGAAAATACCGTTAACCACTCGCTTGGTTCAAAAAGCCCCATTCGCTTTAAACCCGGCGGGTATGCATTCAATCATGTGGTGGGAAATATCGATATCACCAAAGAGGTGACCGATAAACTGAGCATTGGTTTCGGAAGCGAATTCCGCAGCGAGAACTTCCAGATCTTCGCCGGCGATACCGCTTCGTATTCGGGCGAGGGCGCCAATTCTTTCCCCGGGGTAAATGAAGTGAACGCCATCAAAGTGAACCGCTTCAATATCGGCGGTTATTTCGATGTGAATTATGATATCTCAAAAGCATTCCTGGTAAACGGTACCGTTCGCGAAGAATATTACAGCGATTTCGGGAGCACATTCGTTTGGAAACTCAGCGGCCGCGCTAAAGTGATTGGTGATAAACTTACTCTGCGCTCTTCTATCTCTACCGGGTTCAGGGCGCCCAGTTTACACCAGATCAACCTGCAGATCGCGCAACAGAGTTTTGTGCCCGGACAAGGTATTCAAACAAAAGGGATCGTAAGTAATAAAAGTCCGCAGGCGCATTTGTTAGGCGTTCCCGCATTAAAGCCTGAGAAATCGGTGAATTTCACGGCCGGCTTTGGGTTCAACCCAACAAAGAATTTCAGCCTTACGGTTGACTATTATAACATCGATATCAAAGACCGTATCATTCTCAGCTCAAACATCACCAATACGGCGGCAGGTAATACCGAACTGGATGATGTATTACGCAACAATGGCATAGTAGGGGTGAGCTTCTTTACCAATGGTATCCGCACCAGTACTGAAGGTATCGATGTAGTGGCGAACTATAAGAATATCGCAGTGGGTACTACCGGCAAACTGACGATCAACCTGGCCGGTAACTATACTTTATCGAACGAACTCGATGGCAGTATTACCAATCCCAAACTGATCGGTGATGCCGGGCAATCGACCTTTGACTACATTCAGGAAGCGCTGCTGCTTACCAGCCGGCCAAAATTTAAAGCGGTGCTGGGCGGCGACCTTACTTTAAACAAATGGAATTTCTTCCTGAATAACACTTTGTACGGTCCAACCAAATTCCGCAACGACGGGCTCGATAAAAACCTGCAGCTCGAGTTTCAGACAAAAGTGGTTACCGATGTGAACATCGCTTATCAGTTCAGCAGCCGGGTAAATGCATCAATAGCAGTAAATAACATATTCAATATAATACCGGAATGGAAGTTGAAAGCGCTGAACAGTAATGGCGACGCCGTTTTGAGCGATGCCGCCCTGGTGAAAAAGAATGTGAATGCTATTACTTTCAACGGCAGGTACAGCATGGTTACCTACGACGGATCACATTTTAGTCAACTAGGCACCACCTTTTTGGCAACGATTAATTTTAAATTGTAAAAATGCTCAACGCTGAACGCTTAACGCTGAACGCCTGCTCGCGAAATTCGAACTTCGCCTCCTGTTGCAACGTCGTGATGTTTCGGCGAAATATTGTAGATTGCTCAAAAAGGCGGAACGATTAAGGTTAAAAGCAAAACGCGTTAGGCTTAACGCTGAACGCCTGTTCGCAAAATTCGGGCGGCGCCTGTTGTTGCATGCTCGTGCGGCTTCAGGAATGCGGGGCTATCGCAATTAGGGGTATTCGCGTTCAGCGTTCTGCGTTCAGCAATTATTATTATGATCGAATATAGTATAGCAAAAACTGATAACGACCTGCAGCAGATCCTGGCATTGCAAAAACAAAATCTGGCGGCCGGCCTTTCGGCAGAGCAGATTAATGCACAGGGTTTTGTAACCGTATCGCATAGTTTTGAAGACCTGAAGAAAATGAACGATATCGAGGCGCATGTGATAGCCAAAGAGGACGATCGCGTGGTGGGCTACCTGCTGGCCATGACGGTACACTCGAGGTTCGATATACCCATACTGATGCCGATGTTCGAAATGTTTGAGCAGGTGGAATTTGAACATAAAAAGATCGCCGGCTACGGGTATATGGTGGTGGGACAGGTTTGTATTGCCGAAGCCTACCGGGGCAGGGGCATATTTGATGCAATGTATTCGGCGTACAGGAATTATTTTAAAGACAAATATGAGTTTGCCATCACGGAGATCGCGATCAGGAACCAGCGATCGGTAAATGCGCATAAACGGGTTGGGTTTGAGTCGATTCACCAGTATAATGCACCGGATGGAGAAGCATGGAGCATTGTGGTTTGGAAATGGCGACGATAGTTATAGTTTATAGTTTGTGGTTTGTTGTTCATTAGTTTCAGGCTTTCCGACAAGTTACCGAAAGGCTGAAAGCGCGGTAGCAACCACAAACAACAAACTGTTTCTTTATTGTCGGAGTTAACAACAGAAATCTGTAGAAGCGAAAATGGACAAATACAAACAATACGAAGTAAGCGATTTCCTGCAGGATGAATCATTTATCAATTGGGTATTGAACCCCGGTGCGCCTGCTAACCAGAGCTGGACCGTATGGATGAATGCCAATCCTGATAAAAGAGAAGCCGCACAGAAAGCGATTGATATGATCCGTTCCCTTGATTTTAAGAAGGAAACAGTTGCAGAAGAATTCTTTGTGTCCCTGAAACAACGGATAGATCATACGATTGCAACGGCTCAACCGGCACCGGCCAAGATAAGGTCGTTTACGGGCCGGTGGATAAAAGCGGCCGCGGTGGTCGCCGGGCTACTGATTGGTGCAGCGGTACTGTATTATGTAAGAAAGCCGTCATATACCTATATTTCTACACCCTATGCAGCTATTAAAACGGCCTGGTTGCCTGATAGTACAGAAGTTGTATTGAATGCCAATTCATCTGTAAGGTATAGTAAAAGCCGTTTTGGCGGAGTTCGGGAGGTGTTGATCACAGGTGAGGTGTTTTTTAAGGTTCGCCATATTGAAAATGATGGGAAAGCGCTGCCCTTTAAAGTGAATGCCGAAAATGCAGAAATAGAAGTGCTGGGCACTGAGTTCAACGTAAAAAGTATCAATCATCTCACTACGGTGATGTTACGCGAAGGCAAGGTAAGGTTCAGCATTCCGGGCGCCCACTCTGAAACCATCATGCAGCCCAACGATTATTGCTATTATGATGCAGCGCAGGGGAAAATAATTACCCGTGTGGCCAAACCCGGTCTGTTCACCGCGTGGATGGATCACAAATACCGTTTTGAGAACACTACGGTGAAAGAGATATGTGCAACACTGGAGGCCTATTATGGATACGATTTTATTGCACGCAACGATAGTCTTGATAAACAGACTTTTTCCGGTACGCTTGAATTGAACAACGAACAGGTGATGCTGACGGTACTGGGGGAACTGTTCAAAACAAAAATTACAAAGGAGGGAAACCGGATTATTATTGAATAAAGCTGAACGAAAAACGCTAAAGGCAGAGGCAAAACGCTGAATGCAAAACGCAGAAGGTTGAAGGCAAAAGCGCATAACCTTGCATAACTTTTTTTGTCGTTCCGTTTTCTGAGACTGCCGACAGGATGCAAAACGAAGGCGCTTTACGAAATTCGCGAGCAGGCGTTAAGCCTTCAGCATTGAGCCTTGAGCATATTATGGATTATGAGAAAAAGCCTGTATCATTATTGGCTTATTGCATTTATTTTAACTCTATGCACGGCAAAAGCCGTGCACGGGCAGCGGATTGTCCGAAACGACAAAGACGGCAAAACTTCCCTGCTCACGGATCCAGCCGAAAACAGCCTTCCCTTAAAAGACGTAATTACTGCACTGGAAAGAAAATTCCGCATCAGTATCCTTTACCGCGAGCAACTGGTGCAAAACAAAAATGTGCTTACCGATACCAGCGATGGAAACAGCGCGGATAATGCATTGCGCAGCCTGCTTACCCCGTTGGGGCTGACCTTTAAAAAAGTATCGCCCACCCAGATCATCATCTCCGAAGCGCCCGGCCGAAATAGAGGAAATGCCGGTAAACCCGATTCCGCTGCAGTTAAACAACATAATTTATTGATGGGCACTGTGCGAAATGAAAATAACGAACCGGTGCAGGGCGTATCGGTGATCGTCATTGGCGTTACCCGGGGAACAGTGACCGATGCGCAGGGCAGATACCGCCTGCCGCTGGAAAACGGAACGCATAAAGTATATTTCAGCAGCGTTGGATATAACAGTTATATGACCACGGTAAAAATGCAGCGGGCGGCAGCGGTAAAGGATGTTACGCTGAACAATGCCGTCACCGATCTGAGCGGGGTAGTGGTGGCGGTGGGCAGCCGCGCTTCCCAGCGCACATTCACCAACACTTCGTTGCCGGTTGATAATATCAACGGCGCCGATCTGCTCAGTACCGGTCAGTTAACGCTTGATAAGGCCTTGCAGTTCCGTGCGCCGTCATTCAATACTGTGAACATGCCGGTGCATGATGCAACTTCATTAAGCGATCCGTATGAGATCAGGAACATGGGGCCCTGCCGCACACTGATCCTGATCAATGGCAAAAGAAAGAACCCCGGTTCGCTGGTGTATATTCAAACCTCGCCCGGCCGCGGAGAAACGGAAACCGATCTGTCGGCCATTCCCATGGACGCCATCAAACGCGTGGAGATCCTGCGCGATGGTGCTTCTGCCCAATATGGTTCCGATGCCATTGCCGGGGTGATGAATATAATTTTAAAAGACCGTTTTGAATATACCAGCTATAAAGTCAATACAGGTATAACAGGTAAAGGCGATGGATTTTCAATAGGCACCAGCATCAACAGCGGGGTGAATTTCGGCGACAGGGGTTATGTAAACTATACCGTCAATTTTCAAAAAGAGAACCGCACCAACCGGCCGGGGAAAGTGGATGCTGAACAGGATAATCTCGATCTGGGTGATGGAACGGCCGCCGGTTTGGAGAAAGTAAAAACGTTCCTGGAGCAATTCCCCGATGCGCGCAACGTAAACGGCACACCGGCGCTTACTGCTGCCCGGTTTTTGGTAAATGCCGGTATACCGGTTAAGAACAACGGCTCGGTGTATGCCAACGCGGCTTATGTATACAAGAACATTCAGAGTTATGCCAACTACCGAACGGCATACTGGAAGCAGGACCCCTGGCATTTGTTACACGACACTTCATCAACCTATCTCGGTTTTGGCCCTACGTTTGCCGGCGATCTGAACGATTATAATGCCACGCTTGGTTATAAAAAGGAGAAAGGACTATGGACTTCCGATATGAGTGTTACGGTTGGGGGCAACCGGCAACTGTATTCGGTTGATAATACATGGAACCCGAGTATGGGCTGGAACAGTCCGACCACATTCCGGCCCGGCGGCTACGCTTTTCATCATGTGGTAGGAAATGCCGATGTTACCCATATGTTGAATGAAAAATTATCGATCGCTTTTGGTACGGAATTCAGAAACGAAACTTTTACAATTATTGCAGGGGACAGGGCCTCCTATACCGGGATGGGCCCTATTTCATTTTCAGGCATTTCCAATATAAATGCCAATACCTCCAGCCGGTTCAATATCGGCGGATACTTCGATGTTAGTTATGATGTTACCAGGTCGCTGCTGCTCAATGCTACGGCGCGGCAGGAATATTACAATGATTTTGGCGGCGCTTTTGTGTGGAAGGTGAGTGGCAGGAAAAATCTGGCCGGTGACAAGCTTACCCTGCGTTCTTCGGTTTCAACCGGTTTCAGGGCGCCCGGCCTGCACCAGGTTAACCTGCAGATCGTACAGCAGATCTTTTCGCCGGGTATGGGTGTGCAAACAAAAGGCGTTGTAAGCAACAAAAGCGCGCAGGCGCAGGTGCTGGGTGTGCCGGCGTTGAAACCGGAGCGATCTGTAAACTTTACCGCGGGTTTTGGTTTGCGGCCATCGAAACGCTTCAGTCTGACCCTCGATTATTATAATATCAGGATCCGCGACCGCATCATTCTCAGCTCCGACATTACACATACGCCAAACAGGAATACACAGCTGGATGCTGTTTTAAGCGCCAATGGGATCATTGGCGTTAGTTTTTTTACCAATGGCATCAGCACCAATACGCAGGGCCTCGATCTTGTAGCCGCGTTTAAGAACATTCGCATTATGACCACCGGCCGCCTGGCGGTTAACCTGGCCGGTAATTATACCATTGCGAATAATTTGCTGGGAGTGGTATCGAATCCCAAACTGATCGATGAAGCCGGACAGGCCATTTTCGATTATATGCAGGAAGCCCTGCTGCTTACCAGCCGCCCGAAATTCAAAGCGATCCTCGGCGGCGATCTATCCCTGGATAAATGGTCGCTGACGGTGAATAATACGTTGTTCGGCCCGGCTACATTTCGCAGCGAAGGGCTTGATCAGAATATTAAAATGGTCTTTCAAACAAAAATGGTCACCGACGCACATATAGGTTACCAGTTCACCCCATGGCTGGGCGCCACCTTTGCCGCCAATAATATCTTCAACGTTTTGCCGCAGTATGTATTGAAGCCTTTGAATACTGCGGGCCGGGAATTATTGAATGATCCCAAAGAAGTAAGAAGAAATATCAATGCCGTCACCTTTAACGGCCGCTACCATATTGCAACGTATGACGGCTCACACTTTAGCCAGTCGGGCTCTACTTTCTTATTGACTTTTAATTGCAAGTTATAAGGCCTGTAGGCCGACTTGTATTTTGCAAAAACAAATTATATTTTGTGCGCATCATGAGTCTTGCACTGTACCCGTTGGTAAAAACGATTCCGGTAGCAATATTGATTATAGCTGCCAGCTGTTCTTCTCAAAAAGTCTTAAACGAAAAATCCGGTAAAGAATACCGGCATAACCGTGATATTCATTTTAAAGGGAACGTAAAGTCTGTTTTTGATTTTAATTTTAAGCGCAACCCTGCTGATTCCGGATTCTCAGGTTATGTATCAAAAGAGTATTACAAATTCGACAGAGCTGGAAATCTTCTTGAAAAGGTCGTATTTCAGCGAGATGGGAAGTTCGGTTGGAGATCGGTTTACCGGTACAACAGAGCCGGGTACTATATCGAATGGAGAAGTTTTGCAGAAGACAGCAGTCTGATAAGCAGGCAGACATTTCAGTTTGACAAGAAAGGCAATATGACCAAAACTATTAAGTACCGTGGTGCCGATTCTTTAATTAAAACCGAGAAACTTTATTACGATGAACATGGAAGTGTTGTTGAACTGTGCCGTGAGCCGGATATTTTTCATATATACAATACGTATACCTATGATTCCCTTAACCGGCCAATTATTAAAGAGCGTAGAGAGGAGTTTACGTTCAAAAGAAGGGAAAAATTGAATATCGAAAGGAGAACAAATAAGTACAGGGTTACGTATAAATATAGCGGCGATACGCTTGTGGAAACCAGATGCCGTGATAATTACGAAGAATGTTTTATATCAGTATGGAATAAAAACAACAGATTGTTGATGCTGAAAGGCCTTGATAGCAACAAAAAGCCTTTCGAGGAGACATATAATTATGATTCTTTGGGCAATGAAATTGAGCATAAAGAGGTAAAAGCCGCAGTTATAGATGACAACCGTTCTTACCGCTGTGAATATTTGTATGATGTTATGGGGAACTGGATAAAAAAGACAATCACCAGGCTGGATGGAAGGCCGGTAAGCTCGGTAGAAAGAAAAATAGAGTACTATTAACTTCAAATAGATAATACAAATAATATTTCTCCTGTACATTTGCTTCTGAGGAAGCCAATAGCATGAATGCAGAACAACAACGACTACAGCAGACCGACTGGAAAAGATGGGGCTCATATGTTTCAGACAGGCAGTGGGGAACAGTGCGCGAAGACTATAGTGCCAATGGCGACGCGTGGAACTTTACCACCCACGACATGGCGCGCAGCAAGGCCTGGCGCTGGGGAGAAGAGGGTATCGCCGGCATCAGCGACGAGAAACAGTTGTTGTGTTTTGCGCTGGCCCTGTGGAATAAACGGGACCCCATACTAAAAGAGCGGCTGTTTGGATTGAACAACCAGCAGGGGAACCATGGCGAAGATGTTAAGGAGGTATATTATTATCTCGATGCCACGCCCACGCATTCCTATATGAAAATGCTGTACAAGTATCCGCAACAGGAGTTTCCCTACGAGTGGCTGATAGAAGAGAATGCCCGCCGCAACCGGCTGCAACCGGAATTTGAACTGATGGATACCGGTATTTTCAACGACGACAAATATTTCGATGTCTTTGTTGAATATGCCAAGGCCGGTACCGATGATATTCTTGTCAAAATAACCATTCATAACCGCGGTAAAGAAGATGCCAGCCTGCACGTGCTGCCAACCGTCTGGTTCCGCAATACCTGGTGCTGGGGCCGCCATGATTATAAACCTTCGCTGTACAAAAATTGTGATCGCTCCATACAAATAGAGCATGAAAAGCTGGCCGTATCGAATTTATATTTCGAGGGCGATGGCCGCATGTTGTTCTGCAATAATGAAACCAACACCCGCCGGTTATATCATTTCGACAATAAAGAATTGTATCCCAAGGATGGCATTGCCGAGCATTTGTTGCATGGGAAAAAAATGGTGAACCCGGCTATGATGGGCACAAAGGCGGCCATCGATTATGAGCTGATGATCCCCGCCGGTTCCAGCCATACCATTCGCCTGCGTTTAAGCGACCAGGAATCAACCGATGCGTTTGCCGGTTTTGATGAACTGTTTTTAAAACGGATCGGAGAAGCGGATACGTTTTATTCCGATCTGCAGGAGATCGTTGCGAACGAAGATGAGCGGCGTATTCATCGCCAGGCAATTGCCGGCATGTTGTGGAATAAACAATTCTATTCATACAAGGTGCAGCAATGGCTCGATGGCGACACGGCTACACCACAACCGCCACAACAGCGGTTGAATGGCCGCAATAACGACTGGAAACAACTCAATAACGAGCACATTATTTCCGTTCCCGATAAATGGGAATTTCCCTGGTACGCCGCCTGGGACCTCGGGTTTCATTGCGTTACCATTGGCCTTGTTGATCCCGATTTTGCCAAACAGCAATTGCAGATGCTTACCGAGGAATGGTATATGCATCCGTCGGGCATGTTGCCGGCATATGAATGGTCGCTGGGTGATGCCAACCCGCCCATCCATGCCGGTGCTGTGTTCCGTATTTTCCGCATGGATGCAAAGGCAAAAGGGGTAAAGGATTATGTGTTCCTTGAATCGATCTTTCATAAACTCCTGATCAATTTTACCTGGTGGGTGAACAGAAAGGATGCCGAGGGAAACAATATTTTCGAAGGTGGTTTCCTTGGCCTCGATAATATAGGCGTCATCGACCGCAGCGCGCCGCTGCCCGAAGGCGTAACCGCCGAACAGGCCGATGCCACCAGCTGGATGGCCATGTATGCATTGAACATGCTGCATATTTCACTCGAGTTGGCAACTTACAACAAGGCCTATACGGGAATGGCTACCAAATTCTTTGAGCACTTCCTGTATATCGCAGGCGCCATGGCCAGTATGGGTAAGAACAATACCGGTTTGTGGGATGAAGAGGATGGGTTCTTTTACGATCAGATGCATTTGAAGGATAAGCGAACACTGAAGCTGAAAGTGAAAAGTATGGTAGGACTGATTCCGTTATTTGCCGTAGAAGTGATCACGAAAGAAACGCTTGACAATAACCCCGTATTTGCCGAAAGGATGAACTGGTTCCTGCGCCACCGCCCCGATCTGGCATTGCTGGTTTCGCGCTGGTATGAGGAAGGTAAACAGGATACACACCTGCTGAGTTTGCTGGGTGGGCATCGCATGAAAAGGCTGCTGAGCCATATGCTCGATGAAACGCAGTTCCTGAGCGATTACGGCGTACGCTCGTTGTCGAAGGAATATAAAACGCACCCATACCGGATAAAAATAAACGGCGCCGATATGAGCGTGCCGTATGTGCCGGGCGATAGTGACTGCGATATGTATGGCGGTAATTCCAACTGGCGCGGACCGGTATGGATGCCCATGAACTTCCTGATCATTGAAAGTTTGCGCAAGTACCATTTTTATTACAGCGATGATTTTAAGATAGAATATCCGACCGCATCGGGACATTTCTATACGTTGAAGCAGGTAGGTAATGAATTGGCCTGCCGGTTGCTGCGAATTTTCAAACGTGATAAAGACGGCAGGCGGGCGGTGTTTGGCGATAATGATAAATTGCAGAACGATCCGCATTTCAGGGATTACATTTTATTTCATGAATTTTTTCACGGTGACAACGGGCGTGGTTTGGGCGCCTCGCACCAAACCGGCTGGACGGGCCTCATTGCGAATATGATCATAATGAAGAATCAGGGTTTATAAGTGAAATTCAGGGTGTGGATAATTTTTGGGTTTGAAAAATGCAGTGTATCTTTAAGGAGATGATACGCACATTCTTTTTTGCCGCGATATTATTTTCCGCTGTAAGTGTAAAGGCGCAGATGCCGCTTTCCTTTGGCGGTATGAATGGCATGCAGCCCGGTTACAGGCATTTTAGCCAGGTGGGTGACTCCAATCATCTTAAAAAGAAATGGTTTCTTACCAAATTTGCCGGCATTTCCACCGGCTTTGTTGCATTCAGGGGAGGGAGCGGTACCTTTGTTTCCGCGCCGGTTGGTGTACAACTTAACAGGCAATTAACAAATAACCTGTACGCTTTCGCCAACGTTTCTGTTGCGCCAACATATTTTAATTTTAATAGTACGTTTTATCAACCGGGTATTGGCAAGTTCAACAGCGTTGGTAACCCCAATAAATTTGATATCAACCGGGCTGCACAGATCGGCCTGATGTATGTAAATCCCGAAAGAACATTCTCCATCTCCGGTAGCATTGGGGTAAGCAGAAATAATTATTATGGTTATGGCGTTGGTCCCATTTATAATCCGGCCGATCCTTCAATGTTTGGGAGTAACAGGCAATTCTACAGATAATATTCGGCGACCATTGAAGAAGCGAAAAGTTAAAACATTATATAATTGAAAAGTCGCACATGTGCGGCTTTTTTTATTTTTGGGGTAAGTGTTACCAATAAAAAAAGGTTCGCATTGCTGTGAACCTTTTTTTGTATGGTCTGTCTGCGTATGAAGCATTTATTTAACCTTCAGCCTGTCGGCCAGGATTTTCATAAAGAATCCGCCGACAACACTTCTGGCCTTAAAATTCTCCCTGATGCCGGTGATCGCATCGTAGAAATCGTTAAGAGGAACACGTGATCCGGTTTCGAGAGAATGCCGGTAAACAGGTGTTATCAGCTTTTCAAACTGGTCTTGTTGGGGAGCGAAAGTTGCGGTCCACAAGATCCAATCGTTCTTGGTGTACGTTTTGCGGCTATCCAGCGGCAAACCGAATTTTTGTTGCCTTGTAAGATAGTATTGGGTTTCTATGTCATATACCTTTTGTGGGAAAAGACGAAGGTTGAGCACTTTATCCCATATAAGATTGTACTTCTGGCTCCAGGTATCTTTGTTATCAAAAGTGAGGCTATAGTGATCGCCGGCATCTGCCATCTGCATCCATTGGGGAACCATGCTTTCGGCAATCTGCCGGTATTTCCCGGCTGTTTCGGTTTCGCCTAACATTTCTGCCATCTGCGCATAACAGGCGATCGCAACGATGGCCTTTACTGATAGGTTTGCATTTCGCGCCAGGTGGCCGGCAAAATCATCCGTGCAAAGTTGCGTTTTGGGATCGAGCCCTTCTTTTGTCAGATAGTCAACCCAGGTGGTCAGCGTTTTCCAGTGCAGCTTCGCATAATTGGCATTCCCCTGCACTTTAGCTATAGCCGCTGTCAGTATGATCATATTGCCCGATTCTTCTACAGGCATAGGTTCGCCATAAGTTTGGCCATTTGCATGAGGATAAGTGCCAAGATCGTGGGCTGCCCAGGGATGGGCGTACTTACCGGATTCACTGAAATAAAAAATGCCATTGAGCATACCCTGAACCAATTCCGGGTTATAAAGCAGGTACAATGGGGCCGATGGATAAGTGACGTCTACCGTGTTGATGAAGCCGCCACTGTTATTCTCTTTTGAAAGCCACAGCGTTTCTCCTTTCGGACTTTTTACCAGCGTGTGCGCCGCGATGCTTTGACGATAAGCCAGCGCACAAAGGTGCGCATACTTATTACCACCGGCTTTGGTTGCGTCGTTATTCAGCTCCTTATCGAAAGCCGAACACTTCTCCATAACTGCTGTATATTCTTTCGCCGCCTCAACCAGTTGGCCTTCTATTGTCTGCCTGCCGTCATTATTCCACCAGGGGCGCAGGTTAGTGTTGAAATATTGCACAGAAAACAACTCGTCATAACCAAGCATCATCTGCCGTTCAACTGGTTCTTTTGCTACTGTGCCGATGGGAATTACCGTGTTCAGCGAAAGCGACCTTCCCGTTGATGCGGTTGAAACTACAGATCCCTTACTGAAGGCACTGGCGGCATCCGGGCTTTTTGTGATAAACTGCACTGCACCGGACGACCGGGGTGCTGCCACATAAAAATATCCCCAATCAATTCGCATATCGTCGGCTCCTTTTTGAAGTACAGGTTGTTCCAGGGTGCCGGTCTTTAATATTGACAGCCCGCCTATATTATACTTCCGGGTAGACACTTTCTGCGCAGGTTGGTACACCGCAATATTCGAGGAAGCGCCCAAAAACACTTTAACGTTGTGTGTTTTTTCATCGTTGGCCTTTACCGCATAGGTGATATATGAAACAGGCCGCGCAAGCAACTTCATATCATGAAGCAGTAGGGGAGAAGTAAATGTCACTTTCAGATCGATATTACCACAGGTGAAATCATAGATAGTTCGGGTTGCAGTTATCTCAACATTTTTTTGTTCAGCCAAAGCAATAGTGTCCATATTGTCTTTGACTTTGTCAACCAGTCCAAAATCCAGGAACCTGCCGCCCGCGGTATTTTTCAAATGGATGGCAATAACATTCCGGCCGGTTGTAAGGTCAGCTTTATCTATGGGATGATATTGAAACGAATTCGTCCAGCCCACTTTGTCATATACTTTTTTCCCGTTCAAAAACACTTCGATATTATCGTCATGGTTCAACTTCAGCAAAAGCTCATTGATGCCGGCGGGGTTGGTTACATTAAAAGACCTTCTTACCCAAATGTGGCCGGATCTCCAACTTGTTTTTGCGGTCTTTTCGTTATCGCCAATCGGAGCGTGACCCGATTTCCAGCCGGCATCGTTGAAATTCGCCGACGTCCAGTCGCCCTGCGGCTGCGTTTCGGTATAGCGAACCGTGTATGCAGTTTCATCAGAAGCATTAACGACCGTCTTATAATTGGCCTCCACCTTACCCATAAAACGGAAAATACGGCCATCAACATTGATCAATCCTAATAAAGAATTATCTGCACCGGTCCAGTGTTGTGTTGTAGAAGCATTCAACTGATCGGTGGTTGACCAAATGCTAAAATATGTATTGTGCGTAATGAGCGGGTAGGCGGGTGCTTGTCTGTCCTGGGCATAGATGCAGGTTTTTGCAAGCAGTCCTGTAATTACGG